>NZ_CP040244.1:3724848-4026498 GCF_005517195.1 Streptomyces vilmorinianum | reverse complement strand
CGAGACCGTGGAAAATGATCGTCTCGTCGATACGGTTGAGGAACTCGGGCGCGAAGTGGCCGCGCAGGTCCCGCATCAGATCGTCCCGGATCTCGGAGACGTCCCCGTGATGGGCCAGGATCCGCTGGGCGCCGATGTTCGACGTCATGATGACCACACAGTTGCGGAAGTCGACCGTCCGCCCCTGGGAGTCCGTGAGCCGGCCGTCGTCCAGCACCTGGAGCAGGGTGTTGAAGACATCGGGGTGCGCCTTCTCCACCTCGTCGAAGAGCAGGACGCTGTACGGCTGCCGGCGCACCCTCTCGGTCAGCTGGCCCGCCTCCTCGTGTCCGACGTATCCGGGCGGGGCGCCGACGAGCCGGGAGACCGTGTGCTTCTCCTGGAACTCGCTCATGTCGAAGCGGACCATGCGGCTCTCGTCGCCGAACAGCAACTCCGCCAGCGCCTTGGCCAGTTCCGTCTTGCCGACACCCGTCGGGCCGAGGAAGAGGAAGGAGCCCACCGGACGGTGCGGGTCACCCATGCCCGCCCGGTTGCGGCGCACGGCCTGGGCGATGGCGGTGACCGCCTCGTCCTGGCCCACCACCCGGCTGTGCAGGGCGTCCTCCAGCTTGAGCAGCTTCTCCTTCTCGCTCTGCGTCATCTGCGCCACGGGGATGCCCGTACGCCGGGACAGCACCTCCGCGATGTCGTCGAGCGTCACCTCCATCACGCCCTCGCGCCGCTCCTCGACGCCGGCCGGCTCGGCCTCCACACGGGCGATCTCCTGCTTGAGCTCGTTCGCCTTCTCGAAGTCCTCGGCCGCGACGGCCTCGTCCTTCTCACGCCCCAGCTTCGCGAGCCGGTCCTCACGGCCGGCCACCTCGCTCGACCTGCCCAGGGAGCGCAGCCGCACCCGGGCGCCCGTCTGGTCGATCAGGTCGATGGCCTTGTCGGGCAGGAACCGGTCGGAGACATAGCGGTCGGAGAGCTCGGCGGCCGCCACGAGCGCCGCGTCGCTGTAGCGGACCTGGTGGTGGGCCTCGTAGGAGTCCCGCAGCCCCTCCAGGATCTGGATCGTCTCCTCCACCGAGGGCTCGGGGATCAACACGGGCTGGAAGCGCCGCTCCAGCGCGGCGTCCTTCTCCACGTACCGCCGGTACTCGTCGATCGTGGTCGCGCCCACGACATGCAGCTCGCCGCGGGCCAGTGCCGGCTTGAGCATGTTGCCGGCGTCCATCGCGCCCTCGCCCGCCGCGCCCGCCCCCACCACGGTGTGCAGCTCGTCGATGAACAGCACCGTCGCGTCCGCGTCCGCCTTCACCTCGTCGATGACGTTCTTCAGCCGCTCCTCGAACTGGCCGCGATACTGGGCGCCGGCGACGAGCCCGGAGAGGTCGAGCGCGACGACCCGCTTGCCCTCCAGCGTCTTCGGCACCTCGCCCGCCACGATCCGCTGGGCGAGCCCCTCCACGATCGCGGTCTTGCCCACGCCCGGCTCACCGATGAGGACCGGGTTGTTCTTCGACCGGCGGGAGAGGATCTCGACGGTCTGCTCGATCTCCTCGGCCCGTCCGACCACCGGGTCGAGCTTCCCGGCCCGTGCCTCCTCCGTCAGATCCCGGCCGTACTCGTCGAGTGTGGGCGTCGTGCTCTCCGGCCGGGCCGCGGGCGCGCCCTCCGCCCGTGCGGCCCGGTCGGCGGTCGAGCGCAGACCGCCGACATCCGTCCCGTACGCGCTCAGCAGCTTCGCCGCCGCCGCACGGGGGTCGTCGAGCAGGGCGCCGAGGATGTGCTCCGGTCCGATGTAGGAGACACCGGACTCCTGCGAGCGCTCGTACGCGCGCAGCAGGACGCGCTTGGCCGCCGGGGTGAGTCCGGGCTTCGCCGACGGGACGCCGCTCGCGCCGGGCAGCACGTCCGCGACCGCCTTGCCCAGCTCGTCGGGGTCGGCGCCCGCCCGCGCGAGCAGGCTCCGCGCCGGTTCCGCCTGCGTGCACGCCCAGAGCAGATGCTCGGTGTCCAGGTCCGCGCTGCCGTCCTCGGTGGCCCGGGCGGTCGCCCGCCCGATCAGTTCCCGCGCCGAGTCGGTGAGCAGCCGGCCGATCGGCACCCGCTGGACGGCCGGGGGAGAGGCGCCGGGGGACATGCCGAAGAAGCGGTTGAGGAGCTCGTTGAACGGGTCCGGTCCACCGAAGGAACCGAGGGGGGACATGGTCATGTGGTGCCGTCCAGGTGCGTCGACGTCCGGGCAGTTCTCCCTCCACTGCACCAGCTGCCGTCGTCCCCCACTCGGCGGCGCGCGGCCACGGACCGTGGCGGCGGCCGGCGTTCCCCGCTCCCCCGTGCGGTGCTCGGCGGTTCGCCTCGCGCGTCAGGTCCCTCCCGTACCGCCCTCCGAACGGGTGACCGCACGGCGGCGGCCGACCCGCTCCGGGCCCTCACAGCCTCCCGAGGTCCCCTTCTGCCATGGACCCGGCCGGCACACCGGCGCGCCGGCGGTGAGCGGTCAGCGGTACTCGACCGTCAGCGTCACCGGAGTGTCCTTGTTGACGAAGAGATACGCGGTCGAGGCCGGGGCCGCCTCGAAGCGCAGCCGCATCTGTGTGGTGCCGCCGCGGTTCAGGGCGCCGAGCGCCTGCGCGGACAGATCCGTGGAGGAGGCGCTGCCCGAGGAGAACGAGGCGATCTGCGCCCCGCCCGCCACCGTGGCCGCCGCCGACCAGTCCGAGGCCTCGACGGCGCACGCGCCCACGCAGCCCGTGGTGACGTCCACGACGAGCCGGTTGCCCGCGGGGGACGACCACGGATCGCCCGAACCGCTGCTGCGGTTCACCGTCAGATAGGCGCGGGTGATCTCCTTGCCCGCCGGGATCCGCGAGGTGTCGAACGAGAGCAGCGTCCGGTTCACCTTGGAGTCGGTGCCCCGGCCCAGCGCGAGACCGTAGGTGTCCTCCAGCGTGCCCACCGCCGCGCCCGATCCGTCGGCCGCGGCCTTCACATAGCCGTCCTGCGCGTCCACGCTGGAGAGCGTCACCCGGTCGGTCACCGGCGGCGGAGCGGACCCGCGCAGCGCCCGGACCATCCCCATGACCGCCTCGATCTGCTTGCCGCCGTGCCGGGCGTGGGCCGAGTCCCCGAGGTAACCCCACCAGTTCCAGCAGCCGTTGGGGTTCTCCAGGGTGGCCGTCGCGACGGCCTGCGGGTACAGCACGATCATGTCGTTGGTGTCGGCGTATTCGTTGAGATACGCCTTGTCGACGAACTGGGTCCCGAAGCCCTGGTATCCGTGGCCCTGCTTGCAGCCGTGCAGCGCCACCATCAGCGTGCAGGACGCGCCCTGCGCGCAGGACGCGGGCACATACACGAAGCCCTTGTCGTCGAGGGACAGCGGCGCCGCCGCGCCACCGGGCGCGTACGCGTTCTGGTCGAACTGGATCAGCGTGCCGCCGGGGGAGCCGCTCGGGGCCGCGACGGAGCCGAGCAGGTGGCCGAGCAGCTCACGCTCGGCGTCGATGCCGCAGTTGTTGATCCACGGACTCTGCGTGACCGTACAGGAGTTGGGGCCGAGCGGGCTGATCCAGGCATGGCCCGCAGCCGTGGTGCGGTTGTACTGGACCCGCGCGCCGAACCGGCCGTAGTAGTCGGCCAGCGCGTCGGCCACCGGCCGCTTCACCGTCGTGTCGCCCGACCCGCTGAAGACGTAGACCGGGTCGCCCGAGAGGTGGGCGACGGGGTCGACGAGCCCCTGGGCCGACCAGTCCCGCGTGGTCTGCTCCAGCTTCGCGAGCTGGAGGTCCTGCGTGGTGTTCATGCACGCGTTGAGGGCGGTGGAGAGCGTGTTCTGGGCGCAGCCGTACGGGCCCGAGGCGAAGGCCGCGGAGCCGCTGAACGTACCGGAGTACGCCACATGGAGCTGGGTGGCCATGTAGCCGCCCGACGATATGCCGGAGCTGTAGACGGCTTCTACGTTGTACGGCTGCAGTTGGCCGGGTACGGGCGTGGGCGCGGCGGCCGCCGCGGGCGACGCGGCGGGGAACAGGGCCGCGGCGGCGAACAGCAGCAGCGCTGTGAGCCGGCGCGGCCCGCGCGGGCGGAGTGGGCGGAGTGGGCGGAGTGAACGGAGACGGTGGAATGGACGCATGGAATCTCCCGGGCGGCTCGTTCATGTCGGGGTGATGGCCGGGAGATTAGGGGCGGGCCGCACGGGTCACCTATGGGCCCGGCCGCCACAACCACCGGGGCGCGGTATGGCGTTCCGTCATCTGGCAGCCGCCGCACCACGCTCCACGGCGACCTGCGACGATGCCCCGCATGAACGACGACGTACGAGACGGCCTGCTGGCCGAGGCGGTCGGCCTGCGGGAGCGGGGCCGTCAGGAGGAGGCGCGGGCCCGCCTGGTGGAGCTCGCCGCGCGGTACCCCGACGACGCGGAGGTGGCCTACCAGACCGCCTGGGCCCACGACGTCCTCGGCCTGGAGGCGGAGGCCGTCCCCTTCTACGGGCGCGCGCTGGACGCGGCGGCCGGCGACGGGCTCTCCCCGGAGGACCGCAAGGGAGCACTCCTTGGCCTCGGCAGCACGCTGCGCATCCTCGGCCGCTACGAGGAGGCCGTCACCACCCTGCGCGGCGCGGCCGAGGAGTTCCCCGAGGACGGGGCGCTGCGGACGTTCCTGGCGATGGCCCTGTTCAACACCGGCGAGCACCACGAGTCCGCACGCCTGCTGCTGCGCCTGCTCGCGGCCACCAGCGACGACCCGTCCGTACGGCGGTACCGGCGCGCCATCGAGCACTACGCCGAGGATCTGGACGAGACGGTGTGAGCCTCAGTCGTTGACGGCGGTCAGCAGGACGACCGCGTCCTCCAGGGCGGCGAGCCCGTGCCGCTCCTTGGGGATCATCTGCAGCGCGCCCGCCGACAGCTCCTCGGACCACCCGGCCGCCGTCAGCTTCACCCGCCCCCGCAGCACCTGCAGACTCGCGGCCGGCGGAGCGTTGTGCTCGTCCAGGGCCGTGCCGGACACCAGCGCGATCACGCTCTGCCGGAGCACGCCGTCATGGACCACCACATGGGCGCTCCGGCCGTGCGGGGCGGTACGCGCCTCGGCAAGGTGTTCGTCGGCGAGGGCTGCGAGGTCCGGCATCGTCTCTCCCTGCGGGCTGCGCGGGTGGTGAGTTCCAGCCTTGCGCGTGTCGCGCGGTACGCAACTCGGGGCGCCGCGCCGCGTGGCCGCGACCACCAGCGCGGCCAGGACGGTGAACCCCGCCGAGGCCAGGGTCGTCGCCGTCCAGCCGTACGCCCCGTACAGCCATGCCGCCGTGAGCGAGCCCAGCGCGCCGCCGCCGAACGAGAACAGCATGAAGACGGTGTTGACGCGGGCCGCGATCCGCGGACCCAGACCGAAGATCCGCGCCTGGTTGGCCACCTGGGCGGCGCTGGTGCCCAGGACCAGCAGGTTGGCGCCGATCACCAGCGCCACGGGGGAGTGTGCCCCGAATCCGACGACGGCCACGGCGGCGGCCGTGCACACCAGCGCCCCGGCGTTGACCACCCGCGCGCCATGGCGGTCGGTGAGCCGTCCCGCGTACGCCGAGAGCAGCGCCCCTGGCAGGCTCAGCAGCCCGAAGAGCCCCGCCACCCCCGGCCCGAAGCCCAGCGGAGGGGCCGCCAGATGGAAGGCGAGGGTCGCCCAGAAGACACTGAACGCGGCGAAGACCGCGGCTCCGCTCAGCGCCGAGATCCGTACCTCCCGGTGCTCGGCGAACAGCCGGGGCAGGCTCGCCAGGAGCCGCGGATACGGCAGCCGCTCCCGGGCGGCCGGTCCCGCGCGCTCGGGCAGGGCGCGCGGCACGACGAAGAGGAGGGCGGCCGTCGCCGCCGCGGCCAGCAGGTAGGCGGTGCGCCAGCCTCCGCCGACGTCCGAGACCGCGCCCGAGACGGTACGGGAGAGGGTCGAGCCGAGCGTCAGGCCGAGGCCGATGAGCCCGACGGCCCGGCCGCGCCGCTCCGGCCCCGCGAGCGCCGCCGCCACCGGGGTGAGGATCTGGGGGAGGACCGTGGTCGTGGAGACGGCGAGCGTCGCGAGCGTGAGGGTGAGGACGTTCGGCGCCGCCGCGGCGATCAGCAGCCCGCCGCTGGTGAGCGCGAGCAGGAGGGCGGTGAGGCGGCGCAGCCGGGCGGTGTCGGCGAGCGGGACGAGGAGCAGGATGCCGAGCGCGTAGCCGATCTGGGCGGCGGAGGCGACGAGTCCCGCGGTGTGCTGGGACACGCGCAGCCCCTGCGCGATGGCGTCGAGCAGCGGCTGTGGGAAGTAGATGTTGGCGACGGTCACTGCCCCCGCCACCGCCATGACCAGGACGTTGGGGTGGGCGACGGGGCGGGTTCGCGGACGGGCCGCGCCCCGCGGCGCGATGGCGGTCGGGAGATCCATGGACCAAGGCTCCTGTCCGCCGCCCCGGCCGATCAAGGTGCAACAATGCAAGCGGCGTTTAGCGGAACTCAACGATGGGGGGCGTGTCGTGCTCGAACGGCATGAACTGGAGGCGTTCCTGACGCTCGCCGAGGAACTCCACTTCGGCCGCACGGCCGAACGCCTGGGCGTCTCCACCGGCCGCATCAGCCAGACTGTCAAGAAGCTGGAGCGCCGCGTCGGTACGCCCCTGTTCGAGCGCACCAGCCGCAGCGTCCGCCTCACCCCCGTCGGCAGCCGCCTCCGCGACGACCTCCGCCCCGCCCACCGGCAGATCCTCGCCGCCCTGGAGCGGGCGACCGCCGCGGGCCGGGGCGTGCACGGCACGCTCCGGGCCGGCTTCGCCGCCCCCTGGAACGGCGAGCTGCTCACCGCGGCCGCCGACGCCTTCCTCGCCCGCCACCCCGGCTGCGAGATCCAGGTGCGGGAAGTACCCCTCGACGGCGGCTTCCGGCCCCTCCACGACGGCGAACTCGACCTCCAGCTCACCGCCTTCCCGGTCCGCGAACCCGGGCTCACCTCCGGTCCCGTGCTCACCACGGAGCCCCGGGTCCTCCTCGTACCCGCCGCCCATCCCCTGGCCCGCCGGAAGTCCGTCGGGCTCGAAGACCTCGCCGACCTCGCCGGCCTCCCGCTGATCACCGCGGCGGGCGCCAACCCCGGCTACTGGCTGGACACCCACTACCCCCGGCGCACCCCGGCCGGCGCCGTCATCCCCCGCGGGCCGGTGGCCGCCTCATGGCAGGAGGTCCTCTCCCATGTGAGCGCGGGCAGCGGTGTCTCCCTGGGCGCCGCCCGCGGCGCCCAGTACCACCCGCGCCCCGGCATCGCCTATGTACCGGTGCGCGACGCACCGCCCGTCGAGTACGGCCTGGTCTGGCCGGCGGCCGCCGAGAACGCCCTGACCAGAGCCTTCGTCGCGGTGGTCGCACAGAGCTGAGCCGCACCGGCACGACGGGTGTGTCCCGAGCGGGCCGGGCGACCGCCGCGGCTACGGTGAACCGGTGCAGCGTGCCGCAGACCGCGTGACGCTCGCCGCGTTCCTGGCCGCCGCGGTCCTCGCGGGCGGAAACGCGGTCGGCGTCCGATTCAGCAACCGTGAACTCGATCCGCTGTGGGGCGCGGCCCTGCGGTTCGGCGCCGCCTCCCTGCTGCTCCTCGCCATCATGGCCGTCCGCGGGATGGAGTTCCCGCGCGGCAAGGCGCTCGCCGGGTCGATCCTCTTCGGCGTCCTCAACTTCGGTGTGACCTTCTCGCTCGCGTACTACGCGCTGGTCCGCATCCACGCCGGACTCGGCCAGACCATCCTCTCCCTGGTCCCGCTGGCGACCCTCCTGCTCGCGGTGGCACAGGGGCTCGAACGGTTCCGGCTGATGGCGGCCGTCGGCACGGTGTTCGCCACGGCCGGGGTCGCCCTCATCTCACGCGCCCCGCTGGAGGGCGGCGTGCCCCTGCTGTCCTTCCTGGCGATCCTGGGCAGCATGCTGGCGTTCGCGCAGGCGATCGTCCTGGTGCGGCGGCTGCCGAAGGTGCATCCGGTGACGATGAACGCGGTGGGCATGACGGCGGCCTCCGTCCTGCTGTTCGCGGGCTCGCTCGCGGCCGGTGACACCTGGCGGCTGCCGGACCGCGCCGCGACCTGGTGGGCGCTGGTCTACCTGGTGGTGGCCGGCTCCGTGCTCACCTTCGTCCTCTACCTGTTCGTGGTCCAGCGCTGGGACGCGTCGAGGGCGGCGTACGTCTTCGTCATCGTCCCGGTCGTCACGATCGTGCTGTCGGCGTGGCTGGACGACGAACCCCTCACGGCCTCCCTGCTGCTCGGCACCCCGCTGATCCTGATCGGGGTGTACCTGGGGGCCCTGCGGAAGCGGCCTGCCTAAGGCGCCGCCGCGCCCGCGAGATGGTCGTACGCCATGTGCGCGTGCAGCCGGACGCCGGTGACGAGGGTGTCGTCGTCGGCGTAGAAGTGCGGGTTGTGGTTGGAGACCAGGCCACGTCCGCCGGGCAGCGGGACCGGGTGACCGTCCGCGTCCAGCGCGGCGTCCTGGACGCCGAGCATCACGTACAGGCCGCCGAAACGGTTCACGAACTCGGAGACGTCGTCGTACCCGAGCGTCGCGCCGGTCCGCACCGTCCGCTCCTCGCCCACGACTCGGCGGATCGTCGGCAGAGCGGCCGCGACCCACTCCGCGCTGTTGTGCACGGGCGGGACGGGCTGCAGGTACGCGACCGTGGCCGTGGCGTTGTACGCCGCCGCCGTGTGCTCGGCGAGCGTGGTCAGCCGCCGCTGGACCTCGGCCATGTCCGACTCGACCGCGCAGCGGACCGTGCCCCACAGGGTGACGGTCTGTCCGATGATGTTGAAGCGCCCGACGTCCTCGACGTGGCCGATGGAGACCGTGATCGGGTCGAAGGCGGAGACCTGCCGGTAGAGCTGCCCGATCCCGGTCAGGACCGCGCCCACCGCCGGCATCGGGTCGATGCCCTGCCAGGGCGTGGAGCCGTGGACCTGCTTGCCCGTCACCACGATCTTCACCAGCGTGGAGGCGCCGTACTGGTTGCCCACCCGGTACCCCACGTACCCCTGGGGGAACGGCGTGACATGCATCCCGAACGCCATCGTCGGCACCGGATCGTCGAACGCGCCCTCGGCGAGCATCGCCCGCGCCCCGCCCGTCTCGGTGACCGGCGGCCCCTCCTCGGCGGGCTGGAAGACGAACAGCACCGTCCCCGGGAGCCGTTCGCGCACCCCGGCGAGGACGGTCGCGGCGCCCATGAGCATGGCGGTGTGGCAGTCGTGACCGCAGGCGTGCGAGACCGGGAACGGGCCGCCGGGATAGTCCGCGTCCACGGCCCGCGAGGCGAAGTCCGTGCCGCACAGGTCCTCGACGGGCAGCGCGTCCGTGTCCGCCCGCAGCGCCGCCACCCGCTCGCCCGGGGCGTCGCCCCGCAGCACACCGACGACACCGTGCCCGGCGATTTTGGTCCGCACCTCGTCCAGCTCCAGGGACCGCAGATGGTCCGCGACCAGGCGGGCGGTCGCCACCTCCCGGTTGGACAGCTCGGGGTGCCGGTGCAGATGCCGCCGCCAGGTGACGACCCGCTCGGCCGCCTCCCCGGCACGCCGGTCCAGTTCCGCGTGGATCGGATCGTCGATCGGATCGGTGCTCAAGGGCCTCTCCTCGTCCTGCGAGCGGTTGTCAGTGGCGTGGTGAACGATGGACACCACGGTGACCGAGTGGTGAGGGGATCGCATGTCCATCACGAACCAGCAGGTGGCGGAGTACGGGTTTCTGCGCGCACTGTACGAGGACGGGTACTACCCGGACAGCGTCGTCGACAAGGGCAAGGCGATCCTGCAGAGGCTCTGCGAGCGGATCGAGGCCGAGCAGCCGGCCGATCTGACGGCGCTGTACGCGCTCACGGAGGTGGCCACCGAGGAGTTCAACGCGCTGGAGGCGGACTTCGAGGAGGCCGGGAGCGAGATCGAGACCATCGCCCGCGAGGAGATCGCCGAGAACTTCTGGTTCGTCGCCACGGCCTACGGGTTCGCGGACGCCGACGCGGAGGAGCTGGTCGCCGCCCGGGACTGGTGACGGCATGCGGCCATGGCCCGACGGGTCACCCGACAGGCCACGGCGCGGGGCACGGGGCGGGGCTCGGCGCGGACCAGGACATCGCCCCGGTCCACGCGTGCCGCGGTGTCGTACGGCTCAGGCCGCCGGGGCCGCGCCCGGCGTGCCACGGGCGATGATCGCCGCCGTGTCCAGGCCGGGCGGCAGGGTGCCGAAGGCGACACCCCAGTCGCCGTCCAGGCGCGAGGCGCAGAAGGCGTCCGCCACCGCCGGATGGCCGTGCCGGACGAGCAGCGAGCCCTGGAGGACCAGCGCCATGTGCTCGACCAGCCGCCGCGCGCGGTACTCGACGGCGGCGAGGTCGCCCAGATCGCCCAGGTCCTTGCGCAGCCGGGCCGCGGCCGCGTCCAGGCGCCGGTCGGCGCCCGCCGCGCGGTCGACCTCCGCGAAGAACGCCTCGACCGCCTGGGGCTGGCGGCCCATCGCCCGCAGCACGTCGAGCGCGGCCACGTTGCCCGACCCCTCCCAGATGGAGGGCAGCGGGGACTCGCGGTAGAGCCGGGGGAGTCCCGAGTCCTCGACGTACCCGTTGCCGCCCAGGCACTCCAGCGCCTCCGCCGCGTGCGCGGGAGCCCTCTTGCACACCCAGTACTTGGTGACCGCGAGGCCGATCCGGCGAAGCAGCTCCTCGTCCGTGTCGCCCGCCGCCGCCCGGTCCACCGCACCGGCGAGCCGCAGCGCGGCGATCGTCGCCGCCTCCGCCTCCACCGCCAGGTCGGCGAGGACGTTGGCCATCAGCGGCTGGTCGACGAGCCGCGCCCCGAACGCGCTGCGGTGCGTGGCGTGGTGGACGGCCTGCACGAGCCCCTGACGCATCCCGGACGCCGAGCTGATCGCGCAGTCCAGCCGGGTCATGTTCACCATCCGGATGATGGTGGCCACCCCCCGGCCCTCCTCGCCCACCAGACGGCCGAGGGCGCCCTCGTACTCGATCTCGGACGAGGCGTTGGAGCGGTTGCCGAGCTTGTCCTTCAGCCGCTGCAGACGGATCGCGTTGCGCGTTCCGTCGGGCAGCACACGTGGCACGAGGAAGCAGGACAGCCCTCCCGGCGCCTGCGCCAGCGTCAGGAACACGTCCGACATCGGCGCCGAGGTGAACCACTTGTGGCCCGTCAGCGCGTAGAAGCCGTCCTCACCGGTCGGCACGGCCCGCGTCGTGTTGGCGCGCGCGTCCGAGCCGCCCTGCTTCTCGGTCATCGACATCCCGGCGATGATCCCGCGCTTCGACGTGGGCTCGCGCAGCCCGAAGTCGTAGGAGGGGGAGGTCAGCAGCGGCTCGTACACCTCGGCGAGCGCCGGCTCGGCGCGCAGGGCGGGCACCGCCGCGTACGTCATCGAGATGGGGCACAGATGCCCCGCGTCGGCCTGGCCCCACACGAACACCTTCGCGGCGCGGGCCACATGGGCGCCCGGTCGCGCGTCGCGCCAGGGCGCCGCGTGCAGACCGTGCCGCACGGCGACGGCCATCAGCTCGTGCCAGTACGGGTGGAACTCGACCTCGTCGACGCGGTGCCCGTACCGGTCGTGCGTGTGCAGCACGGGGGAGTTCCGCTCCGCCGAGCGCCCCCACTCCTGGGCCTGCTCACCGCCGGCCATGACACCCAGTTCGCGCACGTCCGCCTCGGCCCAGCCCGCGCCCTCGCGGCGCAGCCCCTCCAGGAGGGCCGGGTCGGCCGACACGTCGTAACCGGTCAGCGGCGGGACTTGGTTGGTGACCTCATGCGTGCTCGGCATCGGGAACTCCCAGGGCTCTCAGGGTGAAGGTGACCAGGGCGGGTACGGTCTCGGGCCCCACCGACCCCTCCGCCAGCGGCCCGACGAGCGCCTCCGCCCCCGCCCCGACGAGCGCGGAGGCCGTCAGCGACGCGTTCTGGGGCGGGAGTTCGCCGGTCCGGACGCCCTCCGCGATCCGCTCGGCGAACACATCGCGGAACGTACGCCGGAAGACCAGCCGTTCGGCGTCCACGGCCGGGTCGACGGGCTCGGCGAGCAGGGCGTACGCGAGACGCGGCGACTTCAGGGCGCGGTGCGCGAAGGTCTCGATGACCGCGACGACGCGCTCGGCCGCCCGCGTGTGCTCGGGACGGCGCGCCGCCTCGGACACGGCGGCCACCTCGCGGGAGACCACGGTGCGAAACAGCTCGACGGCCAGCTCGGCCTTGCTGGAGAAGTGACGGTAGACGCTGCCGGTGGCGATCCCGGCCCGCGCGGCGACGGCGGCGATCGTGCAGCCGGCGTAGCCGTGCTCGGCGAGCAGCCCGATGGCCGCGTCGACGACGGTGGCGCGCTGTGCGTCGAGACGGGCCTGGACCGCGGGTGTGCGTCGGTAGGGCATGGAAGAAGTGAAGCAGTGATTCACTCCTTCATCAAGGCCCGGCACAGGGGTGCCACCCGGCAGTCCCGCCGCGCGGGCCCGGTCGGTAGGTTCGGGCCCATGACTGCGCAGCGAGCCGATGTCCACCACTCGCCCTCGACCTGGCGGCAGCCGGTCCCTCCCGCGGCGTCCCCCGAACGCACCGTCCTGGTCGAGGAGATCGCGAGGGCGGTCCTGGCCCGTGGCCCCGGGCGCCTGATCGTCGGGATCGACGGACCGACCGCGGCCGGCAAGACGAGCTTCGGGCACGAGCTGGCCGAACGGATCGCGCACGCGGGGCGCCCGGCGCTCCGCGCGACGCTCGACGACTTCAAGAAGCCCTGGAAGGACCGGCACCTCTACGACCGGGAGTCCGGCGAGGGCTACTACCGCAACGCGTACGACTACGGACTCGTCAGGCGTCTCCTCCTGGACCCCGTCCGGTCGCCGGAGACGGACTCGTGCGCCCTGTGCGGCATCGACCCGCTCACCCAGCTCGACCACTCCGCACGGCGGACCCCGCTCGCCCCGGACGCCGTGCTCGTCGTGGACGGGGTCTTCGCCTTCCGGCCCGAGATCGACGGCTACTGGGACTACCGCGTCTGGCTCGACGTGGACGCCGAGCTCTCGGTACGGCGCGGCGCGGAGCGGGACCGGAACTGGGCGGGCTCGGACGCGGAGGCGATCCACCGTGACCGGTACGGGGTGGCGCGGCGGATCTACCTCGACGAGGTCGACCCCTTGCCGAGGATGGACGTCCTGGTCGACAACACCGACTTCGCCCGCCCGCGCGTCCTGGCCCCGCGCCGCCGCCCGCCCGTGACCGGCCGTGCGGAGTTCGACGCCCTCGTCATCCGTACCGACTACGCGGACGACAACGCCTGGCAGGCGGTGCGGGCTGCCCTCGCCGAGGACCCGGACCTCTCCGCGTACGTCGTCGACGACCCGGCCTGGGCCGGGGCGGGCGTGGGCGAGGTGACGACGGCGCTCGCGGGTGACGAAGAGCTGAGCGTGGTGTTCCTCGCCGACCGGATGACGATGACCTCCGCTCACCACGCGCTGCTCGCGGTGACCCTTCTGACGCGGGCGGAGTGCGTGGACGACGAGGACTACGCGCAGCTCACCGAGTTCGGCGACCGCTTCCGTACGGTCCCGGCGGGAGTCCACGACATCCACGCCAACCTGTCGATCGGCAACATGGGGTTCGAGGAGTATGCGGCGGCGGCGCACGACGACCCCGAAGGGGTCTTCCGCACCTTCTAGACGGGTACGGTCGCGCGCCGCCGGGTGTCAGCCCACGAAGATCTCGGTGAGCGACCAGATCGCCAGCCCCGCCATGCACAGGCCGCCGACGCGCTGGACCGTCTTCAGCGGCACGCGCTTGGCGATGAAACGGCCCGCGATCAGGGCGAGGGCCGAGACGCTCATCAGGGCCGCGGCGGAGCCGATGGCCGTCGACCAGGTGCCGTTGGTGGCGGCGAGGTTGGCCGTGGTGATCTGGGTCAGATCGCCCCACTCGCTGATGAAGACGGCCATGAACGCGGTCGACCAGACCGGCCAGAAGCCGGTCACGGTCTTCCCGCCCGCCTCGTCCTCCCCGTCGTCGTCGCCTCCGCCACGCAGCAGCATGAAGGCGCCGAAGCCGAACAGCAGGGCCGAGATCAGCTTGACGATCCAGTCGGGCAGCAGGCCGATGAGGCTGCCGGCGCCCACGGCGAGGGCGACGTGCACGATGAACGCGGTGGAGGTGCCGAACCAGACGTAGAGCGGACGCATGCGCGTACCCATGGCGAGGGACGCGAACATCGTCTTGTCGGGAAGCTCGGCGAGGAAGATCAGCCCGAAGGCGGTGAGGATCGCCAAGGGGTCGAGGTGCATACCGGGGGCTCTCTGCTCGGTCCGGGCCCGGGATCCGCACGGCACCACGGTGGGCGACGGGAAGAACCACTCGGCCCGGCATGACGGACCACGCCCACAGGATGCGGACATGGCGAATGCCTGGCCGAAGGTCTCGCCCGTCCGCGCTTCCGCGTGGACCCGGCCACCGGGAACCCGAGGGCTCCAGTGTGTCGACGACCGGTTCGCAGGGCTACTCCCCTTCGCTGGCGAGAAGTCTAGCCCAGGGCTCGGTCGAGCACGCGTAGACACTGTCTACGGCGACCTGGTAGACAGTGTCCATGACTGAAGAGACCGAGGCCGGACTGCGCGGCCGGCTGATCGACGCCGGGGTCGAACTGGTGCACGCGGAAGGAGCGCAGGCGCTGTCCCTGCGCGAGATCGCCCGGCGCGCCGGGGTCTCCCACGGGGCGCCCCGCCGGTACTTCCCGACCCATCTCGACCTGCTGTCGGCCATCGCCCGCGAGGGCTTCGCCGAGCTCACGGACCGCGTCACCACCGCGCTCGCGGTGCCATCCGACGGCCCCCGCGCCGAACTCGACGCCCTCGCCCGCGTGTACCTCGACTTCGCGCTGACCCGCCGCGGCATGTACGAGCTGATGTTCCGTCACGACCTGCTCGAAAGCGGGCGGCTCGGGCTGCGCGAGACCAGCCTGCCCCTGTTCGGTCTCCTCGCCCGCCTCGTCGCCCGGGTCCGCCCGGGGGCCGGGCCCGAGCCGACGGCCGTCGCGGCCGCGCTCTGGGCGAATCTGCACGGCATCGCCCAGCTCTGGGGCTGGGGGAGCCTCCAGCTGGCCGCCGGCACCGACGACGTCGAGCCCCTGCTGCGGGCGGCCCTCGACGCCCACCTCGGCCCGGCGGGGCGTGAGCGGTGATACGGCAACGGCATCTCACCCTCGCCTGCAGTGTCGTCGGCGCCGCCGTCGTGGCCCTCGACGGCACCGTCCTCACCATCGCCCAGCCCGCCCTCCGGCACGACCTGGACGCGGACTTCGGCCAGGTGCAGTGGACCAGCACCGGCTATCTCGTCGCCGTCGCGAGCCTGCTCGTCTTCGCGGGCCGGCTGGGCGACCGCTACGGCCACCGGCGGATCTTCGCCCTCGGCGCGCTCGGCTTCGCCGCCGCCTCGGCCGGTATCGCGCTCGCGCCGGACATCGGCTGGGTGATCGGACTGCGCGTCCTCCAGGGGGCCTGCGGGGCGCTCCTGCAGCCGGCCACGCTGGGCATGCTGCGCGCCGCCTTCCCGCCCGACCGGCTGGCCATGCCGATCGCCCTGCGCACCAGCGCGATCGGCCTCGCGGCCGCGGCGGGACCCCTCGTCGGCGGCGCGCTGGTCACCGCGCACGGCTGGCGGTCGGTCTTCGCCCTCACCGTGGTCCCGGCCCTCGCCATCGGCCTCCTGGCTCTCGCCGTCCCCGCGCCGACCGCGACGGCGGCCGCCCCCTCGCCCGCCGTCACCCGTGCGTCACTCGATCTGCCCGGCGCCTGCCTCCTCGCCGTGACGCTGGCCTGCCTGGTCCAGGTGCTCGTCGGGGCGCCCGCGTCCGGCTGGACCACCGCGACCACCCTCTCCCTCGGCACCTGCGTCGCCGCCGGAGCGGCCTTCGCCCTCCACGAGCGGCGCACGGCCCATCCGCTCCTGCCGCCGGCCGTCCTGCGGTCCCGGCCCCTCATGGCGGGCCTCGCCGCACTCCTTGCCGCCTCGGCCGCCCTCTTCGGCACCCTCTTCGTGACGACCTACTTCCTCCAGGACGTGCGCGGACTCGACCCGCTGTCGAGCGCCCTGTGGGTGCTGCCGCTGGCCGTCCTGATGGTGCTCGGCGCGCCCGCCGCCGCCCTGCTGCAACGCCGGTTCGGCCCCCGGCGCACGACGCTCTCGGGAGGGGCCGTGCTCGCCCTCGGCGTCCTGCTCCTCTCCCGGCTCGACACGTCGGCGACGGCGGTGACGACCGGCGGCTGCTTCGTCCTCGTGGGCGCCGGATTCAGTACGGTCATGGTGACCGCCACCGCCGTCGTCGTGCACCGGGCCGCCGCCTCCGAGGCCGGGGTCGCCGGCGGGCTCCAGCAGACCGCGATGAACATCGGTCCCGCGCTCGGCGTCGCCACGGCGACGCTCCTCATGACGCTCGACGCGACGACGCCCGGCGCGCCCGGGGCCTTCGTCCCCGCCATGGAGACCACCCTCCTGGTCCTGGCCACCGTCGCGGCGCTCGGTGCCGCGGCCGCACTCGGACTGCCCGGGCGCGAGCGCACCGCACCCACGAGGGACTCGGAGCGGCCCCGGATCGCGTCCCGTACCTGACCGGGCGCGGCGCATCCGACCCCGGACGCGCTCGGACACGCCAGGAAGCGGCACCGGGGCCCCGGCGCCCCGGCTGCGTACGATCACGAAATGCCCTCAGCCGATCATCGTGGCCTCCGCTGGACCCGGCCGCGCACACAGATCAACATCGGCCGCGCGCTGCCGGTCCTGGTCATGGTGCTGACGGTGCTCATCGACCTGCTCACCCCGGACCGTGAGCGCTTCGACCGGTTGCTCGTCGCCGCGCCCGCGCTCGCCGCCGTCACCTGGAGCGTCCGGGGGACCGCCGTCATCGGCCTCGTCGCCGTGGTGCTCGGCGCGTTGCTCGGCGTGAACAGGGGAGAGCCGTTCGTCCCCGACATCCTCGCCGGCGTGGTGGTCCTCGCGTCGGCGACGGCGGTCGCCGTCTGGGTCAGCCGGGTCCGGCTGCGCTACGAGCGGGACCTGCGCGAGCTCACCGCCGTCGCCGAGGTCGTCCAGCGGGTGGTGCTCCGCCCCCTGCCGCCCCGGCTCGGCCCCGTCGACCTCCACCTGCTGTACGTGGCGGCCGCCGCCAAGGCCCGTATCGGAGGCGACTTCTACGAGGCGGTCCAGGTGCCCGGCGCCGTACGGCTGATACTCGGCGACGTCCAGGGCAAGGGCCTGGGCGCGGTGGAGACCGCCTCCGTACTGCTGGGCTCCTTCCGCGCCGCCGTCAACGAAGCCCCTGACCTTTCCGTCCTCGCCGACCGGCTGGAGGAGGGCCTGGGCCGCTACGGAGCCTGGGACCCGGACTCCGACGCCGCCGAACGCTTCGCCACCGTCCTCCTCGTCGAGATCCCCGACGACACGGACGTCGCACGCGTCCTCAGCTGCGGCCACCCCGCCCCGCTGCTCCAGCACGGCACCCGTGTACGGCCCGTCGAGCTCACCGACCCCTCCCTGCCGGTCAATCTCGCGGGCCTCCTCGACGCGCGCCACCGGGTGGAGGAGGTGCCCTTCGGACCGGGGGACCGGCTGCTGCTGTTCACGGACGGGGTGAGCGAGACCCGGGACAAGGCCGGCACCTTCTACCCCCTGGAGGCCCGGATGTGCCACTGGGTGACGGAGCCGGGCGCACGCCTCCCGGCGCTGCTCCACACGGACCTGGCCGCCTACGGCGCCAACGGGCTCGACGACGACGTGGCCGCGATGCTCGTCGTACGGAGACCGGAGCCCTCCGCCGTACCCGCTCCGGAGGCCGCCGCCGAGCCGTCCCGCTGACGCGCCGCGCTCAGCCGGCCTCCGGAACCGACTCGTACAGCACGGTGTGGAACCGGCCCGCCGACTCCCGCCCCGCCGGATCCGCCCCCAGCGCCCGCACCGCCTCGACGGCGAAACGCTGCTCGCGCGCGTCGGTGAACAGCCGCTGCGGATAGGTCCGCGAGGGATCGGCGACGGTCCGCAGCCCGTACTCCGCCAGACAGTCGGCGATCGGCCGGTAGGAGACCGTACGCAGCACGAAGGCGCTCACCCGCACCGGCCGCCCGGCCCATTCAAGGAGCGCGGCGAAGGTGCGCCGGGTGAGATAGCTCCCGCCGCCGGTCAGCGTGATCAGGCCGACGTCGGCCATCGCCGCCCGCAGCCGCGGGCTCGGCGGCGCGCCCTCCTCCAGGTTCTCCGCGAAGGCGTCGTCCAGGAGCCCGACCTCGCGGGCGTACCGCAGCGCGTGCCCCGCGACGTCGAGGCCGATGACCGGGGCCGCGTCGTCGCGGCGCCTGGCGGCGTAGAACTCCTTGTCCAGCACCGCGAGTTCGGCGGATGTCAGCTCATGGACCGACGGGTCGGTATAGCGCGCGTACAGCTCGGCCAGCGTGACGTCGTGGTTGAGCAGGGCGGCGTTGATCCCGTACGAACAGCACAGATCGAGCACCGTGCCGCCCTCCCGCTCGGCCGCCGCGCGCCGGAAGGCGGCCTGGGCCTGCTGCGGAATCTCGTACTCCAGCGGTGCGAGGCGCCGGAAGTACGCCCGTGGGTCGGGCTGGTCGTAGATGTCGTCGAACCGCGCCTTGCCGACCGTGTTCCCCATGTCGCCCATGCCGCCCGCGCTGCCTGTGCCGGACCCGGACCCGCTCATGCGCCCCGCCTCCCTCGAACCGGCGGCACCCGACCGCACCCGACGCGCGACACGGGCACCGCACATCCCGTGGGCATCCTGCTCGGAACGCGGCCCGGCGCTCACGTCCGCATCGGGGGCGCACAGGAGCACCACCCGCACCGCCGTGCGGTCTCCGGGCGGGGCCCACCCCTCCAGGATGGTCTCGCCACCGGCCGGCCGCACGGGGGGACCGGACCGTCACCGTCCGTGTGCCCACGGGGGCCGCCCGTCCGAAACGTGGAAAACCGGGCAACCGGTGTCGTTCATGCCCTGTTTCAGTGCCTCGTGCGCTGTTCATGCGCTCTCTGGTGCCTCTGTCCGCAATGCGTTTGGCTTGGCCGATCGTCCGCAGAGCGGACGGTCAGCGACACATTGGAACAGCAGAACAGCGGAACAGACGAGAGGAACGGGTGCACGTGCCCCAGGAGAACTCCTTCAGTTCGTTCAACGACTTCGGCTCCGACAGCCCCGGCATCACGGCGGCGGAGATCGCCCGGCTCGCCGACGACGGCGTATGGGCCGCCGACGGGACGGTCAACCCGGTGGCCGTCCGGCTCGGCCAGACCCTCACCACCGCCCTCCAGACCCGCGGCGGAGACGGTCTGCTGCCGGGCGACCTGAGCGAGACCGTCCGGCATGTGCTGGGCCTCGCGCTCCCCGCCTACCCCCGGATCGAGACGCCCGACGGCTACAAGCTCTCGGCCTTCACGCTCCGGCAGATCGCACCCGGCCCGCACCCGCTGGTCGTGGTGCCCGCCGGCTGGCACCCGTTCGGCTGGCCGCTCTTCATGTGGGCCTACCTCACCCTGGCCAGGAAGGGCTACCACGTCCTCGCGTACACACCCCGCGGCCTCGGCTTCCCCTTCCTGCCCTCCACCTCCGAGGGGTTCATCGACATCGCGGGCCCGAACGACTGGGCCGACGGCTCCACCGTCATCGACTACGCCGTCGACCACCTCGCGCCGGGCAGCATCGGCTTCCTGGGCGAGTCGTACGGCTCCGGCATCAGCCAGCTCGTCGCCGCCCACGACGAGCGCGTCGACACCGTCGTGGCGCTCAGCACCTGGGGCAACCTCGCCACCAGCCTGTACGACCACAACACCCGGCACCTCAAGGCGGTGGAGGCACTCCTCGCGCTCACCGGCGGCCCGGTCGAGGAGAAGTTCGACGAGGACAACCGGCGGATCCTCGCCGACTTCCAGGCCGACCGGAACATGGAGGGCGTGGTCGTCTGGGGGAACGTGCGCGCACCCGAGTCGTACGTGGAGGCGACCAACAACCACGGCACGCCGACGTTCTTCTCCAACACCTGGCACGAGAGTCTCTTCCCGGTCAACGAGGTCCTCACGACCTTCAACCGGTTGGAGGTGCCCAAGCGCCTCAACCTGTGGATCGGCGACCACGCCGCCCCCGAAGGACCCGGACTGATCGGCCCGGTCGCCGACAACACCCCGCTGGCGGAGGCCTACGACTGGCTCGACCGCCATCTCAAGGGCGAGGCGAACGGGGTGGACGACTGGGACCGGGTCAGCAGCCAGATCATGTTCACGTACGAGACGGTGCCCGTCCTGGACCCGGTGACCGGTGAACCGACCGGACAGCACCGGATCGTCGAACCGGCGCTCCGCGAGAGCCGCGCCGACTGGGCCGAGGTCACCACGCGCACCGAGCGGTTCGGACTGACCGGCGACGGCGGGCAGGGAGCCGACGGCCGGCTCGTCCAGGGCGAGGAGACCGGCTGGGAGCGTGGGTTCGTCGCCGGCGTGGACACCGAGGCCACCGCCATGGACGCGATCATGCAGACCGGCAAGGCGGAGTGGGGCGGCAACCCCAAGATCTACGACACCCGCAAGATCGACCGCGCCCACGCCGTGGTCTGGACGAGCGAACCGCTCGCCGAGGGCCGGCGCGTCCGTGGCGTCCCGAGGCTGCGCCTGACCGCCCGCAGCACCGCGCACTCCGCGAGCCTGTTCGCCCATCTCCTCGACGTCGCCGCGGACGACTCGGCCCGGATCATCACGCACGAGCCGTTCAACCTCCACGGACTCAACCCCGGTGAGGAGACCACGGTGGAGTGGGCGCTGCAGGCGGCCGCGTACGACATCCCCGCCGGACACCGGCTGATGCTCGTCGTCGACAGCAAGGACCCGCTGTACGCAGACGCCTCCGTCGCCTGGACCCGCACCGACCTCGGCTCTCCGGAGGGCGACCCCGCCTTCCTCGACCTGCCGCTCGGCTGACGCCCCCGTACCCGCACACAGCGAAGGAAGACCCATGCAGGACGAGTACGAGCAGCACGACGGCGCCGTCACCCCGACCGTGGCGCTCACCCGGATCGGCGCGCCCCAGGAGGTCTGGGAGCCGCTCCTCGCGGCCCTGAGGCCCGGCGCTGCCGCCTCCCTCACGGCGGGCCTCCCGGAGTCCCTGGCCGACGACGTCGCCGGCTTCACCCGGATCGCGCTCTGGGAACGTGCCACGATCCGGCGCGAGGACGGCGTCGTCCTGGACGGCGGCTTCTGGCGCCACCGCGACGAGCAGCCGCGGCCCCTGGTCGTCATCCCCTCCGCCTGGGGCGCGCCCTGGCAGGCGTTCGCGATCCTGGCCTTCAAGCTCTCCCTCCAGGGCTACAACGTCCTGGCCTACCAGCCGCGCGGCTTCTTCGGGTCCGGCGGCTTCATCGGCGTCTGCGGCGAGGACGACTGGGACGACGCGTCCGCCGCGATCGACTGGGCCACCCTGCGGACCGGCGCCGAGCCCACCAAGGTCGGCTTCTTCGGCGACTCCTACGGCGCCGGAATCAGCTGCATCGCCGCCGCGCGCGACGAGCGCGTCGACGCGGTGGTCGCGCTCAGCGGCTGGTCGGATCTGGCCTCGTGCATGTACGAGAACCACACGCGCCGGATCCGTACGTTCCAGGCGCTCCTGGCCGCCACGAAGAACGAGCGGGGCGAGACGATCGGCCGCTTCGACGCGGCGACGCAGGCGCAGTTCGACAACTTCTTCGCCCACCGCGACATGGGCGAGGTCATGGCGTGGGCGACGCCACGCTCACCGGTCACGCACGTCGAGGCCATCAACACCCGGCGGGTGCCGCTCCTCATCGGCGGGCACTGGCACGAGACGCTCTGCCCGGTCAACCAGACCCTGGACATGTTCCAGCGGCTCACCGGCCCCAAGCGGCTGCTGCTCTCCATCGGCGACCACAGCGGGGCCGAACTCCTCGGCCTGGCGGGACTGCCCAACCGTGTCGTCGACGAGGGCTACCGCTGGCTCGCCCACCATCTCCTCGGCGAGGAGAACGGCGTCGACACGCTGCCGGAGGTCGCCAACGAGGTGATGTTCACCTACACCACCGTCCCGCTGCCGGTGCCCGTCACCGTGCCCAACCTGCCGCCGATCTCCCGGATCATCGTGGAGCCGGCGGAGGTGGAGGAGCGCAAGGCGTGGGCCGACGTCACCGGCTCCACCGAGCGGCTGCACCTCAAGCCCGCCTCGAAGCCGGACTTCCTCCACCCGGAGGACGGGGAGCTGTCGCAGGGCGTCGCGCCCACCTGGGAGCGACCGTTCACGGCCGGCGCCGACGCCGGCTTCACGGCGGCCGAGAACCCGGTGACGACCGGGGCGGCCGAGGTCTACGGAACTCCCGTGACCTATCGGACCCGTTGGTTCGACCGGCGGCACGCGGCGGTCTGGAAGACGCCCGTGCTCCCGTCGGTCAAGAGCGTGCGCGGCGTCCCACGGCTGCATCTCACCTTCACCCCGTCCGCGGCCTCGGCGACGCTCGTCGCCTACCTCTTCGACGTCGACCCGGTGCTCGGCACGGCCCGCATCATCACGCACGAGCCGAAGACCTTCCTCGGAGTCACCCCGAACGAGCCCGTGACCACCGACATCGACCTCCAGGCGGCGGCGTACGACATCCCGGCGGGACACCGGCTGATGCTGGTCCTCGCCAGCCGCGACCAGCTGTACGCGGACGCGAGCATCGACCGCACACGGATCGACGTGCGGTCGACGGCCGCGGATCCGACGTACCTGGATCTGCCGCTGTCGTAAGGGGGCGCGGCGAGGCGGGGTGGGGTGGGACCGGGGCGGTTCCCGGCCCCACCCTGTCGTGCGACCTCGGTCTGACGCGGGCGGGGGAACGTGCGCCCCTGGGCGGATGCGGGGCGCGGCGGGGCGGTCGTAGCCTCCCGGGCATGGTCCAGATCACTCGGGCGGCCTCGGTCGCCGTACTCGCCTGCGCCCTCGTCTTACCGGCCGCCGCGCCCGCCGCCGCCGAGCCCGTCCCCGACGCCGCGGTCGCGGTGGCCGCCTCGCGTCCTCGACTGCCCACTCCCACCGGCCCGTACGCCGTCGGCAGTTCCGTGCTCCACCTCGTCGACCGGTCCCGCCCCGACCCCTGGGTTCCCGAGGCCGGCGGGCGCGAACTGATGGTCACCGTGCACTACCCGGCGGCCCGCGCCGGCGGCGGGCGGCACGCCGGGTACGCCACCACGGAGGAGACACGGCTTCTCGTCCAGGGGATGGGCATCGAATCGGCCGTGCCCGCCCGGGAGTTGGCCGGTACGCGCACCAACAGCAGGGTCGACGTCCGCCCCGCGTCCGGACGGCACCCCCTGGTCCTTCTCTCGCCCGGTTTCGGCGTCTCCCGCTACACCCTCACCCACCTCGCCGAGGACCTCGCCTCCCGCGGATACGTCGTCGCCTCCGTCGACCACGCCTACGAGTCGTACGGCATCGCCGTCCCGGGCGGACGGATGCTCACGTGCGTGGCCTGCGAGGCGGTCGACGAGCACGGTGCCGACCCGGGCCGCGTGACCGCGGCGCGGGCGGCGGACATGACGTTCGTCCTGGACCGGCTGACCGGGCGCGACCCGGCGTGGCGGTACTCCCGCGTGATCGACGGAACCCGTGTCGGCATGGCAGGCCACTCGATCGGCGGCGCGGCCGCGGCCACCGCCATGGCGGCCGATCCCCGCATCGACGCGGGGATCAACATGGACGGCGCGTTCTGGGACCGACTCCCCGCGAAGGGCCTGCGCGGACGCCCCTTCATGATGCTCGGCACGGACGACGCGGTGCACCGCCCGGGCGGCACCGACACGACCTGGGACAGCACCTGGCCGACACTGGACGGCTGGAAGCGCTGGGTGACCGTCTCCGGTTCCGAACACTTCACCTTCTCCGACAGCCCGGTCGTCCTGAGCCACTTCGGCCTGCCCCAGCCCCCACTGCCCGCCGACCGCGCGATCACCCTCACCCGTACCTTCGTCGCCGCCTTCTTCGACGAACACCTCCGCGCCACCCCCCAACCGGTCCTGACCGGCCCGACCCCCGCCCACCCGGAGGCACGGTTCCACACCCCGTGAGCCCGGGGCGGCCCCGGCCGAGAGAGGGACTGGGTTGATAGGCAAGTGAAGACTTGCCTATGGTGGGGGTGTGGAAGATGATGTGTTCAAGGCCCTCTCCGATCCGACCCGCCGGACCATCCTCGACGAGCTCGCGGAGCGGCCCGAGCAGACCCTGTTCGAGATCTGCGCCCGCCTGGCGATGAAGCACCAGCTGTCACTGTCCCGCCAGGCGGTGTCGCAGCACCTCGCCGTGCTCGAGTCGGCGGGTCTCGTCGTCACCCGGCGCGAGGGCCGGTACAAATTCCACAACCTCGACACCGCCCCGCTGGAGCACATCACCGAGCGGTGGATCAGGCGCCCCGAGCGCGACCCTTCGCACGACCCCCAGGAGTCCCCATGAGGATCAACCTCGCCAGCGTCTTCGTCGACGACCAGGACAAAGCGCTGCGCTTCTACACCGACGTACTCGGCTTCGTGAAGCAGGCCGACATCCCGCTCGGGGAGGACCGCTGGATCACCGTCGTGTCCCCCGAGGAGCCCGAGGGCACCCAGTTGGTCCTCGAGCCCAGCGGTCACCCCGCCGTGGTGCCGTTCAAGGAAGCCCTGGTCAAGGACGGGATTCCGTACACCTCGTTCGCCGTCGACGACGTGCACGCCGAGTTCGGGCGGCTGCGCGAGCTCGGCGTGCGGTTCACCCAGGAGCCGCTCGACATGGGGCCGGTGACGACCGCGGTGTTCGACGACACCTGTGGCAATCTCATCCAGATCGCCCACCAGGCGGTGTGAGCCTCACGCCCCGAGCGCGTGGCCCGTCGTCGCGTCGACGTGGTCCGGGATCTCGTCGTGCCGGTCGCCCACCGAGAGCGTGCCCGTCGGCTCGAAGAGCAGGATCGACGCTCCGGACGGGGCGTACGGGCGGTGCTCCACGCCCTTGGGGACGGTGAAGACCGACCCCCGCGGGAGCGACACCGTGCGCTCCGCCCCGGCCTCCCGCAGCGAGATGTGCAGCTCGCCGTCGAGGACGAGGAAGAACTCGTCGGTGTCGTCGTGGGCGTGCCACACGTGCTCGCCCGCCACCTTCGCGACGCGCACGTCGTAGTCGTTCACCCGCGTCACGATGCGGGGACTCCACAGCTCGTCGAAGGAGGCGAGGGCCTTGGCGAGGGCGATGGGGTCGCTGTTCACAGGCGTGTTCTGGCTCATGGGGCCATCCTGGCCGCTGCCCGCCACCCGGCGTGAGTGCTAGAAATAGCATATGCCGCAAGGATCCTCGCATCACGGAGCGCACCGGGTCGTCGTGATCGTCGACGCGAACTCCAACCCCTTCGAACTCGGCTGCGCCACCGAGGTCTTCGGTCTGCGCCGCCCCGAGCTCGGCCGCGACCTGTACGACTTCCGACTCTGCTCGCCCGAGCCCCGCACCCTCATGCGGGACGGCTTCTTCACCCTCACGGGCGTCGCCGGGCTCGAAGCGGCCGACACCGCGCAGACCCTGATCGTCCCCAACCGCCCCGACGTCGAGGTACCCCGCCGCCCCGCCGTGCTCGACGCGATCCGCCGCGCCCACGCGCGCGGCGCGCGCCTGATCGGTTTCTGCAGCGGCGCCTTCACCCTCGCCGAGGCCGGGGTCCTCGACGGACGGCGGGCCACCGCCCACTGGCAGTGGGCGGAGTCCTTCCGCGCCCGCTTCCCCTCCGTACGGCTCGAACCGGACGTCCTGTTCGTCGACGACGGCGACATCCTCACCGCCGCCGGCAGCGCCGCCGCCCTCGACCTCGGGCTCCACGTCGTCCGCCGCGACCACGGCGCGGAGGTCGCCAACGCCGTCAGCCGCCGCCTCGTGTTCGCCGCCCACCGCGACGGCGGACAGCGCCAGTTCGTGGAGCGCCCGGTCCCCGACACACCCGACGAGTCCCTCGCCCCGCTGCTGGCCTGGGCGCAGGAACGCCTCGGCTCCCCGCTGACCGTCGCCGGCCTCGCGGCCCACGCGGCCGTCAGCCCGGCCACGCTCCACCGCCGGTTCCGGGCCCAGCTCGGCACCACCCCGCTCGCCTGGCTCACCGGCGAGCGGGTGGCCCTGGCCTGCCGGCTCATCGAGCGCGGTGAGTCCCGCTTCGACGTCGTCGCCCGCACCAGCGGCCTCGGCACCGCCGCCAACCTGCGCGCCCTGATGAACCGCGAGACCGGGCTCTCCCCGTCCGCGTACCGTCGCCGCTTCGGACCGACGGCGCCGACACCCTAGGAGCGGTACGGAGTGTGCTCCGCCGCCCAGTCCGCGAGCGCCCGGGCACAGTCGGCGACCGACTCCCGCCAGGTCCTGGCCGCGCCGTCGCCCGCCTCGTCGCTCACATGCTTGACGATCCTCATCGGCACCCCCGCGAGACCGGCGGCCGTCGCCAGGGCGTAGGCCTCCATGTCGACCAGCGGCGCCCGGGCGGCGAGCCGGGCCCGGGCCGCCTCGTCGGAGATGAAGGCGTCGCCCGTGGCCAGGGTCACGTCACCCCCGTCCGGGAGGGTCAGCGGGTCCCCGTAGGTCTCGCCGGTCAGCGTCGCGAGCAGCTCGCCGTCGAGATCGTGCTGGATCACCGTGCCCACGACGTGCGTCCCCGTCCACCCAGGTCGCAGCGCCCCGGCGGTCCCGAGGTTCACGACACCGGACGGGCGCGGCCCCCGGCCCAGTACCGTCGCGAGCGAGGTCGCCGCGTTCACCTTGCCCATCCCGGTCAGCAGGATCGGCAGGTCCGTGTCGAGGAACTGCGCCTCCTCCTTGACGGCCAGGACGAGCAGGGGCCGGTCGGCCGTGATCTCTCCGATGAGTTCCATGCCCCAAAGCTACCTGCCGGGACTTCCCGGCCGTGCTGAGAGACGATGGAGGTGTCCGTATGCGCCAAGGAGATCACCATGGCAACCGGAACAGTGAAGTGGTTCAACGCGGAGAAGGGCTTCGGCTTCATCGCCCAGGACGAGGGCGGCCCTGACGTCTTCGTCCACTACTCGGCCATCGCGACGACCGGGTTCCGCGAGCTCACCGAGGGACAGAAGGTCGAGTTCACCGTCGTCCAGGGCCCGAAGGGCCCCCAGGCCGAGAACGTCACCCCGGCCTGACAGAGGTCACATAGTCCAGCGCTCGCACAGTCCAGCGCTCACATAGTCCAGCGCAGCACCGCCCCCAGGCCGCCCGCCGGGCCCCGCATCCCCTCGGGGACCAGGAGCACGTCGCAGTCGGCGGCCGCGGCGGCCCGCAGGACCGCGTCGTCCGCGCGCGCCTGCTCGGGCCGGGGAACACCCATGGCCCGCGCCTCGCCGCGCTGCACGGCCACCTCGTCGACGCCCGGGCCGATCCAGACCTGGCGGCCCCCGTCGGAGGCCTCGGGGGTGATCAGCAACGTCGCCACCTGGTGGTTGCGCGCCGCGTCCACGACGGCCGGAATCCCCTCCGCGGCCTCCCCGGGCCCGGTGTCGACGGACGACTCACGGTGCTCGCCCGGCTTGCCCCGCCCCCGGTGGAAGCGTTCGAGCGCCCTGCGGAGCCGTTCCCGCGTGTACGTCTCGCAGGCCTGCGCGATCTCGCGGTCGAGGCCCGACGGCGAGGCGCCGGGTGACCGGCCGCCGCCCTCCGCCTCGACGGTGACGTCCTGGACGCGCTCGGGCAGCCGGTTGTACACGGCCCTGCGCTCACGGGGGTCGCCGGTCAGGACCAGGAGCTCGGCGCCGCTCTGCGGCCACTGCTGCACGATCTCGGCCGCGATGGTGTCGGCGGTCTCGTTCCAGGTGTTCTCGACCTTGTTCCGGTAGTGCCATTCGTACCGGTCCGCGGGAATGCTGCGGTGTCCGCGGCCCTGCCACTCCTTGCCCTGCGCCTGGCCCATGCTTGCGCGGCTCTGGCCGTCGCGCAGCTCCAGATCGGCGCCCGTGCGGTCGATGTACGCCACCAGGCAGGCGGGCGCGTCGCCGCGCAGGGCGGCCAGCGGCGCCACATGGGGCAGGACGGACCACGTCGCCTCGCCTGCGGGCGGGGGAACGGCGAGCGGGACGTCCAGGACGACCTCGGCGCCCGCGGCGAACAGGGCCCGGCCCGGCGGTGTCCCGGCGACGGGCTCGTGGGCCAGCCGCGCCATGACCGCCTTCGTGGTGTAGCCGTCGGCGCCCGCGTCGATGAGCTGCGTGGCGATGGAGCGCTCGCGAAGCTTCTGTATCTTCGCCGCGTCCTCGGTGGCGCGGGTCGTCTCGATGTACACAGAGGCCCATGGGCCGGGCCGGGCGAAGAGAGGCTTGAGGAAGCCGAGTTCCATGATGTCCCCCAGACGCGTGGAGTCCGGTACAGCCGGCTTGTGCGGACGGTCCCCGATTCCGTACGGAGCGTGGTGACCGCCGGATCCCGCTCAGCGGTCAGGGGCCGTCCACATCGCGCGGATGCCCCTCGCTCCCCGTGCCAAACGGCCGGTGCCGGAGTCAGTCCAGCCGGTCCGTGGGCGCGTACGGGCGGAGCTCGCGCACCGCCCGCTGCGGATCCGGGTCGGTGACGGCAAGGCGGCCGAAAGCGGCGTCGCGCCGCAGCTCGACGCAGACCACAGGCTCGCCCGGCTTCACCGCCGCGAAATCGCGACCGTCCGGAAGGACGCGGACACCCACGCACAGCCGGTCGGGGATCCAGAGACCTCTGCCCCGCAGTCCGCGCAGGGCGCGCCACCAGTCCGGTTCGACGCGCACCTCGCGCAGGGCGGACAGCGGCACCCGCACCGTGCGGCGGCGGGCGGCCAGTGTCTCCCGCAGGGACAGCCGGACGACGATGTCCGTGCCTTCCACCGAGACCCTGGCCATGACGCCTCACCGACCGTTCACGACGACAATCTCCTTCCATGATCGGGCCGCGTATGGGTAGGTGCCAGACGGGGACCGGGCTGAGGAGAGGGCCATGTCACGCGCAGTCGGTATCGACCTCGGAACGACGAACTCGGTGGTGTCCGTCCTGGAGGGCGGCGAACCCACGGTCGTCACGAACACCGAGGGCGCCCGGACCACGCCGTCCGTGGTCGCCTTCGCGAAGAAGGGCGAGGTGCTGGTCGGCGAGGTCGCCAAGCGGCAGGCCGTGACCAACGTGGAGCGCACCGCGCGGTCGGTCAAGCGCCATGTCGGCGACGCGCAGTGGCGCTTCCCGGAGAGCGGGGACATCGACGGCCGGCGGTACACCGCGCAGGAGATCTCGGCGCGTGTGCTGCAGAAGCTGAAGCGGGACGCCGAGGCCTATCTGGGCGAGGACGTCACGGACGCGGTCGTCACCGTGCCCGCGTACTTCAACGACAGCCAGCGCACGGCGACGAAGGAGGCCGGCGAGATCGCCGGTCTGAACGTCCTGCGGATCATCAACGAGCCGACGTCCGCGGCGCTCGCCTACGGCCTGGACAAGGAGAACGACCACACCATCCTGGTCTTCGACCTCGGTGGCGGCACCTTCGACGTGTCCCTCCTGGAGATCGGCGAGGGACTGGTCGAGGTGAAGGCCACCAACGGTGACACCCACCTGGGCGGTGACGACTGGGACCAGCGGATCGTCGACCACCTCGTGAAGCAGTTCAAGAACGGCTACGGCGTGGACCTGGCCAAGGACAAGATGGCGGTGCAGCGTCTGCGGGAGGCCGCGGAGAAGGCGAAGATCGAGCTGTCGGCGGCGACGGAGACGTCGATCAACCTGCCGTATGTGAGTGCGTCCGCGGAGGGCCCGCTGCACCTGGACGAGCGTCTGACGCGCGCTCAGTTCGAGCAGCTGACCGCCGACCTCCTTGAGCGCTGCAAGGCGCCGTTCCACCAGGCGGTGCGGGACGCCAAGATCAAGGTGTCCGACGTCGACCATGTGATCCTCGTCGGCGGATCGACGCGCATGCCCGCGGTCACGGAACTGGTCAGGGAGTTGACGGGCAAGGACCCGCACAAGGGTGTGAACCCGGACGAGGTCGTCGCCATCGGTGCCGCGCTGCAGGCCGGTGTGCTGAAGGGTGAGGTCAAGGACGTCCTGCTGCTGGACGTGACGCCGCTGTCGCTTGGTATCGAGACCAAGGGCGGCATCATGACCAAGCTGATCGAGCGCAACACCACGATCCCGACCAAGCGGTCCGAGATCTTCACGACGGCCGAGGACAACCAGCCGTCGGTGCAGATCCAGGTCTACCAGGGCGAGCGTGAGATCGCGGCGTACAACAAGAAGCTCGGGATGTTCGAGCTGACCGGTCTGCCGCCGGCCCCGCGTGGTGTGCCGCAGATCGAGGTCGCGTTCGACATCGACGCCAACGGCATCATGCACGTGACCGCGAAGGACCTGGGCACGGGCAAGGAGCAGAAGATGACCGTCACCGGTGGCTCCTCGCTGCCGAAGGACGAGGTCGACCGGATGCGCCAGGAGGCCGAGCAGTACGCGGACGAGGACCACCGTCGTCGCGAGGCCGCCGAGACCCGTAACCAGGGCGAGCAGCTGGTCTACCAGACGGAGAAGTTCCTCAAGGACAACGAGGACAAGGTCCCCGGTGAGGTCAAGGCCGAGGTCGAGACCGCCGTCGCCGAGCTGAAGGAGAAGCTCAAGGAGGAGTCCGCCGAAGGAGACCGGACGGCGGAGATCCGTACCGCCACCGAGAAGGTCGCGGCCGTCTCCCAGAAGCTCGGCCAGGCCATGTACGCCGACGCGCGGGCCGCCCAGGCCGCCGGCGGAGAGGCCCCGCACGGCGAGGCCAAAGCCGACGGGGGTGGCGGCGACGAGGACGAGGTCGTCGACGCCGAGATCGTCGACGACGAGGACGAACGGAGGAAGGGCGGCGGGGCCTGAGGCGTCAGCGGAAGGACAGGCCTCGTTCCGCCATGACCTCCCGAAGCACGGTCAGCGCTCCGGGTCCCACGCCGTGCAGTGCGAGGAGTTCGCTCTCGGGCACTCCGGCGAGCTCTTCGAGCGTGGTGTACCCGGCCGCGGTGAGCGCCCGGGTGGCGGGCGCGCCGATGCCGCGTGGAGGGTCCGTGCCCGGTGACTCGTTCGGCTTCGTCATGCCGCGATGGTGGCACGTACGGAGTCAGACCGGCAGCAGCCGGCCGATCAGTTCGCCCAGCTGCCGCGCGTTGCGGGACGGGTGCATCTCGACCAGCTCGGCGTAGGCGAGTGCGGCCGAGTCGCCCGTCGACCAGAGCGAGGGCGCCTCGGGGTTGAGCCAGTGGACGCGGCGGGCCCGGTCAGCGATGAGCTTCAGCGCCGGGAGGTTCGGGTCGCTCATGTTCGTCCGGGCGTCGCCGAGGACGAAGACCGCGGTGCGCGGGCCGACGGCGTCGGCGTACCGCTCGGCGAACTCGCCCAGCGCGGTCCCGTAGTCGCTCTGCCCGTGCCAGCCGGTCACCTCGGCCTCGTCGAGGATGCGCGCGCCGAGGCCCGCCGGGTCGGCCGAGCCCCGGGCGATCAGGTCGGTCACCTCGTCGACCCGGTTGACGAAGGCGAACACCCGTACCCTGCTGAACTGGTCGTGCAGCGCCTGGACCAGCAGCATGGTGAAGTTCGCGAACCCCGCGACGGACCCCGACACGTCGCAGAGCAGGACGAGCTCCGGGCGCCCCGGACGGCGGCGCCGCAGCACCGGCCGCATCGGTACGCCCCCGGTCGACAGCGAGCCGCGCAGCGTCCGCCGCAGATCGATCTGCCCGCGCGCGGCGCGCCGTCGCCGGGCCGCGAGACGGGTCGCGAGCTTCCGTGCCAGCGGCCGCACCGTCGCGCGCAGTTCGTCCAGCCGGTCCCGGCCCGCGAGCAGGAAGTCGACGCTGTCCGCGGTGCCCGCCACCGCGCGCCGCGCGACCCGGTCCCGGCCCTGCCGCTCGGCGACCCGCCGGCGCGCCTCCGTCCGTACCCGCTCCCGGAAGGCCTCGATACGGCGCCGGATCTCGTCGTCCGTCAGCCGGTCGGTGAACTCCGGTCCGTCCACGGCGGCTTCCCCCAGCATGGCCCGTACACGGGCGAGCAGTGTCTCGGGGCGCAGCCGGGCGAGCGTCTGGTACGAGGACCAGCCGTCGGAGTCCGGTGCGGAGCCGTACCCGCCGAGGCCGCCCACCGCCTCGCCCGCCAGCCGCGTCAGCGCCTGCCGGTCGTCGGAGGCCAGCGCGGCGGCCAGCCGCTCCCGCAGCGCGGCCGTGTCGAACGCCTCGTCGGCCGGCTCCGTCTCCCGCCCGTCGGTGAGCGGAAAGTACAGGTCGAAGACCCGGTCGAAGAGCGCGCGTTGCCCCTCCTTGTGGAGCAGCGTGGCGGCGAGCGCCTCCCGCATCCGTTCCCGGTCGGCGAAGCCCACGGCCTCCAGGGCGTGGCCCGCGTCCACGCTCTCGCCGGTGCCGATGGACAGGCCGTGCGCCCGCAGCGCGTGCACGAGACCGGTGAGCCGGTCCGTCACCCCCGCCGGCGGCGTGCTCACACCGCGTCCAGATCGAGCTTCGCGGCCGCCTTCAGGATGTCGTCCTGGTGTTTGAGGAGGACGCCCAGACTGTCGCGTACGACCGTCTCGTCGAGCGTTCCGGCGCCGAGGGCGAGCAGGGTACGGGCCCAGTCGATCGTCTCCGCGACCGACGGCACCTTCCGCAGGTCCATAGCGCGCAGCGCGCCGACCACCCGTACCACCGACGCCGCGAGGGCCGCGTCGAGCCCCGGCACCTTCGCCGTCACGATCCGGCGTTCCAGCTCCTCCTCCGGGAAGCCGATGTGAAGGAAGAGGCAGCGGCGCCGCAGCGCCTCGGACAGCTCGCGGGCGGCGTTGGAGGTCAGGACGACGAACGGGCGCCGGGTCGCCGTGATGGTGCCGAGCTCGGGAACGGTGATCTGGAAGTCGCTGAGCACCTCGAGAAGCAGCCCCTCCACCTCGATGTCGGCCTTGTCGGTCTCGTCGATGAGCAGCACCGTCGGGTCCTCGGAGCGGATCGCGGTGAGGAGGGGGCGGGAGAGGAGGAACTCCTCGCCGAAGATGTCCGTACGGGTCTCGTCCCAGGACTCGTCGCGGCCGGCCGTGATGCGCAGCAGTTGCTTGGCGTGGTTCCACTCGTACAGGGCGCGCGACTCGTCGACGCCCTCGTAGCACTGGAGCCGGACCAGACGGGCGCCCGCGACCTGGGCGACGGCCTTGGCCAGCTCGGTCTTGCCGACCCCGGCGGGGCCCTCGACGAGGAGCGGCTTGCCCAGCCGGTCGGCGAGGAAGACGGTGGTGGCGACGGCGGGCGAGGCGAGATAGCCGGCCGCGGCGAGGCGCTCGGCGACATCGTCGACGGAGGTGAAGTACCCGGTCGTCATGGCGTGGTCTCCCCGGAGCCGCAGAATTCCGTACTGGCCAGTAGCTGTGTGGTACTTGATCAGTTCGCGCACGGCTCCACAACCGTCCCGACCGCAAGTGCGGCGAAGGTCACGGGGGTGGGCCGGCCGATGCGGCGCGCGGTCGCGCGGGGCCGCTGGTCCAATGGAAGAGTGCGCTGCTCGGGGCGTCACGGCGGTGGAGGTGCGGTGTCGGAGCGAGCGGGGGCGCAGGCCTCCCTGGTCGAGGAGCATGCCGCGGTGCTGGCCAGGCTGCGTGCCGCGACGGACGCGATCGGGGAGATCGGCGCCCACCTCGACGAGACGGCCGTCTGCGAGGACCTGGCCGCGTTCCTCTGCCGCCACGGGTACGAGGCGGCGGCCGTGGACGTCCGGCCCGAGGAGGGCGCCACCTGGGTGCGCGCCGCGATGGCGGGCGATCCGAAGCTCGTGGACCGCCTGGAGCCGCGGCCGCACGCCGGGGCGGCACGGACGTATGCGGACGTGGCCCCCGGAGGCGTCGCCGTGCGGGTCCTGACGGTGCCCCTGGAGTGGCGGGACCGGGTCGTCGGTTCCGTGAGCGCGGTGAGCGCGCGCACCGGCGGCTTCACGGACCACGAGACGGCCATGGTCCACGACGCGGCCCGGCTCGCCGCCGTGCACCTGGGCCACGCCCGCCGGCTCGCCGCGACCGAGCGGACCGCGTTCCATCTGCAGCAGGCCCTCGTCGCGGAGCCGGGCCGGCCGCACCCCAATCTGGAGATCGCCGGCCGCTATCTGCCGGCCGGCGCCAGAACGCTGGTGGGCGGCGACTGGTTCGAGACCGTACGGCTCCACTTCGGCCGCAGCCTCCTGGTGGTGGGGGACGTGATGGGGCACGGCCTCGACGCGGCCGTCGACATGAACGCGTACCGTTCGGCGCTGCGGGACGTGGCCTCGACGGATCTTCCGCCCCATCGCGTGCTCCGCCAGCTCGACTCGGTCGTCGCGGACGACGGCGGCATGCGGCCGGCGACCTGTCTGCTCGCCCAGGTCGACCCGGCGCGCCGCGTGGCCACCTTCGCCAGCGCCGGGCACCTGCCGCCCGTGATCGTCGCCGCGGACGGCTCCGCCGACCTCGTCGAGCTCCCCGTCGGCCCGCCGCTGGGCACGGGCGTCGGCGGATACGAACCCGTGAACCGGACCCTGGCCCCCTCCGACACGCTCGTGCTCTTCACCGACGGACTGGTGGAACGGCGCGGCGAGGACATCGACGTCTCGCTCGCCCGGCTCTCCACGCTCCGTCTGCGCGCCGGTTCCGGCCCCGAGGAGGTCGTGGAGGAGGTCCTGGAACGGCTCGACGCCCGCCACGCGGAGGACGACGTCGCCGTGCTCGCGGCCCGGCTCCGCGAACGCCCCGCGCCCTAGCGCGACGGGGGAGCGGAACGCGCCCGAACCACCGCCAGGAGGAGGCCTTTTGTGACACCGTGCGCGCCGTGTGTCACGACAGGGGGCGCGTTTCACGCATCGGCGCGATTCTTTCCCCCGGACGCTTGTGCAAGGCCGTCCGTCCCGGCACGCTCCTGGGTATGAACACAGCCAGGCACGCCAGTGAACGTCTGATGAGCTGGCCCTCGCTGGTCCCCGGCCGCGCCCAGTGCGGCGCCGAGCTCGGTCTGCGCACCGCGACACACGAGATCGTGCACTTCCACGGCGAGCACGAGGCCGACGTCCACCTCACCCGCGCCATGATCGCGAAGCTGCGCCCCGCCCTGCTGGGGTCGAGCGCCGTGCGACTGCGCGCCGGCTCGGGCTGGGTGACGGTCCGTCTGGACATGGGCTCCGACATCGACCTCCTCGCGACCCTGGTGAGCGCCGCGCTCCAGGCCTCCAGCGGAGGCCCGGACCTCGCGCCGGACGGCTGCACCCGCGCCGGCGCGCTCACCCCCGGCGCGGGCGGCCGCTGAGCGCGCTCGTCACACCGCTCTCGTACCTCCGTTCGCCTACCCCCGTTCGGCGGCATGCCGGAGGGGTCCCGGCGCCCGGCGGGTAGTCCCCGTGGCATGCCCCCCACTTCCGGTGCGCCCCGCGACGGTGCCCCCGCCGAGCACGGTCACTGGCTCCACCGGCTCCACCGATCCCTCCTGACCTCGGTCATCGGGCTCGCCTGGAACCGCGGGCGCGAGGTGGAGCTGATGCACCGCGCGATGGGCTTCGCGGCGCTCAGCCTCCTCACCCTCGTCCCCCTGCTCATCGTCGTCGCCGCCGCCGACCTCGCCCGCGGCCAGGGCTTCGCCCGCTGGCTCATCCAGGGACTCGGCGTCTCCGAGGTCTCGCAGGAGGAGGTCGAACTGCTCTTCGGCAAGCCGGGACAGGCGCTGCAACGCACCACCGCCTTCGGTCTCGCCGCCCTCGCCGCCTTCGGTGTGACCTTCGGATCCGCCGTCCAGACCGGCTACGAACGGGTCTGGGACCTGCCCACCGCGCGCTGGCACACCATGTGGCGGCACGTCGTCTGGCTGGCCGTCCTCGTCGCCGCGCTCCTCCTCTTCGTCGCCACCCCCGCACCCGAGGAGTCCTCCGTGGCGGCCACCTTCGCCATCGCCCTCGGCGACGTCATCGGCGCCTTCCTCTTCTTCTGGTGGTCCCAGCGCTTCCTGCTGTGCGGACGCATCCGCTGGCGCGCGCTGGCCCCGGGGGCGCTCTGCACGGCCCTGGGGCTGTTCGGGCTGCGGATCTTCTCCCAGTTCGTCTTCTCCCCGCTGATCGCGTCCAACGCGGTGACATACGGTCAGTTCGGCACGGTCCTCGTGCTGCAGTCCTGGCTCGTCGGCGTCGGTTACGTCGTCTACGGCGCCGCCCTCGTCGGCCGCCTCATCCACGAACACCTGGTCCGCCGCCGGATCGACCGGCTCCCGGCCGAACTGCCCGACGACCTCGCGTGAGAGGGGACGGGCGCACAGGTCCTCACGTGGTCCGTCGCCCCCTGATCACACGATCCGGTGGACATGATCGCGGGGCGCGGGACGGGGGCGGCGGGACCGGTTGGATGGGGTGATCCACCCGGCCCGTCGAAAGAGAGCTGACCCATGGCGAACACCTGGCTGCCGCCCGCCGAGTACATCGCGACGCTGCCGAGGGCGACGGCGTACGCCTGTCTGTACTTCACCGACACCGACGGCCGGCCCCTCCAGCTGCGCGCCACGTACAGCCCCGAGCTGTGGCAGTGGCCCGGCGGCAACATGGACCCGGGCGAGACGCCGTGGGAGACGGCGGTACGCGAGTGCCACGAGGAGACGGGCATCGTCTTCGGGGGCGAGCCGAGGCTCCTCGGCACCCACTTCGTCGGCCACCGCGGCGAGGAGTGGCCGGCCAACCACATCGGATTCATCTTCGACGGCGGCGTCCTGACGGACGAGCAGCTCGCCGGGATCGTCCTCGACCCCGACGAGCACAGCGAGTTCCGCCTGCGCACCCTCGCCGAATGGGAGCGGGAGATGGCACCGGGGAACTTCGCGCGGCTCGCCGAGATCGACCGTGCCCGCCGTTCCGGCACGACCGTGTACGTGGAGACCGGCGCCGACACCTGAGCGGCGCGGCGGGGGCCGTCACCGGGACGGCCCCCGCGGTCTGCCCCCTCGTTCAGGCCCGGCAGCCGACCGGGTGGTTGATGTCGAGCACGAAGCGCTCGGGGGAGTGGAGCGTGAAGGTCTTGTAGCTGGGCTTGGTGTCGAAGGCCGCTCCGATGCTCACCACACCCTCGAAGTCGCCGGTCAGGGCGACACCCTTGAGCGTGGGCAGATAGATCTTCAGGAGCCGGGGTCCCTGGTAGACGGACTGACCGGACTCGTTGTGCGCGGCGGCGGGGGAGAGCCTGATCTCCAGGAAGTACTTCCCGGCGAGCGGCACCCGCTCGCCCGATCCGTCGTAGTACAGCGCGCTGACCGGAGTCACGGTGACCGGGGGCATCGTGCCCCGGACGTCGATGACGAGCCGGTCGAAGGAGGCGTGCCCGCCCCAGCGGGCGTTGACCACCAGGGCGGTCGAGGGCTGGGTCGTCGCCCGGGACTGCTCCGTGGAGGCGCCGGCGGGGATCGTCGCACCGATCCCCGCGGCCAGAAGAATGCCGGCGGCCACAGCCGCGAGGCTCTGACGGTGAAGCATGACGTCCCCCAATTTCTGTTGCTCCGGGGACAGTGGTGTCACTAGGAGAGACATCCACCTCAACCATACGGTTGCAGTGCAATTGTGGGGAATCATGATCATATGTGGGGAAGTGTGGCGGTCGAACTGGCGCCGGGCACCGGTATCGCCGCCCTGGCCTCGCCGATTCCGTTCGTCCGGGCCGCAGGCCGTAACCCACGGGCCGCTCGACAGTTGACCAGGGCATGAAGAAGCGCAGCATGCTCGCCATCGCCTCCCTCGCCGCAGGGGTCGTCACGGCCCTCGTCACCCCGCCGCCGAACGCGTCCGCGGCCGAATCCGGCGCGACCGGTGCGCCCGGCGTGACCGGCCTCCTGCAGGAGGACGCCGGGGTCGGCTCACTCGTGGAGGAGACCGCCCCGCTGGTCACCGACAGCGGCCTCAAGACGCCGGACGTCGGCGGACTGGCGTAACGCCCCCGGATCCCCGTACGCCGCGCAGGTGTACGGGGATCCGCCGTGTCAGGGAAAGCTCGCGACGGAGGCAGGCGGGTGAAGACGGTGACGCGCCCGGCCCTGCGAGGGGCAGCCCCTGTGCGCGGTGCGTGACTGGGAATGACAGGATGTCCCCATGAGCAACAACGTTTACTTCGACATCACGATCAACGACGAGCCCGCCGGCCGGATCGTCTTCAAGCTGTTCGACGACGTCGTCCCCAAGACGGCGAAGAACTTCCGTGAGCTCGCCACCGGCGAGCACGGCTTCGGGTACGCCGGCTCCCCGTTCCACCGTGTCATCCCGCAGTTCATGCTCCAGGGCGGCGACTTCACCCGGGGCAACGGCACCGGTGGCAAGAGCATCTACGGCGAGAAGTTCGAGGACGAGAACTTCACGCGGAAGCACGACCGGCCGTACCTGCTCTCCATGGCGAACGCGGGCCGCAACACCAACGGCTCCCAGTTCTTCATCACCACCATCGTGACCGACTGGCTGGACGGCAAGCACGTCGTCTTCGGCGAGGTCGTGGAGGGCCAGGACCTGGTCAAGAAGATCGAGGGCCTCGGCTCCCGCTCCGGCGCCACCAGCGCCAAGATCGTCGTCGCCGAGTCCGGCGTCGTCGAGGCCTGAGAAGGACCCGTCGCCGTACTTCCGCACCCCTGAGGGGCGTGCACCCGACCGCCCCCGCGAAGCAGTTCGCGGGGGCGGTCTTCCGTTCACGTCAGGACGCTCGGAACGGTCCGACGCTTCAGGACGCCCCGGGCCGCCGCCGCGCGTAATCCGGATGCGCTCGTCCGCTCCCGCCGGTATGGTCGGAGAACGCGAACGTCGAGCCGGGAGGTGAGCCCAGATGAACGACCAGCACTCTGTACGGGCCCTCCCTCGCGCCGTGTCTGTCTGACCGCACCGGGAGTGCCCGCCGGCCGAGCACTCCTGAGCGAAGGAACCATGACTGTCACGCCTTTCCGGATCTCCGTGTCCGACGACGTCCTGCACGATCTGCGCCACCGTCTGCGCCGCACCCTCTTCACCGAGCCGTCCGACTCCACCTACTGGGCCGCCGGTACCGACCCCGGCCGCCTGCGGGAGCTCGTCTCCTACTGGGCGGACGGCTACGACTGGGCGAAGGCGGAGGAACTCCTCAACACGTATCCCCACCACCTCGCGGAAGTCGCCGGACGCCCGGTGCACTTCGTCCATCTGCGTGCCCGCCGCCCCGAGGGCGCCCCGGCACCCCTGCCGCTGATCCTCTCCCACGGCTGGCCGAGCAGCTTCGTGGAGATGCTGCGCGTCGCCGAGCTGCTGGCCGACCCCGCCGCTCACGGCGGTGACCCGGCCGACGCCTTCGACGTCGTCGTCCCGTCCCTGCCGGGCTTCCTCTACTCGGCCCTGCCTGCCGGGCCGTTCACCCGCCGCGGGGTCGCCGAGACCTGGCACACGCTGATGACCCGGGCCCTCGGGTACGCGCGCTTCGGCGCCTTCGGCGGGGACATCGGCGGAGGCGTGACGCAGTGGCTCGGCGCCCTCTACCCCGGCGAGGTCGCCGGCGTCCACATCACCTCCGCCGTCGTCACCGGCGACTTCGAGGCGCATCCGCCCACCCCCGAGGAGCGCACGTACCTCGACGCGCTCACCGCCTACGACTCCGGCGACCAGGGCTACAGCGAGATCATGTGCACCCGGCCCGACACGATCGCCGCCGCCCTGAGGGACTCACCGGCCGGACTGCTCGCCTGGATCGCCGACAAGTACCGGGACTGGAGCGACTGCGCCGGGGACCTGGAGTCCCGCTGGGACAGGGACACCCTCCTGACGGTCGCCACCCTCTACTGGGCGACCGGCACCATCGGCTCCTCGTTCCGGCAGTACTACGACTACCACCACAACCAGCCCGTCCCGCCCGTAGAGGTCCCCGCGGCGGTCACCCTCAGCCATGAACCCGCCTGCGCCGGCTTTCCCCGAAGCCTCGCCGAGCGCACGCTCCACGACCTGCGCCACTGGAGCACACCGGGCCGCGGCGGCCACTTCATGGCCCACGAGGAACCGGAGCAGGTGGCCGCCGAACTTCGGGCCTTCTTCCGCCCGTTGAGGTAGGCGGCAGCCGGTGACAGGTCAGATCAGGGGCGCTCGACAGCCAGGGCCCGGACCAGCGCCTCCGTGAACCCCTCCGGGTTGTCGAGCATCAGATTGTGCCCGGCCCTCGGCACCTCGAACACCGGGACGCCGAGCGCGCGTATGCGCTCGGCGTCGGCATCCGGGAGGCTGTACTCGCCGACCAGGAAGGCCCGCGGCCGGTCCAGAGCGGCCAGCAGCTCCCCCTCCGCGGGCGAGGACCCTTCGACCAGGGCGACCGCGCTGCGGTGCACCGCGAGCGGATCGGCGAGCCGCAGCCGCGCCGCGTAGTCGGCCCGGTCCACCCAGGCCGGCATCCCCGCGAAGCCCTCCCGGACGAAGGACTCCTCGTCCTGGGCGGCGACCGGTGAGCTGAACATGCCCCCGCCGGGATACAGATTGGGCTCGGCCACCACGAGCCGGGCGATCAGATCGGGCCGCGCCGCCGCCAGCTGGACGGCGACGGCGCCGCCCATCGAGTGCCCGATCAGCTCCACCCCGGCGAGCCCCCGGTGCTCCAGGACCCGCGCCACGGCCGCGGCCTGCGACGCCATCCGGTAGTCGAAGCCACGCGGGCGGTCGCTCAGGCCGAACCCGAGCAGATCCACCAGGAGCGCCGGTCCGCCGCCCAGCGAGGGACGCGTCGCGATGTGCGCGAAGTCGGAGGCGCCCGTGCACCCGAGGCCGTGGAGATAGACCCGTGCGGGGCCGTCACCTCCCGGCAACTCGATCCACCTGATGTACGCCTGCGCGTCCGTCAGGAACAACTCCCGCATGACCAGCCCCCCGTACCGTGCCGTGTGCCGTTCTCGTACCGACCCGATCAGCGTACGGGGCGGCACCGACAACGCCGGATCGAGCGCGCGCGTCGCCTCAGGCGGGATCGCCCTCGCCTTCGCCCTCACCCTCGCCGTAGCGCCGCTCGAACTTCGCGATCCGGCCCTCGGAGTCCACCGTGCGCGCCTTGCCCGTGTAGAACGGATGGCTCTCGGAGGAGATCTCGACGTCGACCACGGGATACGTGTTGCCGTCGTCCCACTCGATCGTCTCGGCGCTGGTCGCCGTGGACCGGGTCAGGAAGGCGAACCCGGCGGAGCGGTCGCGGAAGACCACGGGCCCGTACTGCGGCTGCTCGTCCTGATGCACTCGTCCTCCTCGGGCTGCCTGCTGATGCCCCCAGCCTCGCCGTACGGCGCCCCGCCGACCAGCGCCACGAGGCCGACCGGGTGAACGCTAGGCGAGGTTCGCCCACCGGGCGGCCAGGAGGAGGGCGATGTCGTCCGGGCGGTCGGTGGCCTGACGGGCGTCGCGGACCAGCCGGTCCGCCGTCTCCGAGAGGGAGACCGCGCCCGTGGCGGAGAACGTGCGCCGCAGGCGCTCGATGCCCTCGTCGATGTCGTGGCCCGGCTGCTCCACCAGTCCGTCCGTGAACAGCGCCAGGACCGCCCCCGGGGCCAGCCGCAGCTCCGTCACCGGGTACGAGGCCTGATCGTCGATCCCGAGGACCAGTCCGCCCGGGAGCTCCAGCACCCGCGTCGTGCCGTCCGGCAGCCGTATCAGAGGCTGCGGATGCCCGGCCCGTACGGCCTGGGTGGCACCCGTCTCCGGATCGAGCACGACGTAGCAGCAGCTGGCGAACTGCCCCGGATCGAGGTCGATCAGCAGCCGGTTGGTGCCCCGGACCACGTCCTGCGGCGGGAGGCCGCCCAGCGCGAAGGCCCGTACCGCACTGCGCAGCTGTCCCATCGTGGCCGCGGCCGCGACGCCGTGGCCCTGGACGTCGCCGACCACCAGCGCCAGCTGCCCCTGACCCGTCTCGATCACGTCGTACCAGTCGCCGCCCACGTCCATGCCCTGGGTGCCGGGCAGATAGCGCGCCACCGTGTCCACCTTGTCGCGGACCGGCAGCCGGCGGGGCAGCAGGGCGTCCTGCAGCCCGCGGGCGAGGGCGGACTCGCTGTCGTACCGCCGGGCCCGCTCGAGGGCCTGGGCGATGAGTCCGGCGAGCGCGGTCAGGACCGTGCGCTCCTCCGGGCTGAAGCCGCGCGGCCGGTCGAAGCCGAGGATGCACGAGCCGACGGGGCGGCCCGAGGCGATCAGCGGCAGGAACGCGCGGGCTCCCGTGTTCGCGTCCAGGGGGAGGTCCGGATACGCGCGGCTCAGCTGCTGCATCGACTCGTAGAACAGCGGGCGGCCGGTCGTGAGCGTCTCGACGCCCGGCATCCGGGCGTCGAGGCCGACCCCGTCGAAGGGCTCCAGGAAGCCCGTCGGGAACCCGGTCTCCCACGCCAGGTACAGATGGCGGTCGCTCAGCAGATAGATCGCCAGCTGGCGGCCGCCGAACGCGGGCAGCAGCTCGTCGGTGACCACGGCCGACACCTGACGTGCCGTCACCGCCTCGGTCAGCGCGATGGCGAGCGCCACCGGCCGGTACAGCGCCGAGGCCTGGTCCGCGGGGGATCCGAGACCGACGTCGGGGCGGGCGAGCGAGCCGGGCTGGTAGGTGGGGTCGCGCTCCGGGCGGAGCACCGTCGTGACGCCGTCGTGGCCCGGGTAGAGCGACACCGACAGCCACGCCCGCTCGCCCGTGTGGGCCAGGAAGTGCACGGGCTCGTCGGACAGGAGCGCGGCCCGCAGATGTTCCTCGTACGCGGGATGACGGAACCACGGCAGGGCGTCCCACAGGGTCGACCCGGCGAGCGAGGAACGGGGGCGGCCGAGGAGGGCCTCGGTGAGGTGGTTGACGTAGGTGATCCGGCCCAGGCGGTCGATCGCCAGGATGGCCTGCGGCAGCCGGTCGGTGGCGTCGGAGCCGATCAGGCCGGTGCCGAGGTCGACCAGCGAGCCCGACAGCCGGCCGGGACGGTCGCCCGGACTGGCGCGGGCGGAGACCTCGAGGAGGTGGAGCCCGCCGTCGGGCCCCTTGAGCCGGATCCTGCGCGCCATCTGGGCGCCGGACTCCGCCGCCCGGCGGGCCATGGTCCACAGGGCGTAGCTGTCCTCCGGCGCGAGGCGCGCGGTCAGCGCCTCGAAGGTCCCGGGGAAGGGGGTGTCGTCACCGAGGATGGCCCGCAGCCCGGCGTCGGCGGTGACCGTACCGGTGTCGAGGTCCCAGTCGAAGTAGCCGATCCGCACGGGCTTCGTGCCGCCCGAGGGCAGCTGGACGCACACCGGCTCACCAGGCCATTCGACGGCGTGCCCGGCTTCGGCGAGACGCGCCAGGGAGGCCCCCAGCCGCTGGGCCTCCCGCGCCATCCGCGTGCGGTCCCGGGAATTGACCGGGACCCCGGGCGTGGGCGTGCGCAGCACCACGAGCACCCCGAACCGTTCGCGGCCGCTGACGACGGGCGCGTACAGGGAGGCGAAGGGGAACGGGAGGCTCGCCACGAGCTGCGGGAACTGCCGCATGGCCTCTTCGACGTCGGCCAGATGGACCGGCTGGCCCGAGCGATGGGCCTCGGCCACGGGGAACGGCCGGTTCGCGTGCATCCGCCACCAGGGCCGGAACAGGGCGCCGGGCAGCCCGGCGAGCACGGCCATGCGGAGCAGGCCCGGCGTCCCGGACCGCAGGTAGACACCTCCGGCGTATCCGCCGACCGCCTCGATCGTCCGCAGCGCCGCTTCGGAGAGGACCAGCGGCAGCGCGTCGAGCAGCCGCCCGTCGGTGTCCGTCCTCCCGGGTGGGTCCCCGGTCTCGGCCGACGGGTCGTGGCCGGCCACGCCGTGCGAGGTCACACAGTCAGGATGCTCCCCGGCCACGGGGCACCGCATCTCGGCCCGGGGCGCCGCGCGGTGCCAAGTCCGTGCGTACCGCCCGGTACGCCGCCTCGGGCCCTCGCGACGTCCGGGGGCGCACGCGCGCTCACCCCGCGCCGACGCGCGGGGCCGGCACCGTTGACCCGGCCGTCGGGGCTCGCGAGACTTGATCGCCGACGTCGGCGCCACGATGACGGCGTGCACAGGGACGGCGCGCACAGTGACAGAGCACTTCCACCACCTCGTGACCAGGGGGCGTGATGACGGGCCAGGTTCTTCCGTACGACGTACAGGGCAGGGGACCCCGGCGGGCCCTCCTGCTGCACAACTGGTTCGGCGACCGCACGACCTTCGACCCCTTGCGCGCGCACCTGGACGAAGAGGCCGGCACGTACGCGTTCCTCGACTGCCGCGGCTACGGCGAGGCGATCGGCACCGAGGGCGCGTTCACCATGGAGGAGGTCGCCGCGGACGCCCTGACCGTCGCCGACGACCTGGGCTGGGACTCCTTCACGGTGATCGGCCACTCGATGGGCGCCAAGGCGGCTCAGCTGATGCTCCTCGACGCGCCCGCGCGGGTCCGCTCGCTCATCGGGATCTCTCCGGTGTCGGCGGCCGGCTTCCCGCTCGACGGTGAGAGCTGGGAGCTGTTCTCCGGGGCCGCGGAGGACCACGCCCTGCGCCGGGTCATCATCGACACCACCACGGGCGGACGGTACGACGACGCGTGGCTCGACCGGCTCGTGGCGCGCTCGGTGGAACGCTCCTCGGCCACGGCCTTCCGCGCCTATCTCGACTCCTGGTCCCGCACCGACTTCCACCACCGTGTCAAGGACAACCCGGCCCCCGTCCTGCTCGTCGTCGGTGCCCACGATCCGGCACTGGGCGCCGCGGCGATGGAGGCCGGCTGGCTCCAGTGGTATCCGAACGCCCGCCTCGAAGTCCTCGCCGACGCGGGCCACTACGCCCCGGAGGAGACCCCGGAGGCGCTCGCCACGGCCATCGAGGACTTCCTCGCGGCCTGAGCCTGAGCCTGAGCCTGAGCGGGCCGCGCCCCGCAGGGCAAGACCGCCGCGGACCAGCGCGGGCGGCGCGGACCGGCGCGGGGCGGGTTCGTGCGGGAGCATGGACGGGAGAGGCAGGTGTCATGGATCCGTCCGACGCGTCCGTGATCACGGTGGTGGTCGCCGCCGCCGCGCTGGTGTGCCGAGCCGCGGTCCTCGAGATGCGCGAGCCCGGCACAGGCCGCCGCGCGTGGGCCTTCGCCACCGACCGGCGCGCGCTGGGCACCGGCCTGGCGACGGCCGTCGCGCTCGGCGCCGTGGGCTGGGTGACCGTGGGCGCGGGCGCGGCGGTGTGGGCGGGACTGGCCGGGGTGCTCGTCGCCTCCCTGACGGCTCAGCGCCGCACCCCCGGGGAGTGAGCGCCGGGCCGGGGCTCAGGCGGGACATCCGCACGACTCCCGGTACGTGAGCTCCGGCTGGAGCCGGATCGAGCGGTGCCGTGAGGTCAGGGTGCCGTCCATCCGGCTCAGCAGCAGCGACATCGCGGTGCTGCCGATCTCGTACGCCGGCTGTGTGACGGCCGTGATCCCCGGACGGAACAGGTCCATGTACGGGAAGCCGTCGAAGGCGGCGAACGCCACGTCCCCCGGGATGTCCAACTCCCGTGCGCGCAGCGCCTGGAGAGACCCGATCGCCGTCTCGGTGCTCACCGCCACGAGCGCCGACGGCGGCTGCGGGCCGGCGAACAGCTCGTGTACCCGCGCGCGCGTGTCGGCGGCGAGCCCGCTGCCCCACAGCACCAGCTCGTCCTCGTACCCGATCCCCGAGGCGGCGAGCGCCTCCCGGTACCCCCTGCACCGTTCCTCTATCGTCGCCACCGCCCGGTCGCCCGCCGCGAGGGCGATCCGGCGGTGACCGTGCCCGACGAGGTGCCGTACCAGCTCGCCCATGGGGTCGGCGTTCTCGACCCCGACCTGGTCCGTGGGAAGCGCGCCCAGGCGGTCCATCACCACGAGCGGGATGCCCTGGGCGCGCACGGCTTCGAGCCCGGCCCGTTCGGACCGGCCCACGGGGGCGACGACCAGGCCGTCCACCTTGCGCTCCGCCAGAACCCGCAGTGCGCGCCGCTCCAGGGCGGGATCCTCACCGGAGTTGGCGAGGAGCAGGGTGTAGCCGGCCTTCGTCGCCTCGTGCTCCACCCCGCGCACCATCTCCGCGAAGGCCGGCTGCGCCACATCGGAGACGATCAGGCCGATCGAGTCGGTGCGGGAGCGGCGCAGCGCCCGCGCCACGCTGTCGCGCTGGTAGCCGGTGGCGCGTATCGCGTCCTCGACGCGCTCCCTGGTCCGCGGATTCACCGGTCTCGTCGCGTTGATGACATGGGACACCGTCGAGGTGGACACCCCAGCCAGCCGTGCGACGTCGACGATCGTCGCCACCGTTGCTCACCGCCCGTCGTCGCCGTCCGACGAGCCTGTCTCATCGAAACGTTTGCGTGCTTCTTGCCGGATCGTGGCACGGGCTCCTCGGGAGCGTCAACGGTCCTGCGCTGCCGTTCTGTTGAGCGTCGTGGAAATGATCGGTGCGCACCGTCTTGACAGCCGCGTCATGCCGGGTACTTTTCATCGAAACGTTTGCCACCCGCTGAGCGACCGGCCCATGACGCCGCGTCAGCAGAGGTGGCCCCCCCCCACGCGTACGTCCTCACCCTCACGGAGCGGAGAACCAAGAATGTCAACGTTGACACCAAGAGCCGGCGGGCCGGGACCGCGTCGTATACGCCGCCGGCTCACCGGCACGGCCCTGGCCGGCGCACTGCTCGCCGCCACCGCGACCGGATGCGGAGCGGCCGTCGACGGAACCGGCGGCCAGGGCTCCGGGTCCGGCCAGGGCGTCATCACGCTCTCGATGCAGAACCCGAACATCAAGGACCAGGACCCGGCGACGTACGCGCTCGTGGAGGCCTTCAACGCCAGAAACCCCCAGCTCAGGATCAACCTGGTGGGGCAGCCCGTCGAGCAGCACCAACAGCAGATGACCATCGCCGCGCAGAGCGACACCCTGCCCGAGGTCTTCTGGGTCTACGACTCCCTGGCCAGGAACATGGTCAAGGACGGCAAGCTCCTCGACCTGACCCCGATCCTCGAACAGAAGGGGCTGGGGCAGAAGTTCAAGCCGAGCATGGTGGACGGCTTCCGCCAGGGACAGGTCCAGTACGGAGTCCCGTACCAGGCCCTGGTCACCGGCTTCTACTACAACAAGCAGATCCTCGACCGGCACGGCGTTCCCATGCCGCGTACCTTCGACGACCTCCTGGCCGCCTCGAAGAAGCTCAAGGCGGCGGGCATCGTCCCGATCGCCAAGGGCGCCAACAGCTCGGCCTTCAGCGTCTGGTCGTTCCTGACCATGCTCAGCCGGCACGGTTTCGAGGAGAAGACGCCCGCGATCCTCGACGGGACCCTCGGCTACGACAACCCCGACTTCCTGCGCTTGTACGAGCACATCGCCGAACTCGCCGACGCCGGGGCCTTCCCCTCCAACGTCTCCACCCAGACCTACGCCCAGGCCGTCGCGTCCTTCACGGCCGGCAAGGCGGCGTTCCTCGACTCCGGTGTGTGGGAGGCCGCGAAGATCCAGAAGAGCCCGGTCGGACCGCACACCGGCTTCTGGGCCGGACCCGAGTTCCCCGACGGCGTCGGCGACCAGCGCCTCGCGATGAACGCCCCGTCCGCCCCCTTCGTGGTCAGCGCGAAGGTGAAGAAGGACGACCGCAAGTACCGGGCCGTCGAGGCGTTCCTGCACTTCTACTACAGCGACGAGGGCCAGCAGATCCTCGTGGACAACGCCCAGCCGCCGGTCACCACCTACCGCCCGAAGGTGAACACCGCACGCGACACCGTCTTCGCCGCGGTCCTCGACGAGGCGGGCCGGCCCGGCTGGTCCAGTCCCTCCGTCCAGCCCGACCTGGCGGTCTCCGCGGCCACCGCCAGCGCCATGTACGACAGCCTCTACGGCGTCATACAGAAGGCCCTCACGCCGAAGGAAGCCGTCGAACTCGTCCAGCGCAGCATCACCTAGGCCTCGCGGCCCTGCCCGTACGACAGGAACGGCATGAACTGGCTCACCACACGCCGGCAGTTCACCCTGATGATCGCCCCGGCGTTCCTGCTCTACACCGTCTTCATGGTGTACCCCATCCTGTACTCCCTGTACTACAGCTTCACCGCCTTCGACGGCGTCTCCTCACCCGAGTTCGTCGGGACGGAGAACTACCGCGCCATGGCCGACGACAGCGCCTTCTGGACCTCGCTCCGCAACACCGGTGTCATCCTCGGCCTCTCGCTCCTCCTGCTGATCCCGCTCGCCTTCCTGCTCGCCGTTCTCCTCAGCGGCCAGGTGAAGGGAAGCGCCGTCCTCAGACCGCTCGTCTTCGCACCGGCGATCGTCGCCCCGATCCTGGTGGGACTCGTCTGGATCTTCATCCTCGACCCGGACATCGGCCTCGCGAACGCCTTCCTCCTCGCCGTCGGAGTACCGGCGCAGCCGCAGTGGATCGGGGGCAGCACCCTCAGCCCGTACTCCGTCGCCCTCGTCCATCTCTGGCAGCAGATCGGCTTCGTCGTCACGATCTTCTACGCCGGGATCCGCATGCTTCCCCGCGAGGTCCTGGAGGCCAGCACCCTCGACGGCGCCAACCGGTTCCAGCAACTGCGCCACATCGTCGTACCGATGCTGCGCGAGACGTTCGGCATCGTCACCGCGCTCGTGGTGACAGGCGTGTTCAAGGTCTTCGAGCTGGTCTACGCCCTGACCGGCGGCGGGCCCGCCCACCTCTCCGAGGTACTGGTCAGCTACATGTACCACATCACCTTCACCACCCAGCAGTACAGCTACGGCATGGCCCTGGCCGTCGTCGTCTTCCTGATCGGCGCCGTCGCCTCCGCCCTCACCCTCGCCGGAATGCGCAGAAGGGCGGCAGCGCGATGAACGAGCCCAGGAAGCCGCGGACGGGACGGATCGTCGCCACCGCCGCCGCGTATCTGATCACCTTCGTGATCCTCTTCCCGCTGCTGTGGATCGCGCTCCTGTCCTTCCAGTCGAACGAGAACATCCTGAACCGCTCGTTCTCGCTCGACGATCTGAGCCTGGCGAACTACCGGCAGGCCACGCAGACGCTCAACCTGCTGGTGATGTACAAGAACACGCTGATCCTGGCGTTCGTCTCGGTGACGGCCGGGCTGGTGATCTCGTTCATGGCGGCGTTCGCACTCACCCGCATGGTCTTCCGTACCACCAGGCGGCGTGTCCAGAGCTCCCTGCGCTACTACTTCCTCGCCGGGCTCGCCGTTCCCGTCTACGTCCTGCTCTTCCCGGTCTACCGGATCGACATCGCGCTCGGCCTCTTCGGCACGCACGCCGCGCTGATCCTGCCGTACATCGCGGTCACGATCCCCTTCAACATCCTGCTTCTCACCGGATTTCTGCGGGAGTTCCCGGAAGAGATCGAACAGGCCGCCCTCATCGACGGGGTCGGGCTGTGGGGCATGGCCTGGAAGGTGGTCTTCCCGCTGATGCGCCCCGTGCTCGCCACCCTGGCCATCCTCAACGTCATCTACGTCTGGAACGAGTTCCCGTTCGCGGTGACGCTCATCAACGACCCCACACTGACCACCGTCTCGCTCGGCGTCTCGCAGTTCCAGGGCGTGTACAGCGTCGACTACGGCGCCATGATGGCGTCCGCGACGCTCGTCCTCGTCCCCCAACTGGTCGTCTACGCCCTCTTCCAGCGACAGGTCATCTCCGGAATGACGGCCGGCGCCATCCGCTGAAGCCCCACCCCCCGCCCCCATCCCCCCGCCCCCATCCCCTCGCACGCGATGTGGAGGAACCCCGCCATGCCCTCGTACCCGTCCCGCCGCACCCTGCTCGCAGGAGCGCTGACCGCCGCCGTCGCCGCGCTCGTCCCGAGCCCGCCCGCACTGGCCTCGCGCCGCCCGGCCGGTGCCACGCCGCCCGCGACCTCGCCGCCCGCGACCTCGCCGCGCCGAGCGGCGAACGCTCCCGCGTACCAGCCGATCGTCGGCCTGCTCTGAAGCCCTTCCCGCGCCCTACCCATCTCTCCCGAGAGGACGACAGCGATGGCTGACACCGTCTACGACGTGACCACCTGGCCCGGGGCCTCCGTCGACGCCCGCACCGACATCGGCAGGGTCGTCAACGAGATCATCGCGGACATCAAGACGCGCCAGACCACCCAGAACACCCGGCCCGGCGCCGTCGTCTACATCCCGCCCGGCCACTACGACCTGAAGACCCGCGTCGTCGTCGACATCGGCTTCCTCACCGTCAAGGGATCCGGTCACGGCTTCCTGTCGGAGGCGATCCGCGACGAGTCGGTCACCGACTCCTGGGTCGAGACACAGCCCGGCGCGAGCCACATCAGGGTCGTGAACACCGACGGACACAAGGAGGCCTTCCTCGTCCAGCGCACCGGCGCCCCCGCCACGGTGGGCCGGCTGGGCAGCGTCGTCTTCCAGGACTTCTGCCTGGACGGAGTGGCCTCCACCAAGCCGTACACGCCGGGCAACACCAAGACCGGCATCTCCGTACAGTCCGATAACGACGCGTTCCGCATCGAGGGGATGGGCTTCGTCTACCTGGAGCACGCGATCGTCGTGAAAGGCGCCGACGCGCCGAGCATCACGAACAACTTCATCGCCGAGTGCGGCAGTTGCATCGAACTCACCGGCGCCTCACAGGTCGCCAAGGTCACGAACAACTTCCTGATCAGCGCCTGGGCCGGCCACTCCCTCTTCGCGGAGAACGCGGAAGGGCTCCACTTCTCCGGCAACACCGTGCTGTGGGCGGCCAACCTCACCCTGCGCAACAGCCACCGTGCCTCGATCACCTCCAACAAGCTGCTCAGCAACTTCCCGAGCATGGTCGCCCTCCTCGACGGCAGCTCGGAGAACCTGATCTCCGCCAACCACTTCCGGCGCGTGCACGGCGACGGCAGCAGCACGCGCTACGACGACCTGTACGGCCTGGTCCACATCGAGGGCGGCAACAACGCCGTGACCGCGAACCACTTCTCGTACGACGTCCCTCCGGCGAACATCACCCCGGCCGGCGCCGCCCCCACGATCATCCTGGTCAGGAGCGGCGCCGCCAACTTCCTCTCCGGGAACTGGCTGGTCGGCAACGTGCCGGTGAAGGTCGTCCTGGACGCCTCCTCGACCGGGACCCGCGTCCTGCACAGCGCGCTCGCCTCGCAGCTCACGGCGTACACCACCGACCACGCCTTCGTCGCCACGCCCTGAGATCCGCGCCGAGTTCCGCCGAGTTCCGCCGAGATCCGCCGAGATCCGCCGAGTTTCCCTGAGTTCCTGAGCTCCCCTGAGACCCGCATCCCCGAAAGGCACACGCATGTCCCCGCTCGACCATCTCACCCGGGCCACGTCCGCCCGCACCGTCCGCGTCTCCAGCTGGGACCAGCGCGGTCGCAACCAGGACTACTGGACCACCCCCGCCCACTCCTCCCGGGTCCTCGCCGACATCGAGGGTCCGGGCCGCATCACCCACATCTGGATGACGCAGTTCTGCCGCCGCGCGTACGGCCCTGGTCTGATCGACCCGCTGGAGGCCGACACCGTCGCCCCCGTCATGGAGATCCACAACGCGCTCGGCGTCAACTGGGAGGAGCCCGACCCCGACTACTACCGCAAGGTCCTCATCCGGATCACCTGGGACGACGAGGAGCAGCCGGCCGTCCTCGTCCCCCTCGGAGACTTCTTCGGTGTCGGACACAGCATGCCCAACAGCTACCAGTCCGCCCTCTTCACCGTCTCCGCCAAGCCCGAGGAGTCGCTCGTCTTCGGCGGCAGCGCCGCCCTCAACTGCTGGGCCCCGATGCCCTTCGACCGGCGAGCCCGCATCGAGATCGTCAACGAGAACGACCTGCCGCTCCAGCAGTACTTCTACATCGACTACGAGCTGTACCCCGAGGACCTGCCCGAGGACACCCTCTACTTCCACGCCCGCTGGAACCGCAGCAACCCCTGCAACGGCTGGGGTCCCGACCTCCAGACCAACAGCCCCGAGGTGAACATCGTCGACGACACGGGCGAGGACAACTACGTCGTCCTCGACGTGGCGGGCCGGGGCCACTACGTCGGCTGCAACCTCTCCGTCCACCACCGACAGGGCAGTTGGTGGGGCGAGGGCAACGACATGATCTGGATCGACGACGACTTCCGCGAGGACGGCACCACCGTCTTCCCGCCGTCCCTGCACGGCACCGGTACGGAGGACTACTTCAACCACGCCTGGGGCATGCAGCGCAACGCGTACCTCTACCACGGGGCGATCGTCCACGAGGGAGACGTCCCCGGCTACGCCGTCAACTACCGCTTCCACGTGACCGATCCGATCCGCTTCGAGGAACGCATCAAGGTCTCCGTCGAGCACGGCCACGGCAACCATCTCTCCGACGACTGGGCCTCCACGGCGTACTGGTACCAGACGCTGCCCTCGCCGGCTGCCTCGATCCCGCCCGTCGAGGACCGCCTCCCCGTGCGTCCGGCCGCCCCGGCGCGACCCGAACCCTCCCCGCGCCACGGCACGGTCGCCGAGGAGATCGCCGAGATGCGCGCCCTGCGGGACGCGCGCTGGCAGCGCTACCAGGAACGTCTCGCGGAGCGGACCCGGCAGCGCGGCGCCCGCTCGCTCGCCGAGTCCGAGGCCAATGTGCGCCACTCCGCCGACCTCCGCCGCCGCTTCGACGCCCGGACCGGCCGCGTCGCCCCGGCCGGGGACTGACGAACCCCCCGGAAACGCACACGGACGAACTCCCGGAAAGGCACACCACCATGACGACCACCGGACCGGATCCCCATCTGCCGGCCGTCCACCTGCGCCCCCCGCGCGGCTGGGTCAACGACCCCAACGGCCTGGTCTTCCACGACGGCCGCTACCACGTCTTCTTCCAGTACAACCCCCACAGCGCCCGCCACCAGGACATGCACTGGGGCCACTTCACGAGCACCGACCTGCTCCACTGGGAGCCGCTGCCGATCGCCCTCGCCCCGGACCCGGCCCCGGACGGGGACGACGCCGGCGGAGTGTGGTCCGGCAACGCCGTCTCCCACGAGGGGCGCCTGAGCGTCTTCTACGCGGCCAGACACCCCGACCGCTGGTACCAGCCCGTCGCCGGAGCCGTCTCGACGGACGGGATCACCTTCACCAAACACACGGACCTGCTCGTACCCGAGCCGCCCGACGGCCTGGTGATGTTCCGTGACCCCTACGTGTGGCGGGACGGCGACCGCTGGCGGATGCTCGTCGGCGCGGCCCTCGCCGACGGGCGGGGCGCCGCCGTCCAGTACACGTCGGACGACCTGGAGAAGTGGACCCACCAGGGCATCTTCTTCGCGAGCGCTCCCCGGCCCCTCGCGGGAGGCGCGGACACGGAGGAGGGCTGGGAGTGCGCCCAGTACGCGCCTTTCGGGGACGGCCGCGGCGCGTTCCTGGTCTCCGCGTGGGACCCGGAGGAGGGAGCGCGGTGCACGGCGGCCTGGACCGGGCACGAGGCCGCCGGCGGCTTCGGGGGCGGCTTCGGGGGCGCCTTCGAGCCGGACGGGGAACCCCGGCGTCTCGACCACGGGCCGGACTTCTACGCGCCCGCCCTGCTGCCCGCCCCCGACGGACGCACGCTGATGTGGGCCTGGAGCTGGGAGGCCCGCGACGAGCCGCGGGTCGGTGCGCCGAGCGCGTGGACGGACGCGGCCGGCTGGGCGGGGATGCTCACCCTGCCGCGCGAACTGAGCCTCACGGCCGAGGGCCGCCTCGCCCAGCGCCCCGCCCGTGAACTCCTCGGACTGCGCGGCGCCCGCCTCCTGGAGTCCTCCTCGGCCAGCGGCCCGGCGGACCTGGGCCCGATCGGCCCCGCGACGGACCTGGTGGCACGGCTGGAGGGCGACGCCGGACTCCGCGTGGTGACCTCGGCCGACGGCGCCGAGTACCTGGAGATCCGGCGCGACCCCGGCACCGGCGAGATCGCCGTCGACCGGACCCACGCGTCCCTCGACCCACGCGCCCGGCGGGGACACTGGCGCCTGCCCGGCCCGCGGGGAGACGCCCCGGCCGAGCTCCGCGTCCTCCTGGACCACTCGATCGCGGAGCTCTTCACCGCCGAGGGCGAGGCGCTGACCGTGCGCTTCTACCCGGTGGGCGGGGCAGCGTGGCGGCTGCGCTCGACGGGCACCAGCACCTCGCACTGCACGGTGGACGCCTGGGAACTGGGGAGTAGGTTCGGTTCCTGTAACGGACCCTGACGAGGAGCAGCGCCAGTGACCACCGACAACCGCATCGGACCGCCCTCTTTCGGCAGCGAGCGCGACACCCTGCGGGCCTTCCTCGACTACCACCGCGCGACGCTCGCGAGGAAGTGCGAGGGGCTGAGCGACGAGCAGCTGCGGGAGCGGTCGATGCCCCCGTCCACACTGACGCTGCTCGGCCTCGTGCGGCACATGGCCGAGGTGGAACGCGCCTGGTTCCGCAGGGTCTTCGAGGACCACGACGCGCCGATGGTCTGGTCGCAGAAGGTGGACTTCCAGGCCGCCTACGACGCGAGCGGGTCGACGAGGGCCGAGGCGTTCGCGGCATGGGAGGCGGAGGTCGAGCACTCCCGCCGGATCGAACACGAGGCGGAGTCCCTGGACCTCGCCGGGCACCAGCCGCGGTGGGGCGAGGACGTCTCCCTGCGGATGGTGATGGTGCACGTCCTGCTCGAGTACGGCCGCCACAACGGGCACGCGGACTTCCTCCGCGAGGGCGTCGACGGCACCGTCGGCGCCTGAGCCTGCGGGGGCCGCTGCCGCACCGCTGGCAGCGGCTTCAGGCCGGTGGGAGGCTGGGCAGAGGAGGCCGAACGGCTGAGGAGTGACCAGCTGAGGAGTGACCATGAGCGCAGCCCCGGCGGCCGCGCGGGTGGACGAGGCAGCCTTCCAGGAGCTGGAGCGATCCTTCTCCGGCAGGCTGGTCCGCGCCGGCGACCCCGCCTACGACGAGGCCCGGCGGATCTGGAACGGGTCCATCAGCAAGTTCCCCGCCCTCATCGCGTACTGCACCGGGGTCGCCGACGTCGTCGCGGCACTGCGCAGCGTGCGCAGCAGCGGACTGCCGGTCGCCGTCCGCAGCGGAGGCCACAGCTTCCCCGGCCAGTCGCTGTGCGAGGGCGGGATCGTCATCGACCTGTCGGCCATGAACGGGATCCGGGTCGATCCCGAGAACCGTACGGTCAGGGCCCAGGCCGGCGTGCTGCTCGGGGCGCTGGACCGCGAGACGCAGCACTTCGGGATGGCCGTGCCCGCGGGAATCGTCACGCACACGGGCCTCGCCGGGCTCACCCTCGGCGGTGGGATCGGCTGGCTGATGCGGAAGTACGGGCTCACCGTCGACCAGCTGCTCTCGGCCGACGTGGTCACCGCCGACGGGACCTTCGTCACCGCGAGCGAGAACCGCGAACCCGAGCTCTTCTGGGGCCTGCGCGGCGCGGGCAGCAATTTCGGCGTGGTCACGGAGTTCGAGTTCCGGCTCAACCCGGTGGGGCCGACGGTCCTCGCCGGGCCGATCCTGTGGCCGCTGGAAGAGGCCCCCCACGTGCTGTGCTTCTACCGGGACTGGATCACCGACGTCCCGGACGAGCTGACGACCATCGTCGTCCACCGCAAGGCCCCACCCCTCCCGGCGATCCCGCCGGAACTGCACGGCAGGCCCGTCATCGCGGTGATCAGCTGTTACGCGGGGGACATCGAGACGGGCCAGGAGGTCCTGCGGCCGCTCAGGGAGTTCGGGACGCCCCTGCTCGACCTGTGCGCGCCCAAGCCCTATCTGCAGCACCAGTCCATGTTCGATCCGTCGTTCCGCCATGGATGGTGGTACTACGTACGGTCCTGCGACATCGAGCGGCTCAGCGACGAGGTCATCGGCATCAGCGCGGCGCACGCCCTGCAGCTCCCCTCCCCGCTCTCGACGTGCAACATCTTCCACCTGGGTGGTGCGGTCGCCCGTGTGGGTGAGGACGAGACCGCGTGCAGCGGGCGGGCCGTGGGCCACACCTTCAACATCAACGGCAACTGCGTCGACGCCGAGGGCTTCGTCGAGGCGCGCACCTGGGCGCGCGAGTGGTGGTCCGCGCTCGAGCCCTACCACGCGGGTGTCTACGTCAACTTCCTCATGGACGAGGGCGCGGAACGCGTCCAGCAGGCCTACGGGGCCGACAAGCTCCGCCGCCTGCGCGACCTCAAGAAGGAGTACGACCCGGCCAACCTCTTCCGCTCCAACCAGAACATCGCCCCCTCGGCCTGACGGCGCCGCCGTGACCGGGCGAGTGTCAGTGGTGGGTGCGATGCTGCCGGTTATGGACGAGCTGATGCGAGGCCGCGTGTACGGCGCCGACCATGACGATCCCGATCCCGGCCCCCGACCGGGGCACGACTACCGCGAGCTGGTGGCAGGCCCCCTCGACGGCCTCCTCCTCGACGTGACCGGCTGGACGCCGGAGCAGCTGGCGGAGGGGGCCGCCCTCGCCACGGAGATCGGCGCCTACGGCCCCGGCGGCCACGCCCGCTACGGCCCGCGCGAGGGCGACACGCAGCGCTGGGACTGGGAGGGTGACACCCGCTAGCTCCGGCCGCCTTCGGGCCAGGGAAAACCGAGCCGCTCCGCGTACTCCCGGCTGCCGCCCCCGATCCGGGCGAAGGTCTTCGGATCGGTCGTCTCCAGACTGTACGCCCGGTGGAGCGGTATCTGCTGCCGGGCGACACCATCCCGTGGATCAGCCTTCGCCTGCCCTGAGCGCGGCCGGCAGGAACCGGGGTTCCGGCCGGCCGCGGGGTCATGCGCGGGCGTCCGTCACAGCGCCGGGTAGGCGTTCTTCATGAGCTCCTGGAACTGGGCCGAGAACCACTTGCCCGCGAGCGGGGCGTCCGGCAGCGAGCCCGACATGCTGTTCCCGTTACGGATGTTGCCCGGGTACGTCGGGTCGCACATCCGGTCGAAGCCCTTGCCCTCGTCGTTCGGGATCTCCTTGGAGGCGCCGTCGGACTCGCCCGGGGGCTTCATCCAGACGTACGCGTCGATGCCCGCGGCCGGGGCCGCCTGGGGCCGTTCGCCGAGACCGGCGCCGGACTGGTTGCACCAGTTGCCGGGGTTGAAGCGACGGTCGTAGCGGCCGCCGTTGACGTACGTGTCGACGCTGGTCAGCGCGCCCGGGCCGGTGGGCCGGGCGGTGCCGCCCCAGCCGTTGCGGGAGGTGTCGATCAGCATGCCGAGGTTGGTGTCGAAGCCGAGCGAGACGAGCTTGGTGCGCATGGCCTGGGCGTAGGACAGCTCGTCCGTGTACCGGTTCCAGTCCACCCACTTCGACTGGCGCACCGACACGCCGTTGACGGAATCCTCGATCGTGAAGTGGTCCTCCTTCAGCGCGCTGTAGTTGGCCGTGTTGACGATGAAACCGTGGACCTTGGAGACCGTCGAACCCTCCGCGGTGGCGGCCGTCTTGAAGAGCTCTGCCGAGGCGCCGAAGTTGTCGTCCCAGCCGAGCCAGCCGTGGTGGCCCGCGTCCACGTAGTTGTAGACGTTGGCGATCGAGCCCAGCTTGTTCAGCGCGTAGCCGACGCCCTTGATGTAGTTGCCGTTGGCCTTCATGACATCGCAGTTGGCGGTGGCGGTCGGGCGGCCGGACACGTTGGTCACCAGGTTCGGCAGGGAGTCGATCTCGACCGTGGTGACGATCCGCAGGCCCGCGTACTTCGGGTCGGCGAGGATCGCGGCGATGGGATCGATGTACTCGGTCTTGTACCGGTCGATCTCGGTCGGGCCCAGCTCGCCGTTGGAGGCGAGCGCGGCACAGTCCCGTCCCGGCAGGTTGTAGATCACCAGCTGGACGACGAGCTCGCCGCTGCCCTTCTGGGCCAGGGCCTCGTCGAGGTGGTCGCGCAGCCCCATGCCGCCGCCCGCACCGTTGATGGCGGCTATGCGGTCCAGCCAGACGCCCGTGGGCTGGTTCGAGACCTTGGTGCCACCGGGCTCGGCGGCGGCCTTCGCCGACCACTCGGGGTTCACGTAGACCTTGGCTCCCGCGTACGGGTTGTCCGCCTTGGAACCGGCCGGCGGCGGGGTCGTCGGGGGAGTGGTGGGCGGCGTGGTCGGGGGAGTCGTCGGCTCGGTGGTGCCGGTGCAGGCGACCCCGTTCAGTGTGAAGGTCGCGGGGACGGCGTTGGTCCCGCTGTAGGAGCCGTTGAAGCCGAAGGAGGTCGAACCGCCGGTCGACAGCGTGCCGTTGTACGACATGTTCGTGGCGGTGACGGCGGCGCCGGACTGGGTGATGGTGGCGTTCCAGCCCTGGGTGACCTGCTGGTTGCCCGTGTAGGACCATCCCACGGTCCACGCGGACACCGGGTCCCCGAGGTTGGTCACGATCACGTTCGCGCCGAAGCCGGTGTTCCACTGGTTGGTGATCTGGTAGTCGACCTTGCAGCCGGCGGCCGCGGCCCCGGCGATGCCGGTGCCCATGGCCGTGGCGGTGGCGCCGGTCGCGGCGATGAGGCCGAGGGCCGCCAGGAGGGCGGTGCGGCTGGTTGTGCGGCTCATGTTCGTGGGGTGCCTTTCAGTTCAGGGCGCGCAGATGGTCGCGCAGCCCGATGCCGAATGCGGTGGGTGTGCCGTCGTACGAGGTGATCAGCGCCGGTCCCGAGGAGCAGTTCCAGGTGTTCCAGGTCCAGCCGAGATAGGAGAGCCCGCGGTCGTCGAACCACTTCATGACGCGGTCGATGAAGCCGTGACCACAGGTGTTCTCGCCGATCTCTCCCGCCACGAGGGGGACCTGGGCGGCGACGGGGGCGAGGGTGCCGTCCCAGCACGCCTCGCTGGAGCAGGTGTTGAAGTTGTAGACGTGCCAGGCGGCGGCGAGATTGGCCGCCGGGTCGGTGGGGGCGTGGGTGAGCCACTGGCTGAGGTCGTTGGAGTACGCGATGCCGGGGACGAGGACGAGGTTGCGGGCGCCGGTCGCGCGCACCGCGTCCACCAGATCCTGCATGCCGGCGACCTCGTAGCCGATGCCCGGGCAGGTGCCGCCGTCGCGCCAGCACGTCCATGCCTGGGCGGTGGTGGACGTCGCCCGGTCGGGGTAGGGCTCGTTGAAGAGGTCGAAGACGATCCGGCGGTCGTGCTTGAAGGTCTCGGCGACCGAGGTCCAGAACGCCGGGGTGTACCGGGCGTTCGGCATCGGCTTCTGGCAGGACGCGTGCACGTCCGAGCAGCCCGCCGAGTTGCCGGTGTACTGGCCGTACGTCCAGTGCAGTTCGACGACCGGGGTCATGCCGTGCGCGAGGACGCGGGCGACCAGGTCCTTGACCGCGTCGACGTAGTTCGCGCCCCGGTACTCGGGTTTGATGTTGTCCAGGCCCAGCCAGCACTCCTCGTTGAGCGGGATACGGACGGTGTTGGCCTTCCAGTCCGCGATGGCACGGATCGAGGCGTCGTCGACGGGGCCGTCCCAGATGCCGTACCCCTGGACGCACATGAACTCGCCGCCGGAGCGGTTGACGCCGAGCAGGCGGCGGGTGGCGCCGTTCTGGTCGGTGAGCCGGTTGCCGGAGACGCTCAGCTCGGGCGCTCCGGTGACGGGGTCGGGCGGGTCCGTGGGGTCGGTCGGTGTGGGTGTCGGTGTCGGGGTGGGTGTCGGAGTCGGGGTGGGTGTGGTCGGGTCCGGCCCCGGATCGACGTTGCAGGCCGTGCCGTTGAGCGTGAAGGACGCGGGTGCGGTGTTGGCGCCCGACCAGGAGGCGATGAATCCGGCCGTGACGCTCGCGCCCGTACCGAGGGCGCCGTTCCAGCTCTCGTTGACGACGGTCACCGCCGAGCCGGACTGGGACCACGTGCCTCCCCAGCCCTGGCTCACCTTCTGACCGGCGGGAAAGTCGAAGCCGAGGCTCCAACTCGTCAGCGCCGTACTGTTGTTGGTGACGGTTACGGACCCCTGGAAGCCGCCGGCCCACTCGCCGACGACCTGGTAGCCCACCGTGCAGGGAGGTGCGGCCGCGGCTCCTGAGGCCGTACCGACCACGGCGAGAGCGGTGCTCGCCATGGTGAACGCCGCTCCGGCAAGCAGCGCGGACAGACGCGGGGGGTGTCGCATGAGCGACTCCTTGCAGCGAGGGCGCGTACCTGACGACGCGCCGACTGACGGAATCGCTCCCACTGGTGCGGCCAGACCGTAGCGGCAACTGGTGCCAAGCAAAAGAGGAGTTGACGAAATTCCTCGTCGAATGTCTTCGACTCTTCACGCGCCTTGACGGCCCAGCACCCCAACTGCACAGTGGGAGCGCTCCCACTGGTTCAGAGCTTGTGCCCATGCCTTCGCACACCCCACCTCCCCGAGCCGCGAGGAGATCCCCCCGCCATGCCACCAGGACGATCACGCAGGCTGCTGACCGCGCTGGCCGCCACGCTCTCCCTGCCCCTGGGCCTCACCGCCGTCAACGGCACCACCGCCCACGCGGCGGCGGTCCAGTGCAGCGTCGACTACACGACCAACGACTGGGGCTCCGGCTTCACCGCCGAACTGACCCTCACCAATCGCGCCACGACCCCGCTCGACGGCTGGACCCTGACCTACGACTACGCAGGCGACCAGAAGCTCACGAACGGCTGGAACGGCACCTGGTCCCAGTCCGGCAAGACCGTCACCGTCGCCCACGCCGACTGGAACAGGACCGTCGCGGCCGGGGCGGCCGTCACCACCGGCGCCCAGTTCACCTACAGCGGCACCAACACCGCCCCGACCGCCTTCGCCGTCAACGGCACCCCCTGCACCGGCGCCCACCAGCCCCCGGTCGCCGTCCTCACCAGCCCGGCGCCCGGAGCCGTCTTCACCGAGGGAGACCCGGTCCCGATGGCCGCCACCGCGGCCGCCGCCGACCAGGCCACCATCGGCAAGGTCGAGTTCTACAGCGACACCACGCTGCTCGGCACCGACACCACGGCCCCCTTCTCCCTCGGCGCCACCGGCCTCGCCGCCGGCTCCCACTCCCTCTACGCCAAGGCCTACGACAGCCTCGGCGCCTCCGCGGAGTCGGCCCCGGTCGGCATCACGGTCGCCGCCGGACCGGCGCTCGTCGCCACTCCGGCCCAGTTCGGCGTACGCCAGGGCGCCACCGGCACGTTCGACCTGAAGCTCTCCACCCAGCCGTCGGCGAACGTCACGGTGAGCATCGCCCGCACGTCCGGCAACACCAACCTCAGCGCCACCCCCGCCACCCTCACCTTCACCCCGGCGAACTGGAACACCGCCCAGAAGGTGACCGTGGCCGCCGCGGCCACCGGCACCGGCTCCGCCGTCTTCACCACGACCGCCCCCGGCCACGCCAAGGCCGAGGTCACCGTCACCCAGCTGGCCGCCGACTCCACCTACGACGCCCGCTTCCTCGACCTCCACGGGAAGATCACCGACCCGGCCAACGGCTACTTCTCGCCCGAGGGCGTCCCGTACCACTCCGTCGAGACGCTGATCGTCGAGGCCCCCGACCACGGGCACGAGACGACCTCGGAGGCGTACAGCTATCTGATCTGGCTCCAGGCGATGTACGGCAAGATCACCGGCGACTGGACCAAGTTCAACGGCGCGTGGGACACCATGGAGAAGTTCATGATCCCCACCCACGCCGACCAGCCGACGAACAGCACGTACAACGCCTCCAAGCCCGCCACCTACGCACCCGAGCACGACCTGCCCTCGCAGTACCCGGCCCGGCTCGACGGCGGTGTCACGGCCGGCGCCGACCCGATCGCCGGCGAACTCAAGAGCGCGTACGGCACGGACGACATCTACGGCATGCACTGGCTGCAGGACGTCGACAACGTCTACGGCTACGGCAACGAGCCCGGAAAGTGCTCCGCCGGACCGACGGCGACCGGACCCTCGTACATCAACACCTTCCAGCGCGGCCCGCAGGAGTCCGTCTGGGAGACCGTCCCGCACCCCACCTGTGACAACTTCACCTTCGGCGGACGCAACGGCTACCTCGACCTGTTCACCGGGGACGCCTCCTACGCCAAGCAGTGGAAGTTCACCAACGCCCCCGACGCCGACGCCCGCGCCGTCCAGGCCGCCTACTGGGCCGACATCTGGGCCAAGGAGCAGGGCAAGGGCGCCCAGGTCACCGCGACCGTCGCCAAGGCGGCCAAGATGGGCGACTACCTGCGCTACGCCATGTTCGACAAGTACTTCAAGAAGTCCGGGAACTGCGTCGGACCGACCACCTGCCCGGCCGGCACCGGCAAGGACAGCGCCCACTACCTGATGTCCTGGTACTACGCCTGGGGCGGCGCCACCGACACCAGCGCCGGCTGGTCCTGGCGGATCGGCTCCAGCCACGCCCACGGCGGCTACCAGAACCCGCTCGCCGCCTACGCGCTGAGCGAGTACGCCCCGCTGAAGCCCAAGTCGGCGACCGGCGCGGCGGACTGGGCGACCAGCCTCGACCGGCAGCTGGAGTTCTACCGCTGGCTCCAGTCCGACGAGGGCGCCATCGCCGGCGGCGCCACCAACAGCTGGCAGGGCCGCTACGCCCAGCCCCCGGCCGGAACCCCCACCTTCCACGGCCTCTTCTACGACGAGAAGCCCGTCTACCACGACCCGGCGTCCAACCAGTGGTTCGGCTTCCAGGCCTGGTCCATGGAGCGCGTTGCCGAGTACTACCGGCAGACCGGCGACACGGCCGCCAAGACCGTGCTCGACAAGTGGGTCGGCTGGGCGCTGTCGAAGACCACGATCAACCCCGACGGCACCTACCGCATCCCCTCCACCCTCCAGTGGTCCGGCGCCCCCGACACCTGGAACGCCGCGAACCCCGGCGCCAACGCGGGCCTGCACGTCACCGTCACCGACTACACGGACGACGTCGGCGTGGCCGCCGCCTACGCCAAGACCCTGACCTACTACGCCGCCAAGTCCGGGCACGCCGAGGCCGGGCGGGTCGCCAAGGCCCTCCTCGACGGCATGTGGACCCACCACCAGGACCCGCTCGGCGTCGCCGTCCCGGAGACCCGCGCCGACTACAACCGGTTCGACGACCCCGTGTACGTACCCAGCGGCTGGACCGGCACCATGCCCAACGCCGACCCGGTGAACGCGAACTCCACCTTCGCCTCGATCCGCTCCTTCTACCAGGACGACCCGGCCTGGCCGAAGATCGAGGCCTACCTGGCGGGCGGCGCCGCGCCCGTCTTCACGTACCACCGGTTCTGGGCCCAGGCGGATATCGCCCTGGCCATGGGCGCGTACGCGGAGCTGCTCGAATAACAGCCGCCCCGCCAGGAGACGGCTCCGTGTACGACGAGGCCGGACAGACCCGTTCACCGGGCCTGTCCGGCGACTCGTCCGTCTGGACATGCCGCTGAGCTGCCGCTTAGGGTCGGGGCGAGGCATCGGGCATGCTCCGCAGCCTCGCCCGGAAACTGCCGCGGAGAAGTGAATGGTCACCCTCGCCGATGTCGCCCGCCACGCCGGAGTGTCGGCCAGCACGGTCAGCTATGTCCTCAGCGGCAAACGGTCCATCTCGGCCTCCACCCGCGAGCGCATCCAGCGCAGCATCGAGGAGCTCGGCTACCGGCCGCACGCCGGCGCCCGCGCCCTGGCCAGCAGCCGGACCCAGATCCTCGCCCTGATGATGCCGCTGCGCGTCGACCTCTATCTGCCGGTGATGCTGGAGATCGCCATGGCCGTCACCACCACGGCCCGCGCCCACGGCTACGACGTCCTGCTCCTCACCGGAGAGGAGGGGCCCGAGGCCGTGCGCCGGGTCGAGGGCAGCGCGCTCGCCGACGCGATGATCGTGATGGACGTGGAGCTCGACGACCCGCGGCTGCCGTTCCTGCGGCAGGCCGAACGGCCCGCCGTGCTCATCGGACTGCCGGCCGACACGACCGGCCTGAGCTGCGTCGACCTCGACTTCGAGGCGGCCGGTGCGCGGTGCGTGCACCATCTCGCCGACCTCGGCCACCGGCAGATCGCCGTGCTCGGCGAGCCCCCCGCCGTCTACGCCCGGGGGACCGGCTTCGCCGAGCGCACCCTCGCGGGGCTGCGCGGCGCGGCGGACGAGCGGGGCGTCGGGCTGCTGCACCGGCCCTGCGAGGGCACCTACGCCGCCGTGACGGCCACCGTCGGCCGGATCTTCGAGGAACGCCCCTCCACCACCGCCCTCGTCGTCCAGAACGAGGCCGCCGTCGAACCCCTCCTCGCCCTGCTGCGTCAGCAGGGCCGCGCGGTGCCCGAGGACGTCTCCGTGGTCGCGGTCTGCGCCGCCCAGGTGGCCGCGCAGGCATCCGTACCGCTGACCTCCGTCGGCGTCCCGGCCCAGGAGATGGGCCGCCGCGCCGTGGAACGCCTCGTCGCCCACCTCGACGGGACGGAGGACTCCGGCACCGTGCTGATCGCCCCGGAGCTGACCGTACGGGCCAGCTCGGGACCCGCCGCCGCCCCGGCGCCGTCGACGTCCGGCCGTACCGAGAGAGCGCGCCGTGGTCACAGCCGTCGATGACGCCGCGACGGAGTTCCACGACTTCTTCGAGCGCCACTACGCCGAACTCGCCCGCCTCGCCCATCTGTTGACCGGGGAGGTCGACGGCGCCGACGACCTCGCGGCGGACGCGATGGTCGCGCTCTGGCACCGCTGGGACCGGGTGCGCGCGGCGGACCACCCCGTCGCCTACGCCCGGGGCGTCGTCGCCAACCTCGTCCGCAGCCGCATCCGCGGCGCCGTACGGGAGCGCCGGCGGATCGCGCTCTTCTGGGACCGGCGCTCCGAGCACGTCGACGACCCGGACATACCGGTGGTCGTCGACGTACAGACCGCGCTGCGCGCCCTGCCGTTCCGCAAGCGGGCCTGCGTGGTCCTGCGGCACGCCTTCGACCTCTCGGAGCGGGACACCGCGCTCGCTCTGGGCGTCTCGGTCGGTACGGTCAAGAGCCAGACCTCCAAGGGCATGGCGGAACTGCAGCGGCTGCTCGGCCCCCGGGCCACCACGGAACTGCTCGGCGGGAGGCACTGATGGACGACGACGCGATCCGCCGCCGGCTGCGCGAGGCGGCCGAGGCACACCGGCCCGACCGCGCCCGCATCCTCGCCCGCGTCGAGCGAGGCATCGCCGCGCCGCCGGAGGGCCCCGCCGACCGCCGGCGTCTGCCGGCTCCCTGGCCCCGTGCCCTCGCCGCGGCGGCCTCCGTCGCCGCGCTCCTGGTCGTCGGCGGCTTCGGGGCGGCCCAACTGGCCGGCCGGGACGATCCGCCGGCGGTCTCGCCCGCCCCACCGCCGCAGACACCCCTCCCCGCGCCCCGGGCCTCGGGCGCCGTCGACCCCGGCAGCAACCGCTGGTGGGCCCAGAGCAATCTGACGCTCGACACCCCCACCCGACTGAGCACCCTCACCGTCGAACTGCGCATCGCCCAGACCGGAGGCGTCGCGAGCACCGGCCACTGGCGCACCAGGGACGCCGAGGACTTCGCCGTCACGGTACGGGAGGAGGGCCCGGCGCTCGTCTACCGCTGGACCCTGAAGCCGGGCCGCACGGTCCCGCCGGGACGCCATGTCTTCGCCGGCCAGTACAACCACGCCGAAGGGGAACGCGACGCCACGGGAGACGCCTTCACCATCGCCACGACCGGCAGCGGCGGTGAACCGGTCACCGTACGCGGGGACTTCACGAACTCGGCCCGCTAGGGCGGCAACCCTTCGGCCGCCCGCGGCGACCGGAGGGCGCGGGGAATCACCCCGCGCCCTCCACCGAAGGGATCCGATGAGCTACCAGGGGAAGACACCCACCCGCCGCAGCGTCCTCGGCGCGGGCACCGCCGGTGCCGCCGCCGTCCTCGCCGGCGGCGGCCTGCTGGCCGCCGCGCCCACCGCCTCCGCCGCGGGCTTCGGCTGGAGCGACGACGGCAGCCAGTACGTGATCGACACGGGCGCCCAGCTCGTCTTCAAGGTGTCCAAGTCGACCGGCGACCTCACCTCCCTCGTCCACCGGGGCAAGGAGTACGAGGGTTACGGCGGCAAGCACTCGCACGTCGAATCGGGCCTCGGCGCCTCGACCGTCACCCTCTCCCAGGTGGGCGCCACGATCCTGGTCACCGTCGTCCACGGCACGCTGAGGCACTACTACGCCGCCCGCAGCGGCCGGAACAACGTCTATCTGTGGACCGACAAGGCCGACACCTCCTTCACCGCCACCCGCTTCATCGCCCGCCTCAAGCCCGGCGTCTTCCCGGGCGGGGGCCCGGACTCCTGGGTCGAGGCGGCGGACACCGTCATCGAGGCAGGTGACGTCTGGCGGCGGTCCGACGGACACACCCGCTCCAAGCACTACTCCGGCGTGCGCGTCGCCGACTACGACTACGTCGGATACACGACGGGCACGGTCGGCCTGTGGATGGTCCGCTCCAACCACGAGAAGGCCTCCGGAGGCCCCTTCTACCGCTCGCTGCTGCGGCACTCCAACGAGGGCGGTGTGGGGCTCTACGAGATTCTGCACTACAACCAGTCGCAGACCGAGCCGATGCGGTTCGGTCTCCAGGGCCCGTACGTCCTCGCCTTCACCGACGGCGGCGCCCCCGATCCGGCCCTGTTCGCGGCGAACCACGACACCGCGTGGGTGGACGGTCTCGGCATCGCCGGCTGGGTCGGCGCCGCCGGGCGGGGCAGGATCGCGGGCGTGGGCCTCAGGGGCATGGACGCGAACCACCCGTACACGGTCGGGTTCGCCAACCCCGACGCCCAGTACTGGACCAAGGCGACCGCGGGCACGGGCGCGTTCTCCTGCCGCGGCATGCTGCCGGGCACGTACACCCTGACCGTGTACAAGGGGGAACTCGCCGTCCACACCGGTTCGGTGACGGTCACCGCCGGCGGGACCGTCGCGCTGAACACCCTCACGATCGGGGGCGATCCGAGCGGCGCCCCGGCGATCTGGCGGATCGGCGACTGGAACGGCACCCCGGGCGGCTTCAAGAACGCCGAGCTGATGACGACCGCCCATCCCTCGGACGTCAGGGCGGCGTCGTGGACCGGCAACGTCGTCCTGGGCTCCGGGGACCCGTCCGCCTCCTTCCCCTGCTATCTGTGGAAGGACGTCAACGACGGGATCCTGGTGTACTTCCGGCTGACGGCCGCCCAGGCCGCGGCCGCGCACACGCTGCGCGTCGGCGTGACGACCGCGTACATCAACGGGCGGCCCCGGGTGACCGTCAACGACTGGGTGTCGGCGATCCCCTCGCCGCCCACGCAGCCCTCGACCCGCTCGCTGACCACGGGCTCCTACCGGGGCAACAACCACACGTTCACCTTCAGCGTGCCCGCCTCCGCCTGGCAGACGGACCCGGGGCAGTACAACGTGCTGAAGCTGAACATCGTCAGCGGCTCGACCGGGACGGGGTTCCTCAGCCCGGGCACCGCGATCGACTGCATCGACCTGCTGGTCTGACCGGGGCGTCATGGGGAGGGGCCAGATCTCTCCCCATGACGCCGGTCCGGTCAGTTCATCGTCGAGCCGATGGTGGTCGACCCGGTCGTCAGGAACGTCGTCGCCGGCAGCGAGCCGTCGGCCTTGCGCGCGCCGTACGCCGTGGTGGCGTCGGTGCTCAGGAAGGGCGGGGTGGCGATCCCGGAGTCCCAGTTGTTGCCCGCGGAGACCACCGAGGAGCCCCGGTTGGCCAGGCCCGAGCCGTTGCCCACCGCGAGGTTCTTGCCGAGCCGGGCGGCGCCCGTGGCGAAGTAGTAGCCCCACTTGCCGTTGGCGTACGCCGTCGTGCGGTTGATGACGATCGCGCCCCTGTTGCTGTTCTCCGTGAAGCCGTTGCCCGCGTTGTCCCAGGCGGCCGAGTTGTTGACGACATGGGCCACCACCTCGCCGTCACCCCCCAGTTTGTAGCCGTTGCCGTCGCCCGCGAAGGCCGTGTCGGACCAGCGGTTCCTGCCGTTGCCGAAGGCCCAGGTGTGCTCGACCGTCAGGGGGCTCGACCAGGACCACAGGTCGATGCCGTCGTCGGAGTTGTTGAAGAGCCGGGCGCCGGTGATCAGATTGCCGGTCCCCGAGCCGTACTTCACGGCGAGACCGTCGGCGTTCTCGCCGTGGTTGGCGGCGTCGTAATGCCCGTACGAGTCCAGGTTCCTGACGGTGTTGTCGTTGGTCGCGTCTCCGGTGAGCGTGAAGCCGGAGTCGCCGCCGTTGATCGTCCGGATGGTGTTCCGGCCGCAGATGGATGCGGCTGCTCGCGGTGCCGTCGGCGGTGGACTGGAGCGTCGCGGTCGGGTAGTAGGTGCCGCCGCGGACCTGGATGACCGTGCCGGGTGTGGCGTTCTTGACGGCATCGGCCAGTGCGGCCGAGGTGGACACGACGACGGTGGCGGCCTGGGCGGGGCCGGCCAGGGCGCCGAGGCCGGCGGTCGTGGCGAGCAGGGTGAGGGCGACGGCCGTGGTGCGCGTGGCTGCGTGACGAGACATGACGTGCGGGTCCTTATCCGTGGGTCAGGCGCGGACGGGGGTGAGGTTCCAGTCCCCGAGGTACGTGCTCCTGGTGGCCGACTCGGCCTCGTCCGGGGTCAGTTGGGGCCGGTTCTCCGGGACGGTGACCTCGGCGCCGGGACCGGTGTTGCGGTACTCGGCGAAGCGCTGGGCCTGCCAGGGGTAGGCCTCCCGCATGTTCGCGTACGGCGCCACGGCGTCGATCCCCGGGCCGAGCACGCTGTCGCGCACGACGAGCGACGGCCACGCGGTCGTGTCCGAGCTCGGCACCCAGGGGCGGGCCAGCTTGTAGAAGGCGTCCGGGGCCTCGCTGGTCACCCGGCAGCGGGTGGCCAGATAGCCGTACGGATTGCCGCGGGCCGTGGACGGGGCGAAGACGAAGCCGTGCGGGGCGGCCGCGAGGTCCGGGCGCAGCAGCGTCCGGAAGTGGCAGTGCTCGAAGACCGCGCGGGCCCGGCCGAAGACGAAGTCGACGTCGCCCTCCACGTAGCAGTGCGCGAAGAACTGGCGGGCGACGGCGGCCAGGGACATCGAGTCGGCGTACAGCGTGTCCTGATGGCCGAGGAACCGGCAGTGGAAGAAGGCGGACCGGTCGCCCTGGACCTTGATCGCGACGGCCTGGGTGCCGGGGTTCCCGGGGAGGTCGGTACGGAGGAAGTCGTTGGCGAAGGTGATCCCCCGCGCGGTGAACCCGTCGGCCTGGACGGTGGTGGTCGCCGAACCGCTCGTGCCGTAGGTGCCGCCGTCCGGACGGGTCGTGCCGGCCGCGTTGTCGTACACCACGACCACGTCACGCGGGTCCTCACCCGCCCCGAGCCAGGTCATGTCCGTACGGGCGGGGCTGACGGCGACGGTCTCGCGGTACGTGCCGGGGGCGAGGACCAGCGTCCAGCCGGAGCCGCTCGCGGCGGTCACCGCGGCTTGCACGGTGGTGTGGTCGCCGAGGCCGCCGGGATGGACGTACAGGGTGCGCTCGGTGAGCCGGGCGGAGGGGGAGCCGAAGCGGCCGAACGGCCCCGCGGGGCGGGCGGAGGCGGGCGCCGCGGCCAGACCGAGGGAGAGCAGTGCGCCGGCGCTCGCGGTGAGCAGCGCCCGACGGCTGGGCGAAGGCATGACAAAGCTCCTTGGGTGAGGGGAGGGAACGCACGGGACGAACAGGGGAGGCGGGGCCGGCGAGGCCGGACGGGGCCCCGGTGGGGCCGCCCCGGCCTCCGGTCAGTGCAGCTTGCCCGCGCCCGCGCAGTGGTCGACCAGGCCGGGCACCGCCTGCGGGACGTCGACCCGGGCGCGCAGCACCGGCGTCCAGCCGGCGCCCTCGCGCAGGATCTCGCCCGGGAACTGCGCGTTGTGGACCGCGAGCAGATCGACGGACCGGCCGTTGACGTGGTTGCCCGCCGTCGTGACCGGGGCGTCCTTCCACTTCTTCAGGATCCGCCCGGCGCCGATGCCGGCCGGTAGCGTGAACGCGTTCTTCTCCGCGACCAGCCGCGACTCCAGGCCGATGCCGAAGCTGTACACATAGCCCGACTCCGGGACCACGAAGTGGTTGTTGTACGCGTCGACCTGGCCGAAGCGGACCCGGGGCGCCCGCTCGATCACGTTCTTGAAGAGGTTGTGGTGCAGGGTGACCCGCAGCTTGCCGCGGTCGGTGGCGCCCGCGCTGTCGCTGTTGCCGATCATCAGCGTCTTGTCGTGGTCGGCGAAGACGTTCCAGGACGCGGTCACGAGGTCGGCGCCCCGCACGATGTCCAGCTCCCCGTCGTGCTGCTGGTAGATCTCGCCGTAGTACGAGGGCAGCGAACTGTCCGGGTGGGCACCGTCGGTGAAGGTGTTGTGGTCGATCCAGACATGCGTGGAGCCGTACACGACCATGCTGTCGTACTCGGAGTTCCACGCTCCTGTCGCACCGTCGGTCGGGTCCCACTGAGGGAAGCAGTCCAGCGGGCTCTCGACCGTCAGGTTGCGGATCACGACATTGTCGACGCCCTGGATCTGCAGGCTGCCGCCCACGATTCCGGCGTCCCTGCCGACACCCACGACCGTGGTGTCGGCGGGGATCTTCACCTTGATCGCCTTGCCCTGGGCCGTGGCGGAGGCCGCCCGCAGATCCTCCTGCGGACCACTGACCTCGTTCTCGTACCCCCAGACCGCCGGGTCGTAGTCCGCGAGGTACCGGGCGAAGTCGTAGCCGGGCGCCTCGAAGGCCGAGCAGCCCGCGGCGGTCGCGTTCAGCGTCCCCACGACCTTGACGATCCTGGGCTCGGTCCCGGGCGTCTCGAGCGCGGCCCGGAACTCCTCCCAGGTCGTGACGGTGAAGACCCGCGAGGCGTCGGCGGCCGCGCCCCCGGTCGTCCCCGTGCCCTCCGAGGCCCAGCCGTCCCCGGCCGGCAGCGTCCCGCGGGCCGGATCGGATGCGGCATGGGCGCCGGCCGTGGGGCCCGTGACGCTCAGGACGAGCGCGGTCGCGCCCACCAGCCACAGCTTGTTCTGACGTCTCACGTTCGGCTCTCCTCGGCATCGGGCCAGGTGATCCACCGGGTGGGGATCTCCTCGTCGAGTCGGCGCGTGTCGCTCGGTCCGAGCACGCGGGTGTGCAGCAGCTCGGCCGCGACCAGCCGCGCGACGGCGATCGCACCCGGCGGGTTGAAGTGGGTGTTGTCCTGCTCGGCCGGCGTCCAGTTGAAGTACGCCTTGGTCGTCTCCGGGCCGAGCTTCTGCCACAGCGCCAGCGACAGCTCCTGGACGTCGAGCAGCTCGACCCCTTCCTCCCGGGCCACCTCGCGCATCGCGGCCGGGTACTCCCCGAGGGTCCGCAGGGCGGTGCCGCTCGCGTCGAACCTCCGCCGCTCCACGGAGGTGGCGAGGACGGGCCGCGCCCCGCGCTCCCTGGCCCCGGCGACGTACCGGCGCAGGTTGTCCTGGTAGGTGGTCCAGGGCTCGGTGTAGCGGCTGGGGTCGGTGATCTTCTGGTCGTTGTGGCCGAACTGGATCAGCAGGAGGTCGCCGGGACGGATCGCCTCCAGGATCACGTCGAGCCGCCCCTCGTCGAGGAAGCTCTTCGTGCTGCGTCCGTTGATCGCGTGGTTGGCGACCGCGAGGTCCTGGTGGAGGAAGAAGGGGAGCGCCATGCCCCACCCGGTCTCGGGCGCGGCGTCGGCGTACTTCTGAGCTGCGGTGGAGTCGCCGGCGATGTACAGCGTGCGCATACGGTGATGTCCTCGGGGGAGCGCCGCGGCCGGGGCCGCGGCCAGGGCGAGCGCGAGGCCCGCCGCGGCCGCGACCACCTGACGGCGGGTCGGTGCGGCGGTCACTTGTTCTGCGACTTCCACTCGGCCTGCGCCGCGTTGAGCTGCTCGGCCAGCGTGTCCAGGAACTCCTTGGCGCCGGACTTGCCGAGCAGCACCTTCTGGAACCCGGGCTCGTTGTCGGCCTTGGAGATGGTGTTCCAGTCGGGCAGGTGGTACGGCAGCTGCACGATGGTGGCCTTGCCGCTGAACAGCACCTCGGCGGCGAGCTTGGTCGGCTCGGCCTTCTGGATCCAGGCGTCCCGGGCCGCCTCGGTGTTGGCCGGGATCGCGCCGGCCGACTCGTTCCACTTGCTGTTGGACTGGTGTGAGACGGCGAACTCGATGAACTTCCAGGCCGCCGCCTTGTTCTTGCTGGAGGAGAAGAGCCCCAGGCCGTCGACGGGGTTGGACACCATGACCCGCGTGCCGTCGTCCAGCGTCGGGTTGGGGATGCCGCGGAACTTCTCGGTGCCCAGCGCCTTCACATGGTCCTGGTAGGAGCCCAGGTTGTGGTTGAGCATGCCGATCTCGCCGCTGTCCCACTGCGCGACCATCTTGGTGAAGTCGTTGTTGACGTCGGCCGCCGGGGTGTTCTTCTTGAACAGCGCGACGTACCGCTCCAGAGCCGCCACGTTCTTCGGGTCGTTGACGGTCGTCCGGTCCCCGTTCCAGAAGCTGGTGATGCCGCTCTGGCCGTACATCGCGTCCAGCGCCTGGGCGATGGAACCGGCGCCGCCGCGAAGGGTGTAGCCGAACCTGTTCTTGTCCTTGGCCGTCAGCTTGTCGGCGGCCGTGTAGAACTTCGACCAGGTGCTGGGCTCCTCCAGACCGGCCGCCTTGAACAGGTCGGTGCGGTAGTAGAGGACACCGTTGCTCGCCGAGGTCGGGACCGTGAACAGCTTGCCCTGACCACCCGCGCTCTTGACGCTGTCGAGCATGCCCGCGTTGAGCCTGCCCTTGAGCGAGCTGCCGGCGATCCGGTCGTCCAGCGGCTCCAGCGCGTTCTGGGCCGCGATCCCGGCGAGCATCGCCGCCCCGACGCCGCCGACGTCCGGCAGGCCCCCACCCTGGATGGCGGTGTCGTACTTGGACTGCACCTCCTTCGAGGCGATCCCGACGTAGTTCACCTTGATGCCGGGGTTCGCCGTCTCGAAGTCCTTGATGATCTCCTTCCAGATGTCGGTGCGGACACCGCCGTTGTTGTCCCAGAAGGTGATCTCGCCCTTGCCGGAACCCTCGTTGCCCTTGTCGCCGGCGGCGCCGCTGCCGTCGTCGCCGCAGGCGGTGACGGTCAGGGCGAGCACGGTGGTCAGGGCGAGGGCGCCGGCGGCTCTGCGCCGCCCGTTGCGGAAGACGGTCATCGTCGGCTCTCTTCTCTCGGGGGAATCTCACTCGGGGTGATACGGAAGGTGGTGAAGACCGCGGTGCCGACGGGGCCCGTGCCCGTCGGGGCGGCCGCGAACAGGCCGAGCAGGGCGCCGACCCAGCGCCACGGCGTGGCGGCGAAGACCTGGCCGGAGGGCGTGAAGCCGTCGCCCGTGTCGGCGGAGAACCGGCAGCGGGCCCCCGCGCCGATCTCGATCCTCAGCCGGGCCCGGCCCTCGGGGGCGGGCCGCGCGAAGGCCGCGTCCCGCTCCCGCCCGGCCGAGACCGGCGCGAAACGGTGCACCAGACGGACCGAGCCGTCGGCCTCGCGCCGCAGCCCGATCCAGGTGTACGCGTCGCCGAGCACCGCGAGCCCGGCGCGGGCGCCCGGCTCCTCGGCGTCCAGGCGCAGTTCGACCTCGACGACGCAGGGGCGGGCGGGCATCCGCTGGGTCAGGACGTGCGGCAGCCGGCGCAGGTCGTCGCTCTCCTCCGTACGGCCGCAGCTCAGCCGCAGACCGTCCGCGGAGTGCAGGGTCGTCCAGCCCTCCCGGGGATTGGCCGTCCACTGCCACTGCCGTCCGAAGCGGCCACCGGGGAAGTCGTCGTCGGCGACGGGGGCCGACGGCGGCTGCGCCGGCAGCGCGGGCTTCGCGTGGACGAGGACGGGGGCGCCCTCGTCGCCGAGCACCGGCCAGCCGTCGCCGTCCCAGCGCATCGGCTGGAGATGGACCACCCGGCCGTACGCGCCGCGCTCCTGGAAGTGCAGGAACCAGTCCTCGCCCCGGGAGGTACGGACCCAGCCGCCCTGGTGCGGGCCGTTGACGTCCGTCCCGTCCTGCTCCAGGACGACCCGCTCCTCGTACGGGCCGAAGAAGCCACGCGAACGGAAGGCGCCCTGCCAGCCGGTGGCCACGCCCCCGGCGGGGGCGAGGATCCAGAACCAGCCGCCGTGCCGGTACAGCTTGGGGCCTTCGAGGGTGAACCAGCCCGGGATCTGATCACCGTCGACGATCGTCTTGCCCTCGTCGAGGAGTTCGGTGCCGTCGGCGCTCATCCGGTGGCCCGTGAGCCGGTTGCTGATGCCCGAGCGGGACTTGGCCCAGGCGTGCGCGAGATACGCCTCGCCGGTCTCCTCGTCCCACAGCGGGCACGGGTCGATCATGCCCCGGCCCGCCTTCACCAGCTGCGGGGTGGACCATCCACCGCGTACGGAACGGGAGTTGATCTGCCAGATCCCGTGGTCCGGGTCGCCCCAGAAGATCCAGAACCGGCCGTCGTGGTGGCGCAGCGACGGCGCCCACACCCCCCGGTCGTGCTGCGGCGAGGAGAACGACGTCTCCGGCAGCAGCCGCTCCAGGGCATGGCCGACCAGGGTCCAGTTGACCAGGTCGCGGGAGTGCAGCAGCGGCAGCCCCGGGGCCCGGCCGAAGCTGGACGCGGTGAGGTAGTAGTCCTCGCCGACCCGCAGCACATCGGGATCGGACCAGTCGGCGGCCAGGACCGGGTTGCGGTACGTGCCGTCGCCCAGGTCACCGGTACGCGCGGTGTCGCTCACGCGGTCACCGCCTTGCGCACGAGCGCCGCGGCCCCGTCACGGTCGAGGCGCCCGTCGGCGACGACGGTGACCACACGGCGTACCACCGTCCCGCCGGCCGCGACCACCAGCCGCTCACCGGAGGCGAGCGAGGAGCCGACCCCCGGGTACTCGGCGGCGCGCACGAACCACGGATCGCGCCGGGTCTCCTCGGTCGCCCCGGCGAAGACCAGCGTCCACCCCCGGCCCGCGAGCGCGACCCAGTCGGCCCGCGCGCCGTGCGCCGCGGCCTCGCCGTCCGCGTCCGGACCGAAGACCTCCGGCACCTCGCTCTCCAGCGGGGCGCGCCAGAAGAAGCCGCCGTAGGCCGCGCCCGGCCGGCCGTTGGTGGCCGGGCTGCCGAAGGAGAGCTCCTCGCCCGAGACGTTGGCCAGCGAGAACGTGAGGTCGAGCGCCCAGGCGGAGTCGTGGAGCGCGGTGGCCGCGACCGTCCGGTGCTCGCGGAGCAGGACCCGCTCCCCGACGGCCCAGCCGAGCTCCTCCACGAACCCGTCCGGGTCCCGGAGCTTGAACCCCTCGTGGCGCTGGACGCCGTGGTTGTCGAGCTCGGTCGGCCCCTGGCCGCGGACGAAGGTGCGTCCGCCCCAGAAGTTGAACCCGGCGACGTCGGGCACGGCGACACCGGCCCCGAGGTGGTGCGGATGGTCCTCGGGCAGCTCCTCGGTGACCGTGACGCCCGCGAGCGTGGAGACGGGATGCAGATACGGACGGGGGAAGTGGTCGGGCGCCAGGTCGGGCGAGCGGACGTACCGGGCGACCGTACGGCCGGCGCAGCGCAGCACCGTCGGGGGATTCATCGGGATTCCGCCTTCGGGGACAGGGCCCAGGGGGCATCGAGCTCGGAGAAGAGGCTGAGGGTGTCGGCGCTCGCCGCGACCAGGCCGTCGACACCGGGTACCACCCGGCGCGGGGCGCTCTCGCCCGGCTCGGTGCGCCAGGCGTGGGCCGGGATCTCCCGCGGGTCGGGCGCGAGCCGGACGGCCTCCACGACCCGCATGAAAGCCCCGGTCGCGTCGGGCGGCACGAGCAGGTCGGCGCCGTCGGTGAGATGGGCGACGAGGTTCTCCAGGAGGTCGCTCACCCCGTGGAGGGACTCCTCCGGGCCGTGCCCGGCCCGCTGGAGCAGCATCCGGTCCTGTTTGTACCAGAAGGTGATCCGGCCCCGGCTGCCGTGCACGACCACGTACGGCTCCGAGGACCTCTCGGCGCACAGCGTCGCCGCCACACTGACCTGGGTGCCACGCGAGGTCAGGACGCGGACGCAGGAGGTGTCGTCGGACTCCACCGCGTTGGCCCGCAGCAGCTCCGTCTCGATGTGCTCGACGTCCTCGGCGCGCGTACTGCCGTCCAGGGCGAGCGCGGTGGCGACGGCGTGCGCGAGCGGATTGGTGAGCGCGCCGTCGACGACGTCGACACCGTCGAGCCGCCGGCGGCCCGCCCAGGGAGCGCGCCGGAAGTACGCCTCGTCACGGACCCAGGCCCCGGCCCCGCCGACCCCGAGGAGCTCGCCGATCGCACCGTCCTCGATCAGCCCGCGGATCGCGGGGACGGCGTGCGAGCCGAGCGACTGGAAGCCGATCTGACAGGCCACGCCGGCCGCGGCCACCCCGTCCGCCATCCGCCGGAACTCGGCGTACGACGGAGCCGGAGGCTTCTCCAGGAGCAGGTGCGCTCCGTGCCGGGCGGCGATCAGGGCCAGGTCGGTGTGGGTCTGGATCGGAGTGCAGACGATCGCGATCCGGGCGCCCGTCGAGGCGAGCAGCGCGTCGAAGTCGGCGGACTGCTCGGGTGCGCCGAAGCCGTCCAGCTCCGCGGCGTCCAGCGGCCGCAGCTCGCAGATCCCGGCGAGCCGGACAAGACCCATCCGTTCGAGCCGGAGGATGTTGACGAGGTGGGAGCGGCCGTGACCGCGGGCGCCCGCGAGGACGACGGGGAAGGGGGTGTGCGTGCTCATCCCTTCACCGCCCCTGCGCTGAAGCCGGTGACCAGCCACTTCTGGATGAAGGCGAAGACGATGACGACGGGCAGGGCCGCGATCACACCGCCCGCGGCGAGCGCGCCCAGATCGACGCTGTCCGCGCCCATCAGGGTGTTGAGCCCGACCGGGATCGTCTGCTTCTCCTGGCTGCTGAGGAACATCAGCGCGAACAGGAAGTGGTTCCAGGAGTGGACGAAGGCGAAGGAGCCGACGGCGACCAGGCCGGGGCGCAGCAGCGGCAGCACGACGATCCGGAACGCGGCGAACCGGCTGCAGCCGTCGACCCAGGCGGCCTCCTCCAGGGAGTACGGCACGTTCCTGATGAACCCGCTGATCAGGATCATGGAGAGCGGGAGCTGGAAGACGGTCTCCGCGATGATGACGCTGCCCAGCGAGTTGATCATGCGTAGTTCGGCGAAGATCTGGAAGAGCGGGACGAGCAGCAGCGCGCCCGGCACGAACTGGGAGCAGAGCAGGGCCAGCATGAAGCCCTTCTTGATCCGGAAGTCGAAGCGGGCCAGGGCGTAGCCGCCGGCCAGCGCGACCACCGTCGTCGTCACCAGGGTCGCGAGACCGATGAGCAGGCTGTTCTGGAAGAAGGTGGCGAAGGCGCGCTCGGTCCACACCTTCTCGAAGTGCGCGGTGGTCATCGGCCATGGCACGAGCGAGGTCGAGCCGGCCGGGCGGAGCGCGAAGAGCAGGATCCAGTAGAAGGGGACGAGGGTGAAGACGAGATAGACGCCGAGCGGGAGGTAGATCTGCCGGCGGGGGACCTCGTCCCAGGCGCGGCGCCGCCTGCCGCGTACCGGCCTGGCCGGGCGCCCGGGCGGCGGGGCGTCGGCGGCGGGGGGAGGACCGGCCGGGCCGGCCGGTGTGCGGGTGTCCTGGACGATCACTTGCTCTCGCCTCCGAACTTGCTCAGGCGCAGATAGACCATCGAGCAGAAGAGAAGGATCACGAAGGCCACCGTCGTGAGGGCGGAGGCGTAGCCGAAGTTGTGCGCGTCGACACTGGTGTTGGCGATGTACAGCGGCAGAGTCGTCGTCTCGCCCGCGGGGCCGCCGCCGGTCAGGGTGTAGAGCAGGTCGACGTTGTTGAACTCCCACACCGCGCGCAGCAGCGTGGAGAGGATGATCGCGTCCTTGAGGTGCGGCAGCGTGATGTGCAGGAACTGCCGCAGCCGGCCGGCCCCGTCGACCTCGGCGGCCTCGTAGAGGTCCTTCGGCACGGACTGGAGGTCGGCGAGGATGAGGATCGCGAAGAACGGCACGCCGCGCCACAGGTCGGCGACGACCACGGCGGGGAAGACGGTCGCGGTGTCCGACAGCCACGACGTGCCGTACTCCCCGACGCCCAGATCGGCGAGGTAACGCGTGATACCGGTCTGGGAGTTGTAGAGCAGCACCCAGATCGCCGAGGTCAGCACCCCGGACACGGCCCACGGGGAGAAGACCAGCGCCCGGCCCAGGGCCCGGCCGACGAACGTCTGGTTGACGATCAGCGCGAGCGCGAGCCCGAACAGCAGCTGCAGGGTCACCTCGACGGCGACCCACTTCAGGCTGAAGGTCAGCGTCCCCCAGAACTGCGGGTCGTCGGTGAAGATGCGGGTGAAGTTGTCGAAGCCGGCGAAGCCGTTGCGCCAGGGCTTGGTCGGGTTGTAGTGCTGCAGGCTGTAGGAGAAGACGCTGAGCACGGGGTAGGCGATGAAGCCCAGCATCAGCAGCGCGGCGGGGGCGATCAGCAGATACGGCAGACGGCGTGGTGCCGCTCCTGTGCGGCGGCCGGAGGCCTTGGGGGCCTTGGCTGCCTGGGGCGGTTCGGTCACGGCTGTGGCCATGACGGCGGCTCCGTTCTCGGGCGCGAAGCGCTTCGCAGACAGTGTTCGACATCACGAACAAGGGGGAACGAGGGGCGGGACCGGGCCCGGGCGCGTCAGCTCGCGTACGGGTCCGGGGTCGTTCCCGGCCTGGCCAGGAACGCGAAGTCGCAGCCGGTGTCGGCCTGGGAGATCTGCTCGGTGTACAGCGCGCCGTAGCCGCGCTCGTAACGGGCGGGCGGGGCGGTCCACTCGGCGCGCCGGCGTTCCCACTCCTCCTCGGAGACGTCCAGATGCAGGGACCGGGCCTCGACGTCCAGGGTGATGAGGTCGCCGGTGCGCACCAGGGCGAGCGGCCCGCCGACGTACGACTCCGGCGCCACGTGCAGCACACAGGTGCCGTAACTGGTGCCGCTCATCCGGGCGTCGGAGATCCGCACCATGTCGCGCACCCCCTGCTCCAGCAGGTGGCGGGGGATCGGCAGCATGCCGTACTCGGGCATCCCCGGACCACCCTTGGGGCCGGCGCCCCGCAGGACCAGGACGTGGTCGGCGGTGATCCCGAGCTCCGGGTCGTCGATGGTCCGCTGCATCGTGCGGTAGTCGTCGAAGACCACGGCCGGTCCCGTGTGCTTGAGCAGACGAGGGTCGGCGGCGATGTGCTTGATCACCGCGCCGTCCGGGCAGAGGTTGCCGCGCAGCACCGCGACCCCGCCCTCGTCCGCGAGCGGACGGGCGCGCTCCCGGATGACCTCCTCGTTGTGCACGAGGGCGCCCTCCAACTGCTCGCGCATCGAGGGGTGCGCGACCGTCGGCCGGTCGAGATGGAGCAGATCCGTGAGCCGGGAAAGGAAAGCGGGCATGCCGCCGGCGAAGTGGAAGTCCTCCATCAAATACCGCCCGCCCGGGCGGAGATCGGCGAGCACCGGAACCGTCCGGGCGATCCGGTCGAAGTCGTCCAGGGTCAGCGTGACCCCGCAGCGCCCGGCCATCGCGATCAGATGGATGACCGCGTTCGTCGATCCGCCGAGCGCGAGGACGGCGGCGACCGCGTCCTCGTACGCCTCGCGGGTCAGGATCCGGGAGAGCCGCAGGTCCTGGTGTACCAGCTCGACGATCCGCATCCCGGAGGCGGCCGCCATCCGGTCGTGACCGGAGTCGACCGCCGGGATCGAGGAGGCGCCCGGCATCGTCACCCCGAGCGTCTCCGCCGCGGCGGTGAGCGTGGAGGCCGTGCCCATCGTCATGCAGTGACCGGGGGAGCGGGCGAGCCCGCTCTCCAGCTCGGCCATCTCGCAGTCCCCGATGAGACCGGCCCGCTTGTCGTCCCAGTACTTCCACATGTCCGTACCGGAGCCGAGGGTCTCACCGCGCCAGTGGCCCGGCAGCATCGGCCCCGCAGGAACGAACACCGTCGGCAGGTCCACCGAGGCCGCGCCCATCAGCAGCGCCGGGGTCGACTTGTCGCAGCCGCCCATCAGCACCACGCCGTCGACGGGGTAGGAGCGCAGCAGCTCCTCCGTCTCCATGGCGAGGAGGTTGCGGTAGAGCATCGGGGTCGGCTTCTGGAAGGTCTCCGAGAGGGTGGAGACGGGGAACTCGAGGGGGAAGCCGCCGGCCTGCCACACGCCCCGCTTCACCGCCTGGGCGCGGTCGCGCAGATGGACGTGGCAGGGGTTGATGTCGGACCAGGTGTTGAGGATCGCGACGACCGGCTTGCCCAGGTGCTCCTCGGGGAGATAGCCGAGCTGGCGGGTCCGGGCGCGGTGGCTGAACGAGCGCAGCCCGTCCGTGCCGTACCAGCGGTGACTGCGCAGGTCCTCGGGGCGGCGGGGGCCCGGCGGCTGCGCCGCGTGCGGGGCGGTGTCGCTCATGACTGCCACCCGGTGGCTATCGAGGCGACCTCGGCGCGGTCCGGCTCGGGCAGTTCGCGGCTCGGCGGGCGGATGTCGCGGCGGCACAGACCCAGCGCGGCCAGCGCCTCCTTGACGACGGTGACGTTGTCGGCGCCGCCGTTGGCGGCCCGCAGCTCCTCGAAGCGCCGGATCCGCTCCCACACCTTCATCGCGGTCGGGTAGTCGCCGGCGCGCAGCGCGTCGAGCATCTCCAGGGACACCGAGGGGGCCACGTTGACCAGGCCCGAGGTGAAGCCGGTGGCGCCGCTCGCGAAGTACGAGGGGGCGTACGGCTCGGCGAGCCCGGCCACCCAGACGAAGCGGTCGAGACCGGCGTCGCGGGCGAAGGCGGCGAAGCGCGCCGCGTCCGGGACGGCGTACTTGACCCCGATGACGTTCGGGCACGCGGCGCCGAGCTCGGCCAGGCGCGCCCCGCGGAGCTGGGCGTTGCGGATGTACGGAACGATGCCGAGCTCGGGGACGGCCTCGGCGATCGCCCGGTGGTAGTCGACCCAGCCGCCCTCGGAGACGTACGGGTGGACGGGCTGATGCACCATCAGCATCCGTGCTCCGGCCTCCCGGGCGTGCCGGGCGGCGGCCACGGCGGTCGGGACGTCGTGGCCGACACCGACCAGGACGGTGGCGCGGTCGCCGGCCTCCTCGACCGTCAGCTCGGTGACGCGCCGGCGCTCCTCGGGAGTGAGGGCGTAGAACTCGCCGGTGTTCCCGTTCGGCGTGAGCGTCCGGACGCCGCCGTCGATCAGCCGGCGCAGCAGCGCGCGATGGGCGGCGGTGTCCACCGTGCCGTCCTCGGCGAACGGGGTCACGGGGATCGCCACCACATCGGCGAGCGCGGTCTTCTCGGTCTGAAAGGTCCTGGTCACTCGGTCACTCACCGTCTTCGGGGAAGGCGCGTCGGACGAAGGACGCGATGTGGTCGTGCACGGCGAGGCCCGCGCCGGCGGAGTCGCCCGCGGCGGCGAGCCGCAGGATCTGTTCGTGCTCGGCCGCCTCGCGCTCCCAGGACGGTGTCGCCGCCCAGGCCACGGTGGAGACCAGGGCCGCCTGGTCGCGGACCTCGTCGAGCATCCGGCCGAGCAGCGGATTGCCGCAGGGCAGATACAGCGCCCGGTGGAAGTCCCGGTTGGCCAGGGAGCGTTCGGCCGGGTCGGCGGCCGCTGCGGCCCGCCGCAGCGCCTCGTGCGCCTCGTCGAGCGCCGCGGCGGAGGCGACGGTACGGCGGACCGCCTCCGGCTCCAGGAGCAGCCGTACGTCGTAGACGGCCCGCGCCATGTCGGCGTCGACCATGCGGACCGTGGCCCCCTTGTACTGGCTCATCACCACGAGACCGCTGCCGGCCAGCGTCTTGAGCGCTTCGCGCACCGGGGTCTTCGACACTCCGAAACGGGCGGCGAGTTCGGTCTCGACCAGGGCCTGTCCGGGGCTGAGGCCGCCGGTGAGTATGTCGTGTTTGATCGCCTCCAGGACGTACTGGGTGCGGGACGGGATGGGACTGGGGGCGAAGGTCATGACGCACTCTCAGATCTCATGTATCGCGTCTCATATATGACGTACGAAGTGCAACGCGCTTGAAGCTAGGGGGGTGTCGATGTTTCGTCAACGCTTCGCGCAGGATTCTTAGAAAGCGCTTGCTGGATTGCTTGGGCGCATCGATACGAAAGCGGCGCGGCGCCCCGGTCCGGGGCGCCGCGCCGTGTCACGGCCGGGGGTTCAGCGGACGGCGAGCAGATGCTCCAGGGCCAGCTGGTCCAGGCGCTCGAAGGCCATCGACCGCTCGGCCGCCGCCGTCACGTCGAACTCCTCGTACGCTCCGGTGTCCGCGAGCAGACCGGCCAGGCCGTCGGCGGCCGTGGGGACGGCGAGTTCGGGGAGGCGGGAGGCGGTCAGGGCCTCCTGGACTTCCGGGTCGGCGCGGAAGGCGGCGGCGCGCTCCTTGAGGATCAGATAGTTGCGCATACAGTTCTTCGCGGACTCCCACACCCCGTCGAAGCCGTCCGTGCGCACCGGCTTGAAGTCGAAGTGGCGCGGCCCCTCGTAGCCGGCCGTCTCCAGGAGGTCCACCAGCCAGAACGCCTGGCGCAGATCCCCGGCGCCGAACCGGAAGTCCTGGTCGTACTTGATGCCCGACTGCCCGTTGAGGTCGATGTGGAAGAGCTTGCCCGCCCACAGCGCCTGGGCGATCCCGTGCGGGAAGTTGAGCCCGGCCATCTGCTCGTGGCCCGTCTCCGGGTTCACGCCCACCAGTTCGGGCCGCTCCAGGCGCTCGATGAACGCCAGCGCGTGGCCGATCGTCGGCAGGAGGATGTCGCCGCGCGGCTCGTTCGGCTTCGGCTCGATGGCGAAGCGCAGGTCGTAGCCCTGCTCGGTGACGTACTGGCCGAGCAGGTCGAAGGCCTCCTTCATCCGGTCCAGGGCCACCCGCACGTCCTTGGCCGCGCCCGACTCGGCGCCCTCGCGGCCGCCCCAGGCCACATAGGTGCCGGCGCCGAGCTCGACGGCGAGGTCGATGTTGCGGATCGTCTTGCGCAGCGCGTAGCGGCGCACGTCGCGGTCGTTGGCGGTGAAGGCGCCGTCCTTGAAGACGGGGTGGGTGAAGAGGTTCGTCGTGGCCATCGGCACCTTCAGGCCGGTGCGCTCCAGGGCGGTCCGGAAGCGCTTGACCACGGCCTCGCGCTCACCGTCGGGAGCCCCGAAGGGGATGAGGTCGTCGTCGTGGAAGGTCACGCCGTACGCCCCGAGCCCGGCCAGCCGCTCGACCGACTCGACCGGGTCGAGCGCGGGCCGGGTGGCCTCGCCGAAGGGGTCACGGCCCTGCCAGCCGACGGTCCACAGGCCGAAGGTGAACCGGTCCTCGGGGGTGGGGGAGAAGCGTTCCGACATGGTCTGTCCCTCTTGTTGCCGTTCGCGGGGGAAATCGAGATGCGGCGAGGTCTGGTCGCCGTATTTGTTTTCTGAGATAACTAATACGGCACGGTGCGACACCGCGCCAGAGCCGCGGCCGGACGAGCACCGGCCGAAGCCCGAGGAAAGGTGAGGCCCCATGGCGGCGACGCCCCCCGCGCCCCCGGTCGTGATCGGCGTGGACAGCTCCACCCAGTCGACCAAGGCGGCCGTCGTGCACGCGGCCACCGGCGCCCTGCTCGCCGTCGGCCGCGCCCCGCACACCGTGACCGGGACGGACGGCGCCCGGGAGAGCGACCCCGAGCAGTGGTGGTCCGCGCTCCGCGAGGCCGTCGCCGCCGGCCTCGCCGCCGCGGACGTGCCCCCCTCGGCCGTCACCGGCATCGCCGTCGCCGGACAGCAGCACGGCCTGGTCGTCCTCGACGCCGCCGGCCGCCCGCTGCGCCCCGCCCTCCTCTGGAACGACACCCGCTCCGCGCCCCAGGCCGCCGAGCTCACCGCCGCCCTCGGCGGCCCCGACCCCTGGCTCGCCCGGACCGGCTCCCTGCCCGTCGCCTCCATGACCGCCGCCAAGTGGCAGTGGCTGCGCACCCACGAACCCGCCGTCGCCGCCTCCGCGGCGGCCGTCCGGCTGCCCCACGACTTCCTGACCCAGCGCCTGTCCGGCGTCGCCGCCACCGACCCCGGGGACGCCTCCGGCACCTGCTGGTACTCCACGGCGACCTCCGCCTACGACCCGGAGATCCTCCGGCTCCTCGCCCTGGACCCGGACCTCCTGCCCGTCGTCGCCCCGAGCGGGGCCACCCGCGTCGGCACCCTCACCCCGGCCGCCGCCCGCGCCCTCGCCCTCCCGGCCGGCGTCGCCGTCGCCGCCGGCACGGGGGACAACATGGCGGCCGCCGTCGGCCTCGGCCTGGGCGGCGCCGGACTGCTCGACCACCCCGTCGTCAGCCTCGGCACCTCGGGCACCGTCTTCGCCGCCACCCGCACCCGCCCCGCCGCACCCGGCCTCGCCGGATTCGCCGCGGCCGACGGCACGTACCTGCCCCTCGGCTGCACCCTCAACTGCACACTGGCCGTCGACAGGTTCGCGGCGCTCCTCGGCCTCGACCGCGAGGACACCGCCCCGGGCGACGGCCTGGTCGTCCTGCCCTACCTCGACGGCGAACGCACCCCCGACCTGCCGCACGCAACCGGCCTGCTCACCGGCCTGCGCCACACCACCACTCCCCGCGCGATCCTCGGCGCTGCCTACGAGGGCGCCGCCTTCACCGTCCTGCGCGCCCTCGACGAACTCCTCACCGCCTGCGGCCTCGACCCCTCCGACAAGGAGGTACGCGAGCGCCCCCTGCGCCTGATCGGCGGCGGCGCGCAGGGCCGCGCCTGGACCGACACCGTCCGCCGCCTCTCCGGCCGGCCCCTGGTCGTCCCGGCCGCGAGCGAACTCGTCGCCCTCGGCGCCGCCGCCCTCGCCGCGTCCGCCGCGACCGGCGAGGACCCGGTCGCGCTCGCCACCGCCTGGGGTACCGGAGACGGCGAGACGCTCCCCCCGGTCGCCCGCGACGAGGAGACCTGGCACCGGATCGCCGGCGTCCTGGACCGGGCCGCCCCGAGCCTCCTCGCCTGACCCGCCCCCCTTCGCACCCCCCTTCTCGAGGACCACGATGAAGTTCACCGACGGCTTCTGGCTGATGCGCGAGGGTGTTCACGCCTCGTACGCCACCGAGGTACGCGATCTGCAGCCCGGCACCGACCACTTCACGGCGTACGCGTCCGTCAAACGGGTCGAGACGCGGGGTGACACCCTCAACTCCGCCCTCATCACGGTGGAATGCTTCTCGCCCGCCGAGGGCGTGATCGGCGTCCGCCTCACCCACCACGCGGGAAAGGCCCACCGCGGGCCGGACTTCGCGCTGCCCGGGGAGGGCACGGGAACCGCCGCCGTTCGCCGTGAGGGCCCGGTCACCGAGCTGACGAGCGGCCCGCTCACCCTGCGCCTCGACCGCTCCGCGCCCTGGGCGCTGGAGTTCCTGGGCGCCGACGGCCGCGCCCTGACCTCGACAGGACGCAAGGGCACCGCTTCGTCACCACCGGCGACGGAACCCACCACATGATGGCCCAACTCGCCCTGGGCGTCGGGGAGAACGTCTACGGACTCGGCGAACGCTTCACCCCGATCGTCAAGAACGGCCTGGTCGTTCGGCCTGCGGCTGACCACGTCCCGCACCACGCCCTACGACGAGGCGACCGTCGCCTCCTTCGTCGACGGCATGGCCGAGCGGGACATTCCGCTCTCCGTCTTCCACTTCGACTGCTTCTGGATGCGCGCCTACCAGTGGTCGGACTTCCGCTGGGATCGCGATGGCGATCTCCATCATCACGGGCACGTACATGTCCGTGCGCAGCGGCACCATCAGGGCGATGATGCGGGACCTGCTGCTGGCCAGCGCGCGGCCCCGGCGTGCGGGTGGTAGCCGAGGCGCTCGATGCTGTCGCGGACCGCTGCCGGGTGACGGCGGAGATGGACCGCTTGCCGCTGAGGACGTAGCTCACCGTGCTGGCCGACACCCCGGCGTGCCGGGCTACCTCGGCAAGGGTGACCATCCACACTCCCGATCCTGTGAAGCGCTTCGATTTCTACAGCTCTGGATGAGAAGGGCTCTGAACAGCTAGACCGTATCTCGGAGGCTTCGCGGGTGTCCAGGCGTTGGGTCAATCTGTCGAATCGCTTCGACAGCGCCACAGCGCACGTCGAGGCTCAGGCGGCGGGATGCGGAACGACCGCGACCGGGCAGTGCGCGTGGTGCAGAACCGCATGGGCGACCGACCCGATGAGGAGCGACTCGATCCGGTGCCGGCGATGACGGCCCACCACGACGAGCCCGGCCTCCCGGGAGCCCTCGACGAGCTGCCCCGCCGCGTCCGACGGGACGACGTCGGAGACGACCTCGACGTCCGGATGTCGCTCGGTGAACGGCCGCAGACGCTCCTCCTGCCGTTGCGTCGTGTCCCGTACGAGATCGGTGGTGTCGTCCGCGGGCATGAGCGGCGGCACCTGCAGCATCGGCGCGGGCGGACTCGCGAGCATGACCGGCGAGGGCGGCAGCCGGTAGGCGGTCACCACCTCCAGGGCCACGCCCCGCTGCGCCGCGGCCTCGAACGCGAAGTCGAGGACCTCGTCGGCGGTCTCCTCCGGGTGGAGACCGACCAGGATCCGGCCCGCCTCCGTTCCGCTCTCCAGCGACGCCGCCCTCGCCTCGTGCGGAACGACGACCACCGGGCACGGCACGGAGGAGGCGAGCGCCCGGCTGGTGGAGCCGAGCAGCAGGCTCTTGAAGCCGCCCCGCCCGCGCGAGCCGACGACCAGCATCCGACCGGCCCTGGCCACGCCGAGCAGGGCGTCGGTCACGGTGCCGTCGAGCGACTCGTACCGTACGGGCACGGTCAGGCCCCGCTCCTCCATCCAGGCGCGGACGCCGTCCACCACGGCGTCCGGGATCTCGGGGACCTCGCCGAGGGAGGCGATGCGCGCGGCCCCGAGCTGGAAGGCCTCGGAGCGCACATGGGCGACGAGGAGAGGGGTGTCGAGGTCCTGCGCCGCGCTCAGAGCCCACTCCAGGGCCCGCTGGCTGTGCTCGGAACCGTCCACACCGACGACAACAGGCTTTTCGCTCATATCCGGATCATTCCTGAGAGATCCGGCGTCACGCCACTGCGACTCCCGGGGCGCCTTCTACGGGGTGCCGCGCGTGCGGACCGCGGTGAGGACGCAGCTGTGCCCGTACCGCCAGACGCACCCCACCGCCCCGAAGCCCGCCTTGCGCATCAGCTCCGTGTGCTGCTGCGCCGTCAGGCCGTTGTCGCTGCCGAGGTCCAGGCCACGGACCTCCCGCTCGGCGAGGAGCTCCCCGAACCGGCCGTCGGCGGCCAGGCCCGCCCACCATCCCCGCCAGTCCTCGGGCGGCCGGCTTCCGCGGCGTGCGTCGTGGCCCGAGGCCACCGCGGCGGCGAGCCGTCCGATCTCGTCGTCCTCGGGGAAGAGATGATCGGCGTTGACGAGCACCCCACCGGGCCGCAGCAGCTCGTGGACCTCCTCGTACACCGTGGCCAGGACGTCCACGGGCAGATAGTGCAGCGCCGTCGTGGAGACCACGGCGTCCAGCGGGCCGACGGCGGACAGCGCCGCCGCCCAGGGCCCGGCGCCGATCGGAGCGTCGACGAACCGGACCGCCTCCCCGTGCACCGCACTCCCCAGGGCCAGCAGCAGCGGGTCGTGGTCGACCGCCAGGACGCGGGCGTGGGGGAGCCGGGCCGCCAGCCGGGCGGCGAGCGAGCCGGGTCCGCAGCCGAGATCGGCGACGACGGGACGCCGCGTCCCGCGTGTGCTGTGGGCGACCACGTCCCCGACGACGTGGAAGCGTTCCTCGCGGGCGGTCGCGTAGAGCTCCTGCTGGCGTTCCCAGCGGTCCACCCAGAGACGGGCCGGGTCAGCCGTCACTTTCCGTGCCATGGTGCGTCCTTGCTGTTCGTGCGGTTCGTGCGGTTCGTGCGGTTCGTGCGGTTGGTGCGGGCGGTGCAGGCGCTGCAGGCGGTGCAGTAGGTGCCGGTTCGGGGGAGGCGGGCGCTTCGAGCGTGCCCGTCGCGGCGACCACGGCCGCGACGGCGGTCGCCGCGGCGGCCGCGAGGAAGCCCCACATGTGGCCGTCCGGCCGGTCGACGACGACACCGGTGACCGCGGAGCCGAGCGCGGCCATGGAGAGGTTGACTGTGGTGAGCCACGTGTACGCCTCGTTCAGCATGCGTTCGGGCACGACCCGGGAGACCAGCTCGGCCTCGACCGTCAGCGCCGGGGCTATGACGGCGCCGGAGACGAAGAGGACGGCGCCGAGGGCGTACGAGTTCGGCATCAGGGCCCATACTGCGTACCCGGCGGCGAGTGCGGCGAGCAGCGCCAGGAAGCGCCGGCCGAGGGAACCGCGGAAGGTACGGCTGCCGTACCACAGGCCCGCCGCCGCGCTGCCGATGCTCCACACGGCGATGAGGATCCCGGTCACGCTCTCCGCCGAGGCCCCGTCGTGCGCCTTGGTGTACGCGGCGATGGCGACGGGCGAACCGCCGAAGGAGAACGCGATGCCCGCCGCGCACAGCAGCAGCATCCGCAACGCGGGTTCCCGCAGCGGACCGATCCCGCGGGCCCCCTTCGTACCGCCCGAGGGCAGCGCCCGCATGGCCTGCCCCCGCGCCACCACGAACGTGCCGAACCCGGTGCACAGCGAGGCGAAGACCAGGGCGGCCGCGGGACCCGCCGTACCGCCACCGGTGCCCAGTGCCTCGCCGAGCGGGGTGCCGAGGAGCATGAAGGCGGAGAACAGCAGCGGCCCGACGACGAAGACCAGCTCGAACAGGGTGGATTCGGCCGCCATGGCGGCCTGCCGCACGCCGCCGCGCCCGCTCTCCTCGTTGGTCAGCGTGGTCCACGCGGCCCGCAGGGCGGGGCTGATCGCGGGGAACGCGGCGCCCGAGAGCGCGGCGACGCCGCACAGCACGCCGAGCGGCAGCCGGGCCAGGACCGCGGCGAGCAGCACCAGTTGGAGGGCGGCGTAGGCCGCGGCGTACAGCGGCAGGACCCGGCCCGCGCCGTAGCGGTCCGCGAGACGTCCGGCGACGGGCGCCGTAGCCGCCGTGGCGAGCGAGATCGTGGCGCCCACCAGACCCGCCTCGCTGAACCCCCCGGTGGTCTCCTTCACCAGGAGCAGCCAGGCGAGGACCGTGACGCCCTGCCCGAGGCGGGCGACGACTCCGCCCACCAGGAGCAGGGGAGCCCCCGGCACCCGCCACAGCCGCGCGTACTGGGCCATGCCCGTCATCGTGTGCCTCCAGAGGTCGCGCCGGCCGCGCCGGCCGCGCCGGCCGCGCCGGCCGCGCCGGTCACGTCGCCCGCCCCGGCCGCGCCGGTCTCGCAGGTCTCACCCGTCACCCGGAAATCGCGCGCGGTCGCCTCGACGGCGGCCTGGACGGCCGCGCTGTCCGGACCGCGGAAGCGGAACCGGCCCCCGACGTGTTCGTAGTACGCGTCCGCGGCGGGCAGCACGTCGCCGGGGCGCAGCAGCTCCTCCGCGTACGGCCCGGGCCGGCGGCCCGTCATGGGGATGACGCCGGTGATCCGGCAGGGGCGGGCCGCCGGGGCCGGCGCCAGCAGCCACCCGGCGGTCTCCGCCCGGGGCGCGGGCGCCCAGGGCGGCGGCTCCTCGCCCAGGGCGATCCGGAACGCGGCCTCCATCAGGTCGTACCCGTGCACCTCCCGCCACACGTACGGGATCTCCGCCCCGCCCACGCGCGCACCGACCTCCAGGAACGTCACGCGGGGACCCGACGGCGCCTGCGCGTCCACGAACACCTCCAGGTGGAAGGGCGTGGGGGAGGAGGTCAGCGCGCGCAGCGCCCGGAGGGCGAAGTCGCCGACCGCCGCCACGACCTCGGCCCGGTCCTCCTCGACCGAGCCGAGGGTGGACCCGTGCCGGAAGCCCAGACAGGAGTCGAGGTAGCGGGACGCCTTCCAGCAGAGCAGCTCGCGGCCGTCGAAGACGCCGTCCACGTGGTGGACGGGATGGGGGTTGTGCGCCTGCGCGATCAGTGGCCGGTCCTCGGCGAACGGCACGGTGTCCAGGTCCCGTTCGTCCGCCGCGACGACCACCCCCTCACTGCTGCTGGACGCCACCGGCTTGACCACGACGGGCCAGCCGTGGATACGCGCGAAGTCGCGCACGGCCGCCGCGTGCGGCGCCGGCGCCGTCGGCTGCACCGCGAGCCCCGCGCGCGCCACGGCCGCCGTCATCAGCTGCTTGTCCCGGAACGGCAGCAGCTCGGAGGGGTGTCTGCCGCGGCAGTTCCACTCCAGGGCCACCTGGGCCGCCACCAGGAGATCGTCCTCCTTGAGCGCGACCACCGAACGCGGGGCCCCGTGGCGGGCGGCGAGAGCGTCGACCTCCTTGCGGATCCGCGCGAGGTCGTCGGTGGCGGGCACGACGACGACCTCGGCCGCCGGGGCCGGCACGGCCGTCGCGCCGACCTCGGTGGTGACATACGTGACCGTGTACGCCTCGTGGTCGACGTACCGGTCGTAGTGCGCGTAGTCCGCCCGCCACCGGTGGAGGACCACGACGTGCGGCCGCCTCACGCGGCGCCTCCCGGGTCCGCCAGGCGGTAGAACCCCGCACCGTCCAGGTAGTGCACGGTGTTGAGGTCCCTGGCGAGCACATGCTCCGAGGCGTGCGCCAGGCCGATCATCATCGGCTCGGTCGTGTCGTCGACCGTCAGCGGGAGCCGCCCTCCCTCGGGGACGGCGATGTGCACGTTGTGGAAGCTCTCCAGCGCCTCCACCTGCGGCAGCAGCGGATACCCGGCGAGCGTGCCACTGACCGGAGAGGTCAGATAGGCCATGGCGACGTGCCGTTCCACCCGGTGCGCGTCCCCGACGGTGGCGAGGAAACGCTCCGGGCGTAGATAGGCGTCGACGGTCCGCTCGATCTGCGACTCGCCGGCCGCCAGCCGGGCGAAGTACGCGGCGTCCGCCCCGCACAGCCGGATGCCCGCCTCGACCAGACGCGGCCCGTCCGGCGTGAGCATGATCTCCAGATGGGCGGGCCCGTGCCGGACCTCCAGGGCGTCGAGCACGTCGAAGCCGTACTCGACCAGCCGGGCGCGCTCGGCGGAGCCGGGGTGCGTGGAGACCGCCGCGCTGATGCGGTCGGTGACGCCGTTGGCGGAGATCTTCATGTACCGCCACACGTCGGTGCACCGGTGACGCCCGTCGCGGCTCACGGTGTTGACGACGTACTCGGTGCCCTCCAGGTGCTCCTGCACCACGACGCCTTCGTTGCGGAAGGAGAAGATGTTCGTCGCGGCCATGATCTTCTCGTAGGCGGCGGCGGTCTCCTCCGGACTCGCGCAGAAGCTGACGTGATCGTTGCCCGCGCTGCGGACCGGCTTGACGACGGCCCGGCCGCCGAGTTCGCGGTGCCAGTCGGCGGCGTACCGTGCCGATACGGCCAGGTGCTGGCGGGTGCCGGGCAGTCCGGCCGCCTTGATCGTCTCGATCTGGGTGTGCTTGTGGCGGCGGGCGGCGCTGAGCCGGGTGCCGTTGGTGGCGAGGCCGAGGGCGGCGCTGAGCCGGTCGGCCAGCTCCACCCCCAGCTCGCCGCCGGTGAGCACGGCGGCCGGCCGGTGCGCGGCGACCGCCGCCAGCGTGGTCTCGAAGGCGCCGTAGTGGACGATGTCGTCGGCGAACTCCTCGGTGCGGAAGGAACTCCGGTAGACCGGGGGTACCTCCGGTGTGCTCTGGACCCGGACCACGGGGTGGCCCTCCTCTTGGAAGGCACGGGCCAGGCGCAGCGTCGGCGCGTACACGTCGACCATGACGACCGGGGCCTTCTCCCCGCCCTGGTCGTCGGCGTTGTCGTCTCGCATCGGTTCTCTCAGCTCTCCCGGTCGAGGCCGGCGAGGACCTCCAGCAGGTGGTCGATGTCGTCGGGGGTGTTGTAGACGTGCAGGCTGACCCGGACCGAGGAGTCCTTCTCGCCCGCGTGCCCCTGGCAGTGACCGTCCGCGCGGACCATCAGCCCGTGGCTGGCGAGGATGAACCCCAGGTCGTTGGAGCCGATGGAGCGGTGCCGGAAGGTGACGATGCCCTGGCGGCGCTGCACCGTGGACTCGGCGGTGAGGCTGAGCGGGCAGCCGAGGACCTCGTACGAGCCGAGCCTGCTGAGCCCGTCGGTGAGGCGGACGCCGAGCCCGACGGTCCACTGTTCGATCCGCTCCAGGCCCGCGTCCTCGAGCCAGTCCAGCGCGGCGTGCAGGCTGACGACGCCGCTGGTGTTGGGGCTGCCGCTCCACCCTCCCGGCTCGAACGCGGGCCCGCGCGCCCCCCGGGCCCAGACGGCGCCGACGCCGGGCAGGGCCATCGCCTTGTGGCCGGAGAAGACGGCGAAGTCGACGTCGAGGGCGCCCAGGTCCACGGGCTTGTGCCCGATGCTCTGCGCCGCGTCCAGGCAGACGACGACATCGGGGCCGACCACGGCACGGATGCGGTGCACGTTCATGTCGGCGCCGTAGACGTGGTGGACATGGGTGGCGGCCACGAACCGCGTGCGGGCGGTGACCAGTCGGGCCAGCGCCTCCTGGTCGTAGTCGCGGGAGTCCGTCTCGTACGGCATCTCCCGTACGGCGATCCGCACGCCGCGCTCGGCGAGCAGCCGCTGGGCCTCCAGCCACGGCACGGCGTTGGCCTGGTGGTCGGCGAACGGGACGACGATCTCGTCGCCGTCACGCAGGTACGAGGTGAGCCAGTCGCGCGCGACGGTGCGCAGGCCCTCGGTCGTCCCGCTGGTGAAGTGCACCGTGGACCGGTGCGGCGAGGGGTCGCGCAGGAACGCCTTCAGCCGCTCCCTGGCCTGTTCGACGATCTCCGTGGTCCGGTTCGCCCACGGGTACGTGCCCCGCCCGGCGTTGGCGTTGGTGGTGGTCAGATAGCGGTGCACGGCGTCGAGGACGGCCTGCGGCTTCTGGGCGGTGGCGGAGCTGTCCAGGTACCGCACGTCGGGGTGGCCTGTGACGATGGGGAACTGGGCGCCCAACTCAGCCTGCCAGGGGGCGAGCTCGGCGAGCGGCGGCGCGGGCGCGGACATGGTGTCGAGAGGCAGTGTCATGTCAGTCCCTCACCAGCGGAGCGCCGGCGTCGCGCCAGGCGATGATGCCGCCCTCGAGACTGCGCACGTCGCTGTGGCCCATCCGGGTCAGCAGCGCGGCGTAGCGCACGGACTGCTCGCCGACCGGACAGGCGAGCAGCACCGGCCGGCTGCGGCCGAACGGCAGCCCGCCGTACAGGAGTTCCGCGAAGATCTCGTCCACGATGTTCACCGAGCCGGGGATGTGCAGCGCGTCGAAGGCGAAGGCGCCCCGCAGGTCGACCACGAGCGGCCGTGCCTCGTCGATCCACCGCCGGGCCCCCGCGGCGTCGATCGTGGTGGCGGCGGCGAGTTCGGCCTTGGTGAGCGTGGCGACGGAGTTGCGGCGGGCGGGCTGCCGCAGGAGCTCGGGCCGCCGCTGCCGTACGTAGCTCATATAGCTCTCGACGCGGTCGCAGACGATGAAGACGGCGGTCCTGCGCTCCTCGCCGGTCAACTCCTCGTCGATGCCCCGCAGATGGCGGACCGCGCCGAAGTAGGCGGCGCCACCGGTGGGGCCCGCGAGCATGCCGCAGCGGCGGACGAGCGTGAGCATGCCGTCGATGGCCTCGTCCGCGGAGACGGACTCGATCGTGTCGTACGTGGCGGGGTCGAAGAGGCCCACCTCGTGGACCTCGTCGATGTTCCGGATGCCCGGGATGAAGTCCGACTTGTGGGCGACCAGGCCGATGACGCCGACGTTCGGGTCGTGGCCACGCAGGGCGCGGACGGTGCCGGTCGAGGAGCCCGCCGTACCGACCGCGGCCACGAAGTAGTCCGGGGCCCGCCCGCCCAGGTCCTTCACGATCTCGGGGCCGGTGGCCGCCTGGTGGGCCTCGATGTTCAGCGGGTTGTAGTACTGATCCGTGTGCACGTAGCTCTCGCCGTCGGCGGAGAGCATCTGGTGGATCTTGGTGAGCGGATCCTCGGTGTTCGTCGGGTCCAGGCACTCGGCCTGCCCGGGGAGTTCCTCGATCTCCGCGCCCAGGAGCAGCAGCAGGTCCTTGATCTCGGGGACCTTCATCCGGTTGGTGACGCTCTTGAACGGCAGCCCGTGCATGCCGGCGATGACGGCGAGCGCCTTGGCGGTGTTGCCGCTGGACAGCTCCACGACCGTACGCGTGCCCGCGCCCGCGCCGTCGCCGTCCCGGTCGGAGCCGGCCGCGAGCAGCGGCTGGACCATGTTCCAGGCCGCGCGGTCCTTGACGGAGCCGAAGGGGTTGAGCATCTCCAGCTTGGCGTAGAGATCGATATGACGCAGTCCGTGAATCTCCGGTGCTATGCGGACGAGCGGAGTATCGCCGATCGCATCGGTGATGGTGTCGTACTTCAACAGTCTTCCCCCGTGGAAGTGATGGGCCAGTAGTTCTCGTCGAGGCACCACTGCCAGCTGTCGCCGTCCCTGTAGGCGGCGACCTTGCGGGCGATGGGCTGGTGCAGCGCGTGGTCGGCGCTGAAATCCATGAAGTAGCCGGCGGTGTTGGCGAAGGCGAGCAGGTCGCCGACGGCCGGGCGCCGGGGCAGGAAGACCTGCCGACGGGTGAGGAAGTCCGCCTCCAGGCAGAGGTTTCCGATCAGGTACACGCCGACCGGCCCGCTGTCGTCCTCCCCGTGCGCGCCGGGCCGCGGCACGAGCACCGGGTCCATGAGGACGCCGTGCTCCTCCAGGCTGACGTCGGAGGCGTTCATCTCCAGACGTACGAAACAGTCCCCGCCCGGAGTGTCGCGGACCTCCAGGACCCGGGCGAGTGCGACACCGCACTGGTCGACCAGGGCGCGGCCCGGCTCGATGTGCAGGTCGTAGAGGTTCTCCAGGAGCAGCGTGGCCAGCGGGCGGCCCAGCGACTGGCCGCGCGTCGCGAGGAGTTCGTCGAAGTAGCGCGGACCGGACACGGGCCGATGGGCCGGGTAGAGACCGAGCGCGCCTCGCAGCGTCCCGCCTTCGTTGCGCAGCCCGTACCCGTGCCCCTGCCACGTCAGCGCGGGCCGCCGGCCGAGCACCGCGTTGGTCAGCTCCGAGGTGTACGCCTCCCACTGCGCGCCGTCGGCGAGGTAGTCCACGCCGAAGCCGCCGCCGATGTCGACCACGCGGGGACGAAGTCCCCTGGCGGCGCACTCGTTCATCACCCGCAGACAGCCCTCGAACGCGGTGGCCTTCTCGGCCGCTCCGATGGTGTCCAGGTGGTAGGCGACCCCCAGGAAGTCGAGGGACTCGCGGTGCTTGTCCAGGATGTCGAGGAGTCCGGTGGCCGCGGAGGCCGGTGTGCCGAAGCGGCTGCGCCGGCTCAGCACGGTGACCCCGGTGCTGTCGAAGTCCGACAGCCTGAGCAGGACGCGTACGGCGGGGAGCCGGTGCTCCTCGACGAGAGCGGCGAGCGTACGGAGTTCGCCGGCGGAGTCGACGTTGACGATGACACCGCTGCGTGCGGCCAGCCACAGGAACTCGGGGCTCTTCGGGCCGGTCGCCATGATGCGCTCCGGCGCGAAGCCGCAGCCGAGCGCGTGCTGCAGCTCGCGCAAGGAAGCGATGTCGATATGGGCGGGCGTGGCGGCGAGGCGCCGTACGAGCGCGCTGGAGCGGTTGGCCTTGTGGGCGAAGTAGACGGTGCCGGCGAGCCGGTGCTTGTCGTAGACCTCCTGGAACCGGCCGACGTTCTCGGCGATCTGGTCGGGCAGCACGATGTTCAGCGGTGAGCCGAGCGCACGCGTGAGCCGGTGGAGGAGCGCGGTGTCTTCGAGGAGGGACGCGAGCCGGGGCTCGAGTCGTGGGGCGAGATACAGCGGAGTGCTCATGAATGTGCGGACTCCCGGTCCTCTCGTAGGGGTGGACCCGGCGCGGACTCACCACGCTGCGGGGCCTGTTCGACCCTAGTACGCAACGACAATCATTTTCAATGAAGGAATGCAGTGCGCCGCTTGTGGAGGGCGCCGTGGCACGCGACGTATCGGGCGGCGCCCGGATCGGCCTCCCGCAGGAGCGGCTGCTCCCCGGTGCATGACTCCCGCACCCGCGCGGAGAGCGAGGGGAAGAGGGGGCAGCGATTCCGGAAGGCGCAGCCGGCGTCCCCGCCCGTCGAGGACGGCGGATCACCGCGCAGCACCACCCGGTCGCGGCCGCGCTCGCGCACCGGATCGGTCGTGGGCGAGGCGTCGACGAGCGCCTGGGTGTACGGGTGCCGGGGCCGCCCGAGCACGTCGCCGGCCGGGCCGCTCTCCACCACCCGCCCGAGGTACATCACGGCCACGTCGTCGGCCGAGCGGCGCACGAGACGGATGTCGTGGGACACCAGGACGTAGGAGAGCCCCATGTCCGCGCGCAGGCCGTCGAGCAGGTCCATCACCCCGGCCCGCAGGGGAACGTCGAGAGCGGACACCGGCTCGTCGAGCAGGATCAGCTCCGGCCCGGTGGACAGCGCCCGCGCGATGGCCACGCGCTGGCGCTGTCCGCCCGACAGCCGGCCCGGCCGGACCTGCGCGACGCTCACGGGCAGCTCCACCCGGCGCAGCAACTCCTCGACCCTGCGCTCGCGTTCGGCGGGCGGAGCGCCGCGCAGGGCGAGCGGCTCCGCGACGATGTCACCGACCCGCATGCGGGGGTCCAGCGAGGCCGAGGGGTCCTGGAAGACCACGCTCATCCGGTGCCTCAACTCCCGTCGCGCACGCGGAGTCAGCGCGGCGAGGTCGTGGCCGAGCACCTCGATCCGGCCGGCGGCGGGCGGACGCAGCCGCAGGATCTCGTGGAGCGTGGTGGTCTTCCCGCACCCCGACTCCCCGAGCAGCGCGAGCGCCCGGCCCTCCCGGACGGTGAGACTCACCCCGTCCACGGCGCGGACCGGCAATGGGCGCCCGCGGTTCCCGCGGCGGGGCGCGTAGTGACGCTTCAGCCCCTCGACCCGCAGCACGGGCACGCCGCCCGGCTCCGCCACGTGCCCCCCGGCCATCGAGCCTTCATGAGCGGGCTCCGCGACGGCCGGTCGTTCCATACGGCGTGTGGAATCGAGGAGTTGGCCCAGGCCCGGCCCGGCCGGCCGGTCACCCGACAGCAGCGCCCGCACCTCGCCGTGCTCGGTGAGCGTGCCGTCGCGCATGACCGCCACCCGGTCGCAGGACCGGGCCACGACCCCCAGGTCGTGGGTGATCAGCAGCAGCGCGCAGCCGCTCTCCTCCCGCAGGTCGTCCAGCAGATCGAGGATCTGTGCCTGGACGGTCGTGTCCAGGGCGCTCGTCGGCTCGTCGGCGATGAGCAGCTCGGGACCGGCGGCGATCGCCATGGCGATGGCCACGCGCTGCCGCATCCCTCCCGAGAACTCGTGCGGAAACGCCCGCGCCCGCCGGGCCGCCTCGGGAATCCCGACCTGGTCGAGGAGACGGACGGCCCGCTCCCGTGCCGCCGCGCGCGGCACCCTCCCGTGGATCCGTACCGCCTCGGCGATCTGCCGGCCCACCGCCGTCACAGGGGTCAGCGCCGCCAGCGGGTCCTGGAACACCATGCCGATCCGCCTCCCGCGGATCCGGGACATCTCACGGTCCGGCAGGCCCAGCAGCTCAGCCCCGTCGAACCGCACCGACCCGCGGACCTCCGCCCGCCCGGGCACCAGCCCGATCAGAGCCGAGGCCGTCACCGACTTCCCGGAACCCGAGGGGCCCACGACGGCGAGCGCCTCTCCCCGCCCGAGCGTCAGATCCACCCCGTGCACCGCCCGCCCGCGCCCCGTACCCGCGATGCCCGACGCACCCGAGGCGAAGGTGACCGACAGATCCGTCACCTCCAGGAGCGGCCGCGCCCCCTCCTCACCCGCCATGACCGTCCTCCCCGTCCAGTACGCGCCGCAGCGCCTCACCCAGCAGCCCCACGGCCGTCACCGTCACCACGAGGAAGCCGACCGGGGCCAGGAACACCCACGGATACGTCAGCGCCGAACCGCTCCCCACGGCCAGCAGCGTCCCCAGCGACACATCGGGTGGCTGGATCCCGAAGCCGAAGTAGCTCAGGCCCGCCTCGCCGAGGATCGCCGCGCCGACGTGCAGCGTGCAGTCGATCACCAGCAGCGGCACCAGATGCGGTACGAGATGCCGGCGCAGGATCCACCCCGCCGGCGCCCCCATGAAGCGGGCCGCCGTCACGAACTCCCGCCGGCGCAGACCCACCGCGCGGGCGCGGACGACCCGCGCCGTGAGCATCCACTGGAAGAGGGCGATGACCAGGACCATCCACAGCCAGGACCGCTCCCGCAGCGCCGGCGAGAGCACCGCGACCACCAGGAACGACGGCAGGACCAGGAGCATGTCCACGCCCCACATCAGGGACCGGTCGACCCCTCCGCCGGCGTACCCCGCCGTCAGCCCGACCAGCGTCGCGAGCAGCGTGGAGAGCCCGGCCACGAGCAGCCCGATGACCAGGGACTTCTGCAGCCCCCTCAGGCACTGCGCGAGGACGTCCTCGCCGAGCCGCGCCGTACCGAGCCAGTGGTCGGCGGACGGCGGCAGCAGGGCCGCGCCCGGGTCCTGGGTGACGTGGTCGTACGGCCACAGCCACGGCCCCACGACCGCCGCGCCGGCCAGGAACAGCAGCAGGACCGCGCCGCAGAGCGCGAGCGGACTGCGCACCAGCCGGGCCGGTACGGAAGCCGGAACGGAAGCCGGCACGGAGACCGGCGGCGAAGCCGGCGCCGATCTCGCCGTGGTCACGAGGCCGCCCTCCGTATCCGCGGATCCAGCACGGCAAGCAGCGCGTCGCCGAGCCACCCCGCCAGAACGACGAGGACGGCGATGAAGAGCGTGACCGTGGCGACGACGGTGGCGTCCTGCTCGTGAATTCCGGTGAGCAGCCAGTCGCCCATGCCGTTCCAGCCGAAGATCCGCTCGGTGAACACCCCGCCCGTCAGATGCAGCCCGAAGGTGAACGAGAACAGGGTGACCATCGGGATCAACGCCATCCGGACGCCGTGCCGCACCACCGCGGTCCCGCGCCGCAGGCCCTTCGCCCGCGCCGCCCGGAGGAAGTCGCTGCCGAGCACGTCGAGCATCGCCGCCCGCTGGTAGCGGCTGTAGAAGGCGGCCTGCGGCAGCGCCACGGCCAGCGTCGGCAGCGCCAGATGCCGCAGCCGGTCGCCGACCGCCGCCCACCCGGTCAGGTCCGCACCGGGCGTGGTCTCGGCGGAGAAGTACAACAGCTGGGTACCGGCGGCCTCGTTGACCGGCAACCAGGCCATCTTCAGGACCGTCCCCAGGACGAACACCGGCACCGAGAGCAGCACGAGCGAGCCGACCAGCGACACCCCGTCGCTCACCCGGCCGCTGCGCAGCGCGTTCCACACCCCGACCACCACCCCGGCGGCCATCGCGAGCAGACTCCCCGCGAGGAACAGCCGGACGCTGGTGCCGCAGCGGCGCCAGAGCTCGTCCGCGACCCGCTGCCCGCCGACCGTCTCCCCGAAGTCGCCCCGCGGCACCCCGGCCAGCCAGTCCAGGAAGCGCGCCGGCAGGGGAGTGTCGAGCCCCAGGCGGTGCGCCCGCGCGTCGATGACGGCCTGCGGCGGCCGCGGCTGGTGCCCCCTCAGCTCCGCGAGCGGGTCGAAGCTGAGGGAGGCCAGCAGATACGCGGTGAGGGTGGCGGCCAGACACAGCCCCAGCCGCCAGGCGAGCCGTCGCGCCAGGTGGACGGCCGTCGCGCTCACCGCCCGCCTCACTTCAGGAACCCGGCGCTCTCGAAACCGTACGAACCCAGGCCCCGCGCCCCGTAGTTCGCGAGCTCCGCACGGACCGCGTACGCGCCGGAGCCGGCGTAGAGCGGCAGGTGGTGCGCATGCTTCCAGGCCAGTACGTCGATCCGGTTCGCGATCTCGCGCCGCTTGCCGGCGTCGAGCTCGGCCAGACCCCGGTCGTACAGCTCGTCGATCCCGGGCACATGGATCCGCCCGAAGTTGCTGCCGAAGTCGTCGCCCTTCGGCTTCTGGAACACCGGCCGGTCGTGCGCGAACGGCGAGGCCGACTTCGTCCACTCGAACGCGATGAGATCGAAGTTCCCCGGCAGCAGGTACCCGTCGTAGAAGTTCTCCAGCGGCACGGTCCGCGTGCGCGCCTCGATGCCGACGGCCCGCAGCTGCTCGGTGACGAGGCCGGTGACCGTGCGTCCCACGGGCGTGGCTTGACCGATCAGCCGCAGGGAGAGCCTGCGGCCGTCGCGCTCCCGGTAGGGGCCGTTCGGCTTCCAGCCCAGGCGGTCGAGCTCCCGGCCGGCGGCCGCCGCGTCGAAGGGCAGCGTCGCGGAGTTGTCCCGGTAGCCGGGGTCGCCCGGCGGCAGAATGTGATGGCCGACGGGCTTCGCCCCGGGGACGATCCGGCCGACGAGCGCGTCGGTGATCGCTTTCGGGTCCACGGCCTGGGCGACGGCCCGGCGCAGCGGCTCCTCGGCGAGCGGGGCGCCCGCGGCCCCGTTGAAGGTGAGCTGCCCGGCCAGCCGCTCGGGCGCCTGCCGGATCTCCACCCCCGGCATGTCCCGCGCCCGGGTGAACAGATCGAGGTCCGCGCCGATGGGATAGACGTCGATGCCCCGGTTGGCCAGCTCGTCGGCGCGGGCGGCCGGGTCGAGGACCCGCAGCACGACCTGGTCCAGAGGAGGCCGGCGCGCCCACCACGAGGCGTTGCGCCGCAGCGTGACGGTCTTCCCGGTCCGGTCGATCCGCTCGACGGCGAAGGGACCCGAGGTGACCGACGGCGCCTCCAGCCAGCCCTTGTTGAAGGAACGCGCCGACGCCGTCAGCTCCTTGGGCACCAGCGGGCGGAACAGCCCCTGCCACTCCGCGAACGGCCTGCGCAGCGTGACCACGGCCACCTTGTCCGAGGCGCCCCGCTCGACCGACACGATGTCCGCGTACCCGACGTCGCTGTACCCCTCGTACGCCGTGTCCCGGCCGCTCAGCGCCTGCCACTGGCCGCGCAGGTCCTCCCAGGTGAGGGGCCGGCCGTTGCTCCAGACCGCCCGGTCCGCGAGGGTGTACGTGATGACCTGCGGCGACGTCGAGGTCAGCCTGGCCGAGGTGAAGAACGCCTTGTTCAGGGCGTGTTCGCCGTTCGGCGCCTCCGTGAAGGCGCTCGGCAGGATCGCCTCGGCCAGCTGCCAGGTCACCACGCGGGCACCGTTGACCTGGACAGGGTTGTAATTGGTGGGCAGCGCGTCCACCGGTACGCGCAGTGCGCCTCCGTCGCGCAGCGCCTCGACGGGCCGGGCGTTGATGTCCTGCTCGCCGCGCGCGGCCGGTGCGCCCCGCGCCCCGCGGTCGGGGCCGGACGGGCCGCCGCACCCGACCAGCAACGCGGCGGCGCAGGCGGCCGTCACCATGGCCGCCGTGATCGGCCTCAGGGTCCTGGACATGGTGCTGCGTCCCCTCCTTCGGGCCCTCCTGGGCCGTTCATCTCGCTATGCGGCGGTCGAGGCCGTGGTCGAGGTCCTGGTGGCGGGTTTCAGGCGTGCCGCGAGGCCGTGGCGTGGTGCGAGGAGCCAGACCAGCGCGAACAGGGCGGTGAGCACGACGACGACCGATCCGCCGGCCGCGAGGTCGTAGGCGTAACTCACGTACAGGCCGGCGAGGCTGCCGGCGCAGCCGATCGCCGAGGCGAGCAGCGTCATCGCCCACAGACGCTCCGTCAGGAGCCGGGCCGTCGCCGCCGGGGTGATCAGCAGGGCCAGGACGAGGATGTTGCCGACCGCCTCCAGCGACATGACGATCGTGGCGGTCACCACGCAGTACAGCGTCAGGTCGAGCGGGAGGACGGGCAGCCCGGCCGCCCTGGCCGTCTCGCGGTCGAGGCTGACGGCGACCAGCTCCTTGCGCAGCGCCAGGACGACGGCGACGAGGACCGCGCCGATGCCCGCGACCCGCCAGACGTCGGAGGAGTCGACCGCGAGGACCTGGCCGAAGAGGAACGAGGACAGATCCGTGGTCCAGCTGTCCCGCGTCGACACGAGCACGATGCCGAGGCCGAACGCGAAGGCGAAGAAGACACCGATGACGGTGTCCTCCTTCAGCCGGCGGTTCTGGGAGACGAAGGCGATGAGGACCGCCGTCGTCGCCCCGGCCGCCGCGCCGCCGAGGAGCAGATTGCCCTCGAAGGCGTACGCGAGCGCCACCCCGGGGAAGGCCGAGTGGGCCACCGCGTCGCCGATGAACGCCATGCCGCGCAGGACCACGTAGACCCCCACGACCCCGCACACCAGGCCGACGATCGCGGCGACCGCGAAGGCGCGCCGCATGAACGGCAGCTGCCACGGGTCGGTGAAGAAGGCCAGCAGCTCGCTCATGCGACCGCCTCCGGACGGATCGCCCGGTCGAGACCGAAGGCCCGCAGCATCTGCTGCGGATCGGCGAGGAGACCGGGGCCGCCCTCGGCGACGACCGTTCGGTTCAGGAGCACCACCCGCTTGCAGGTGCGGGCGGCCGCCGCCAGGTCGTGCGTGGTCATCAGCAGTCCTCTGCCGTCGGCGGCCAGCCGGCCGAAGAGTTCGTCGAGCAACTCCTGCGTGGGGACGTCGACGCCGGTGAACGGCTCGTCGAGCAGCAGCAGCCGGGGTTCGCACGCGAGGGCGCGCGCCACCAGGACGCGCTGGCGCTGCCCTCCCGACAGCTCCCCGAGGGGACGGCGGCGCAGCGCGGTCAGCCCGGCGAGCTCCAGGGCCGCGTCCGCGGCCGCCCGGTCGTGGGCCCGCGGCCGCCGGAGCCAGCCGATCGCCCTCGTACGGCCGCTCAGTACGGCGCCCGCCACGTCGATGGGGAAGTCCCAGGCGAACTCGTGGCGTTGGGGTACGTAGCCGACCCGGCCGGTCGTGGAGATCGCGCCGGCCGATGTCGCGGTGAGCCCGAGCGCCGCGCGAAGCAGTGTCGTCTTCCCCGCCCCGTTGGGCCCCAGCAGGCCGACCAGTTCTCCCGCGGACACGGTCAGCGAGGCGTTCTCCACGGCGGTGCGGCCGGTGAGGACGACGGAGACGGAGTCGATCCGCAGCAGTTCCTCGTCGGTGGCCGTCATGCGCCGCGCCTGCGGGTGAGGACGACCGCACCGGTCCCTACGACGGCGAGCGCGGCGGCCGTCCCGCCGAGGAGCACGGTGGAGCCCGCGCCGGTGGACGCCATGGAGCCTCCGGCGCGGGAACCTCCGGTCGCGTCGCCACCCGTCGTACCGCCGGTCGCCGACCCACCGGTCGAGGCGCCGCCACCCGTCGACGTACCGCCCGTGGAAGCCGCGCCACCGGTCGTCCCGCCGGTCGTGCCGGCGGTCGTGCCGGCGGTCGTGCCGGCGGTCGTTCCGCCCGTCGTGCCGCCGTCGGAGCCGCCCGCCGGGACCTTCGCCGGGTCGGTCGCCCCCACCGCGAACGCCACCGTCTCCGTGTCGCTGACCTTCGCGCCGTTCGCCAAGGTCCCCGACATCGAGAACGTCAGCCGGTACACGCCCTCCTCGCCGAAGGCCCAGCCGCCGTGCGCGTGGGTGTTCTGCGGTACGCCGAAGGCGTCCGGGACCCCGTCCCCGCTGTCGAACCGGACCGTCGCGCCGGACAGGCCGTCATAGTTGTACAGCGCGAAGTTCCCGGGGCCCTCGGCCTTCACCAGCTTGAACTCGACCTCGCCCTTGGCGGCCCCCGCCGCGATGTTCTCCGTCGACCAGCCAGGCCAGAGCAGCCCCGGCTGCTGCACCTGGTCGAGCAGCCAGACGGGTGCGCCGGGAGCGCCCAGGAACGCGAAGTCCTTGTTCGCCGGAACCGTCCTGCGGGCCTCCGGCTTGACGTGCAGCACGACGGAGGACGGCTCGCGCCAGACCGTCGTGCCCGGGACCGTCCCGTCCTTGACATGGATCTGCATCGTCCCGTCGACCACGCGCGCGGCGATGTCGATGTGCCCCTCGTCCAGGACCTTCCGCGCGGTCTCGACCGGCTCGGCGGGCGCGGCCACGAGCCGGGGCGCGGCGGCCGGAGCGGCCGGCTCGGCGACGGCGGGACCCAGCGGGACCTCAGGAGCCTCCGGGACTTCGGGAGCCTCGAAAGAGGGAGGGGGAGTGGGGGCGGGGGTGGCGACGGCCGCGTCCCCCACCCGTACGGTGTATCGGACCTCCGCGCTCAGCGGGCCGCTGCCCTCCGCCCCCGTGTCCGCTTCGGCCGTCAGGGTCACCAGATAGGTCCCGGCCGCGTCGAACGCCCAGCGCGTCTCGCCTCGTGCCCCCGCCGCCAGGTCGTACCCGTCCGGCAGGCCGTCGGAGCTGTCGAACCGTACGAGGGGCGGCGTACCGTCCCGCGCGTCCTCGGCCGCGTACGCCTTCAGCGTGCCGGGACCCTCGACGCCGGTCAGCGACCAGCGCACTCCGTCGCCGCGCACGGCCCCGGCCGGCAGGCCGGTGGTGTCCCAGAGCGGGCTCAGCTCCCAGACGTCCGTGCCGTCCGGCCCGGACACGCGATGGGTGTCGTCGACGTCGAGGACGCCGCCCGCCCCCAGGCTCAGCGTGCCGTCGGCCAGCGTGACCGGCGCCACGACGGGCGCGCCCTGCGCCGCGTGTTCCGCCGTGTTCTCCGTCGGCGGGACGGTCATCGCCGTCCCCCCGAGGGCCAGCGCGCCCGCCGCCGCGAGAGCGATCCTGCTGTTCCGTACGAGCCTCATCGGGCTCAACTCCCCTCCTGGCCCAGGCAACGGGCCAGTTCCTTCGCGTTGTGGCGCATCATCGAGACGTAGTCGTGGACCGTGTCGTCGAAGGAGTCGCCGTAGATCGTGCAGATGCCGACGCCCTCGTCCTCGGCGACGCGGCGCAGGACGTCCGCGCGCGCGGCCAGGTTGGGTTCGAGGAAGACCGCGGGCACCTTCTGCTCGCGGATGGTGTCGCGGAGCCTCTCGACCTCCGCGGCGCTCGGTTCTCGGCTCGGCACGGGCACCACGAAGCCCGCGACCTCCATGCCGTAGGCGTGGGCGAGGTAGCCGAAGGCGTCATGCGTGGTGATGAGCTTCCGGTGGGCCGCCGGAACGCCGGCGAGCGTCCGGGCGACGTGGTCGTCCAACTGGGCCAGCTGCTTCAGATAGCGCGCGGCGTTGCGCTCGTACGTCGCCCTGCCCTTCGGGTCGGCCTTGATCAGCTCGGCCTCGATCCGGCGTACGTACGCCTCCGCGTTGGCGACGTCCTCCCAGGCGTGCGGATCCATCTCGCCGTGCACGTGCTTGCCGATGACGGCCTGCGGCAGTACCCAGATGTCCGCGCCGGGCTTCCCGAGGAACCGGTACGCGCCCTCCTCGGGCACCGTCTCCTTCGCCCGGTCCGGCACGGAGAGCACGACCGAGTCGGCGGGGTGGTACGTCCGCTTCCCCGTCGCCGGATCGTCGGCGCGCACCTGGACGGACCGGGTCCGCGCGTTGAGCGCGACGTCCGCGTGGCCGCCGTCGAGCACGGTCGTGCCGACCGGGGCCGCGGTCCCGCCCACGACGAAGGTGATCGTGCCGCTGCCGACCGGCGTGGTCGTCCCGTCCAGCGCCTCGGTCCTGCCCTGCACGGTGAGCCGGTACGTACCCGGCTCGCTGAACACCCAGTTGACGTGGGTGTGGGCCTCCGGCGGCAGGGTGAAGGAGTCCTTCGCGTCGAAGCCGTCGGTGGAGTCGATGTATCCCTGCGGGGTGCCGAGCGTGTCCGTCAGGTACACGTGGAGGTCGCCCGGTCCCTCCAGCGCGGTGGCCGTCGTACGGACCTGGGTACCGTCGCCCGGGACCTCCCCCTCGACGGCCCAGCCGAGCCAGAGGACGCCCAGGCCCAGGTCCTCCTTGAGCTTGATGACCGAGCCGCCGTACTGCTCCAGCTTCTCGCTGATCGGCACCTTGGGCGTGCCCTCGGGCGCGTTGGTGTGGATCATCTTCATGATGCCGGGCTCCTCGAGGAGCAGGCCGTTGCTGAAGACGAGGTCGGAGCGGGCGATCCTGGCCGCGTCGCCGGGGCTCGGTTCGTACGAGTGCGGGTCGCCGTGGTGCGGGACGACGGAGCGCACGTCGACCCGGTCCCCGCCCACGTTGCGCACGAGGTCGGCGATGATCGCGGTGGTGGTGGAGACCGTCAGCTCCGCGGAGCCGCCGCCGGAGCCGCCGGAGCCGCCGGGACCGCAGCCCGCCGCCAGCGCGGCGGCCAGCGCGGCGCCCGCGACGGCCGTGCGGGTGCGCCTCATCACGCGGCCTTCCTGCGACGCACGTACAGGACGGCGGCGCCGCCGGCGAGGACCGCGGCGACGGCGATGCCGGCCGGGAGCGCGACGCCCGCGCCGGTCGACGCGAGCCTGCCGCCCGGGGCGGGAGCCGCGGTGGGCGCCTGGGCCGGGGACGTGGTCGGCATGGACGTCACCGGGGGAGTGGCGGACGGCGTCGGGGGGCCGGTCGGGGTGGGCGTCGGCGCCGGACCGTCCGTAGGCGCGGACGTGGATGTCGGCGTAGCCGTGGGGGTCCGTGTGGGTGTGGGCGTCTGACTGGGCGTCGACGTCGGCGTGGGCGTCGGGGTGGGCGTGGATGTGGGCGTCGGCGTCGGGGTGGGTGTCGGCGCGGGCGTCCCGGTGCCCGGCTCGACGGTCGAGGGATCCACATCGCCCACGACCACGGCCAGCGTCTCCCGGTCGGAGACCTTGGCCCCGGACGGCAGGGTGGCGGTCATCTCCATGGTGATCCGGTAGACGCCCTCGGTGTCGAAGATCCACAGCGGGTGGGCATGGGTGAACGCCGGCAGGGACACGGAGCCCGGTTCGGCCTTGGCGCCGTCGACGGTGACGCCGATCCGTATGCCCCAGTCGGGGTCGTCCGTCCACTGCCCGAGGACGAACCGGCCGGGGCCCTCGATCTCGGGGAAGGTGACGCTCACCGGTCCCGAGACATCGGCGGGAAGGATCTCCATGGTGTTCCAGCCGGGCCACAGCAGCCCTTCCTCCGACTCGAAGTCCTTGTCGACCCAGAGGCTTTCGCCGGGTTCCCCGAACCCCTCGAACTGCGGCACTTCCTCCCGCGGAGGGATGACGATCTCGTGGCGGGGATCGAAGTGCAGCAGCACGTCGGAGGGTTCACGCCAGACGGCCTGACCCGCGACCGTCCCGTCCTTGACGAGGTACTCGAGCCGCCCGTTCCGGAGCCGCGCCGCCAGGTCCAGATGGCCGCCGTCGAGCACGACCCTCTCCCCGGCGGGCGCCTCCCTGGGCGGTGTGTCCGCGGCCCGCGCGAGTGGCGCGGCGGCCAGCAGGGACAGGACGGCCGTGAGAGCGGCGGCTCTCGTCGTACGTGGCGGTAGCGAGGCCCGCATCGGGGGCGTCTCCTTCGGAGCGAGGGGAGAGGGCGGTTCGGCGAGTCGGGGCCGGGGGGCGGCCCGGCGGCGGGTCGGGCCGCCCCCCGGTGTCTGTGATCAGCCGACCTGGAAGGTGTAGGTGGCCGAGGTCGGACCCACCGGTGTGCCGTTCGTCAGCGTGCCTCGGACGGAGAAGGTCGCGGTGTACGAACCGGCCTGGGTGAACACCCAGTTGGCGTGGTCGTGCTCGCCCGCGGCGACGTCTCTGGTGTTGGTGAGGGTCGCGTCACCGCTGTCGTAGGAGCGGTTGCTCTTCGGGCACAGGCCGTTCTTGTACACGGTGAGCTTTCCGGGACCCGTGACGGATTCCAGCTTGACCTGCACCTTGTCGTTCTGGAACACGCCGGTGGCGAGGTGCTCGCCGGAGATGCCCGGCCACAGGAGGTTGGTGTTCTCCACCTGCGGCAGCCGGTAGACGGTGGAACCGGCCGTGCCCAGGTGGCTGTAGCACGTCCCGCTCGGCACGGTGTAGGCCGAGGCGGGCAGCGCCCGGAGGACCACATCGGCCGGCGCGTACTCGACGTCCGGCGTGACCGACTCGTCGTGCACGTGCAGTTCGAGACCCACGCCGTCGTACTCGACGTCGAGTACGTCGACATGCCCCTGGGAGAGAGTCGTTCCGGCCGCGTGGGCGACGGTGAGTCCGCCGACGGCCATGGCCGCGGCGATGGAACCGGCGACGGTGAGAGTGCGCGTGAAGGCACGCAAAGGAAGCCCCCCTTGAAGACGATTGATGGTGCGCGAACAAGTAAGACGATAATCGTTTTCATTAGCGGGGTGCAAGTGTCCCACGAGACAGGACGGCCCGGCGGAGAGCCGGGCGTGGGGGAGGGCTGGGCGTGGGTGTGGCCGCGGCGCGGGTGGTCATGCCGCAGACGCGGAGGGATCACCCGCGTCGCGCGCCCGGGCCTACCCGGACGTGGTGAAGCGTGCCCGCCACAGGTCGCGGAGCAGCGCGATCTCGGCCATGTGGTGGATGAATTCGAGTTTGGCCGCCGCCGGCACCGCGAGGAACGGGTCGTCGGAATCCGAGCCGTACGGGTACTGGGAGAAGCCGACCGTGTCGAGCTGCTCGTCGGTGAGGGCGGCGACGCTGTCGCGCCGGCGGTCGATCAGCGCCCAGAACCGCTCGAGTGCCAAGGCGGCGGAGGGGGTGAAGTCGACCAGCAGCTGGGGCTCCTGCCGCCGTTCACCGAAGGACCACTCCCGTTGACCCGCGAAGCAGGAGCGCAGGTGCCCCAGCCGCCACGCGATGGTGGTGACCGGCGTTTCGTCGGGCTCCGGCGCACCGGTGTGGGCGAGGACCTGCTCGACCCGCTCGACGCTCACGCTCCAGTCTTCGGCGATCTTGGCGACCGTCATGCCGCTCGCGGCTTGCCGGGCGACCTCGGCGTACTCGCTCGCCGGGATATTCGGTGCGCCCTTGTCGAGCACCCACTCGCCCGGCCCGTACGCCCTGGGCGTCGCCGCCTCGCCCCGGCGCCGGATCGACCAGGAACCGGCCACCGGCTCCCAGAGGTACTCCTCGTCACCGAGCCCCGTCAGCCGCACCTGGGCCATCTCCCTGGCCTGGTCGAACTGGTCGAGCAACAAGCCCAGAGGGTCCGTCCGCGCGCCCTCGGTCCCCATCACCGGCTCCCCTCGTCGTCGCGTGGCGTACCTCGCCGCGACAGACGGAAGTCAACGGCTCACCTCATGGGGCGCGAGCGTTTTCCGGCGGAGGAGTCACAATGGTGGCGGCGGGACCCGAGAGGCGGATCAGTGAGTCAACAACACGCGCGGTACGACGTCGTGGTGATCGGTGGCAGCGGAGTGGACACCGTCATCCGTGTCGATTCCCTGCCGGTCCCGCTCGCCGACTCGGTCGCCGTCGGTCCGATCGAGGAGTGGCCCGGCCACACCGGGGGAAACGTGGCCCTCGGCACCCGCGCCCTCGGCCTGAAGGTCGTGCTGCTCGACTGCGTCGGCGACGACTGGACCGGGGCGCTCGTCCGTGAGCGCATGGCCGAGGGGGACGTCGAGTTCGTCCCGGTGATCTCGCCCGCCGGCACCCGGCGCGCGGTGAACCTCGTGGACGCGACCGGGCGCAGGATGTCCTTCTACGACGCCCGGGACCCGGCCTCCCTGCGCATGCCCCGGGAGTTCTACCTGCCCCGGCTGCGGCGCACGCGCCATGTCCACGTGTCCATCATGAACTTCGCCCGGTTCCTGTACGACGACATCGAGGACCTCGGCGTCCCCGTCTCCACCGATCTGCACGACTGGGACGGACTGGCCGACCACCACCGGGAGTTCGCCCTCCGCTCCGACCTGGTCTTCCTCAGCGCGGCGGGCGCGGGCGAGGGAACCACGGCGCTCATGCGGGAGATCCTGCGCGAGGGCCGCGCGCGGACCGTGGTCGCCACGGCGGGGGCGGACGGCTCCTACGTCCTGACCAGGGACGGGGGCCCCACGCCGCACCACATCCCGGCGGTCGCCCCCGACGCGCCCGTCGTGGACTCCAACGGCGCCGGCGATGCCTTCGTCAGCGGCTTCCTCTACGGCAGGCTCGCGGGCCGCGACGTCCTGGACTGCGCCCGACTGGGCGCGGTGGCCGGAGCCCACGCCTGTACGGCCCCGGGCTCCACCGCCCTCATCGGTCCGAAGGCGCTCCTGCGGGCCGTGGCGGACTGATCCCGGACCCGGACACGGACCCGGACCCGGACACGGACCCGGACCGCGGTCGCCGGCCTGTCCACATCGGCGGCCGCGGACATCCCTGGCTCCGTCAGGCCGTGAAGGGCGGCAGCGCCGCGAACTCCGGTACCACCTCGACGCCCTCCGCGAGCGCCCCGAGCACGCCCCTCACCCGGGTCAGCGGATGGTCGGGGAACTGGGCGTCGTACTGCACGTGATCGGCGGCGTGGAACGGCAGTCCGCCCGTGACCTCCGGGGCGTAGGGATGGGCCCGGAAGAACGCGCCGGGGCCGACCTGTGCCATCACCATGGCCTCCCGCATCCCGGTCATCCCGCGCTCGGGTGCCTGGATCTTCACCACCGTGCTGCACTCCGCGCGCGGAACGGTGAAACTACCGATGAAGACCTGCCCGTTGGGCTGCCCCGGCAGCGGCAGCTTCAGTATCTGACGCAGCGCGGGCAGCTCGCCCAGCGACTTCACCGATGCCTCGATCAGCCCGCCGCCGGCGTCCGCCGTCATGCGGGTCAACGCGGCCCGCAGCGACGGGCCGTCGTCCAGCGACGCGGGCAGATCGGGGCGCAGCGCGAAGAAATGCAGCGACAGCACGTCGCCCGCGTCGCTGACCCAGACATCGGGTTCGACGAGTCGGAATCCCGGCAGGTCGACACCAAGAAGAGCTCTCATGACCGGTGATGATGACACCCGTACCCCGCGCGGGAGAACGCAGGGTACGGGCACCGGTTCACGGGCGAACGGCCGCTACCGCAGCGACGCGTGGCGCAGTGCGTCCGGGGCGAGCAGCCGGTCGGGCAGGACCGGCGGATGCTGCGGAGCCGCGCGGCGGGCGGCCGCCGCGGCCCCGGACAGGGCCCCGTCCACGTGCGCGTACAGCGCGGCGGTCACGGGGTCCGGCAGCGGGCGGCCCTGGTCGTCGAAGCGCTGGTACTTCATCAGGTTGTAGCCGATGGCGACCTGACGGCGACCGTCCTCCGTGGACAGGGCCCACGTCCCCGCGCCGAAGACGGCGCCGTCGTGGCCCCAGTACCAGCCGCCGCTCGGCAGCTTGAGCGTGTAGATGCCCAGGCCGTAGCGCATCTGCGCCTCCTCGCCCGGCTCCGTCTCGTACGCCGGCACGGTCGTCTTCATCTCGCGCAGCTGCGCCGCGCCGAGCAGCCGGCCGCTGAGCAGCGCGCGGTAGAAGTCGTTGAGGTCGCTCGTCGTCGAGACCATGGCGCCGGCCGTGCCGGCCCAGGACATGTCGTAGACGCTGTAGTCGCGCGGCGGGTCTATCAGACCGTAGAACGACTCGTACATCCGGGCGTGCGGTCCCTTGAGGGACGCCGAGCGCGGGAAGTACGTGTGGCGCAGGCCGGCCTTGCGGATGACGTTCCGGGTGATGTACGCCTCCGCCTCCTGGCCGGTCACCCGCTCCAGCAGCAGCCCCGCGAGGATGTAGTTGGTGTTGGCGTACGAGAACGTGCCGCGCTCCACGACGGGCGGCGCCGCGAGACCCAGGCGGGCGAGTTCCTCGGGGGCGATGTCGCGGAAGCGGTTCTCGTCGAGGGTCTTGCCGGGGTTCTCCAGCAGGCCGGGGAAGGCGGGAAGCACGTAATCGGCGATCCCGCTGGTGTGGTTGAGCAACATCCGCACGGTCACCTGCCGCCCCCGCTCACCGGGAACGACGTCGGGCAGATACCGGCCGACGGGAGCGTCCAGATCGATGCGGCCGGCGGCGGCCTGCTGGAGCACGGCGACGGCCGTGAAGGTCTTGGTGACGCTGCCGATCCGGTGCTCCAGGTCGGGCCGCGTGGGCCGCTGGGTGCCGACATCGGCGAACCCGGTGGCTCCCCGCCACCGCGCGGAGCCGTCGCGGACCGCCGAATAGGCGCCGTACATCCCCGCCTTGTGGAAGGCGTCGAGCGAGCCGCGCAGCGCGGCGCGGTCCAGACGGTCGAGGGACTGGACCTGGACCTGGGACTGGGACTGGACCTGGCCGGCGACCGGGGAGCCGTGGCCAGGGCCGAGGCCGGCGGCCTGTGCCGGTAACGCCGCGGCGGACAGGGCGAGCACGGTCGCCGCGGCGACGGCGTACAGGCGGGGTGAGGACATGGGTGGATCCTGCTTCCTTCGGTGACTGCGGTGATTCCATCCTGGTCGTGAGGGTTCGGCCGGTCCTCCACCCGCGGGAGGATCTTGTTCACAGGAAAGACATGACAATTGTCAGGAGTGGCACACTGGCCGCTGATCGTCCCGAGGAGCCCACCGTGCCGATAATCCGCACTCTGCGGCGCACCGTCCGCCGTGCCTACCGCCGGACCGTCGACCTGAGCCACCCGGCGCGCTCGCCGCTCGGGAGCTCCGTGGTCAACTGCGTGTTCTACGAGGACGGGGCACGGCAGAAGGGGGCGTGTCCCGCGGACGAGGCGGTGCGCCGGGTCCGCGGCTCCGGTGACGGATTCGTCTGGATCGGGCTGCACGAGCCGTCCGTTGAGGAATTCGCCGGTCTCGCCGAACTGTTCGGGCTGCATCCGCTGGCCGTCGAGGACGCCGTGCACGCCCATCAGCGGCCGAAACTGGAGCGGTACGACGAGACGCTCTTCGCGGTCTTCAAGACGGTCCGCTACGTCGAGCACGAGGAGCTCACCGCCACCAGCGAGGTCGTCGACACCGGCGAGCTCATGGTCTTCACGGGACCCGACTTCGTCATCACCGTACGGCACGGCAGGCACGGTTCGCTCGGCCCGCTGCGGGAGACCCTGGAGGCCGACCCCGAGCAGCTGGCCAAGGGACCGGCCGCCGTCCTGCACGCCATCGCCGACCACGTCGTGGACGACTACCTGGCCGTCGCCGACTCCGTGCAGAACGACATCGACGCCGTCGAGACAGCCGTCTTCAGCGAACAGGCGTCCCGCGGCGACGCCGGCCGCGTCTACCAGCTCAAGCGCGAACTCCTGGAACTCAAGCGGGCGGTGACACCGCTCGACCGCCCTCTGCAGACCCTGGCCTCGCAGCCGCTGCCGCTCGTCTCCGCCGACATCCAGCCGTACTTCCGCGACGTCGCCGACCACCTGTCCCGGATCACGGAGCAGATCACGTCGTTCGACGCGCTCCTCGACTCGATCCTGCAGGCGCATCTGGCGCAGGTGACCGTCGCCCAGAACGAGGACATGCGCAAGATCACGGCATGGGCGGCGATCGTCGCCGTCCCCACGATGGTCTGCGGGGTGTACGGCATGAACTTCGAGCACATGCCCGAGCTGCGCTGGACCTACGGCTATCCGCTCGTCGTCGGAGCGATGGTCGTCGCGTGCTTCCTGCTCCACCGGAGCTTCCGCCGCAACGGCTGGCTCTGACGGTCCGCCACCGCCGGCCCGCGTTCGGCGTCACCGCGGTGTCAGGACCGAGCGCGCAGGGCGGCCGTGTGGGCGCGGACCTGTTCGGGCGTGAGATAGGCGTCGACGTGCTCGAAGTCGGCCAGTGTGCCGGACCTGGACGCCAGGAATCCCGTACGGACGAAGTCGTCACCGGCCACGGCGTTGAGCAGCCAGTTGGTCATCACCCGGGTCTTGGCGACGTTGGTGCGCAGCGCCGACCAGTGGTAGGCGCGGGCGACCGCCTGGGCGGGTGTGCCGTGGAGTTCGACGCCGAGCGGCTTCGAGACGGCGTCCCGGCCGCCCAGGTCCACCACCAGGCCCAGATCCCGGTGGTGGTACGGGTACGTCTGCTCGCCCCGCAGCGTCGCGATGAGGTTGTCGGCGACCTGCTTGCCCTGACGAAGGGCGTGCTGGGCGGTCGGCGGGCAGACGGCGCCCTCCACCTTCCCGGCCAGGTCCGGCACCGCCGCGGCGTCGCCGAGGGCGTGCACCCCGTCCATACCGGGGACGGCCATGTCGGCGCCCACCACGAGCCGGCCCCTGTGCGTCTCCGCGTCCAGCGTGGCGATCAGCGGGCTCGCGGCGACACCGGCCGTCCAGATCAGGGTGCGGCTGGGCAGCACCCGGCCGTCGGTGAGCGTCACGGCCTCGTCGTCCACGGAGGCGACCGAGACCCCGAGCGAGACCTCGATCCCGCGCCGGCGCAGAATCTCCAGCGCGGCGCTGCCCAGCCGCTCGCCCAGCTCGGGCATGAGCTTGGGCGCGACATCCACCAGATGCCACCTGATCAGGTTCGGGTCCAGGCGCGGATAGCGCTTGACCGCGTTGTGGGTCAGCCGCTGCAGACAGGCGGCCGTCTCCGTCCCCGCGTAACCGCCGCCCACCACCACGAACCGCAGCCGCGCCGCACGCTCCTCCTCGTCCTGCCCGGCGTCGGCGAGATCGAGCTGGGCGATCACGTGGTCACGGATGTACACCGCCTCGGCGAGCGTCTTCATGCCCCGCGCGTGCTCACTCAACCCCGGGATGTCGAACGTGCGCGTCACGCTGCCGGGCGCCAGCACGAGGTGGTCGTACGGCTCGTCGACGAGCTCGCCGGTGATCGTGCGGATGACACAGACCTTCGCCCGGGTGTCCACGCCGACGGCGCCGCCCGGGATGATCCGCGTGCGGTGCCGCTCGCTGCGCCGCAACGACAGCGCGACCGACTGCGGGGTCAGGACCCCGGCCGCCACCTGGGGGAGCAGGGGGAGATAGAGCTGGTACGACAAGGGCGAGAGGAGCGAGATCCGCGCCTCCCTGTCGGTGAGACGCCGCTCCAGGCGCCGTACACAGGCGACCCCGGCGAACCCGGCGCCCACCACGAGAATCCTCGGTCGCGTCATGCTGCCCGCCTCCCTGCTCGTCGGTCTTCGAGAGCTGACCAACAGCTACTAACCTCTCCGGCCGACCGGGAACCCGGGCCGTCCGCCGAAGGGGTGACACGGGAACCCGGTGGCACGACAGGAATCATTTCATATTGTGATAAAAGGGATGAACAGGGACGGGGTGTGAGAACGGAGCCGAGGGCCGTGGGGAGACCTGAGGGCACAGACACCACCGGGCAGGCGGCGCCGCTCGCCGTCGCCGACTCCGCCGTCCTTCTCTTCGACGAGGGCGGCACCGTCGTCGGGCGCCCCCACGCGGCGGAGCGGCTGCTCGGACATCCCGGGGCGGAGCTGAGGGGCAGACACGTCGACTCCCTCCTCGCCCCGGGCGAGGCCGCACGCCTCCCCGCCATCGCCGAGAGCAGCGCGAGGGACGGCGGCTGGTCGGGCGTGCTCCTGGCACGTCACCGGGACGGAGGAAGCGTCCCCGTCGACGTCACCGTGGTGCCGCTCCCCGGAGAGGCCGGCCCGGCGCGCTGGCTGGCCATGGCCGTGCGCGCGGAGCGGACCCGCAGGCCGGACATGGAGCCCGCCCTGTTCGAGCGGATGCTCAGACAGTCGCCCGTCGGCATGGCGCTCGTGGACACCGAGCTGCGGTGCGTCTGGTCCAACACGGCCCTGGAGCTGTTCGGCGGCGGCCGCTTCGAGGAGCGCCGCGGCCGGCGCCTGGCGGAGATCCAGCCCGGGCTCGACGCGGACCTCCTCGAGGCGAAGATGCGCCAGGTGCTGGAGACCGGCGAGCCGGTCATGGGGTACGAGCACGTGGGGCGTACCCGGGCCGATCCCGACCGGGACCACGCCCACGCCATGTCGTTCATCCGGCTCGACGACGACAACGGCCGTGCCCTAGGGGTCTGCTACTCGGTCGTCGACATCACCGACCGCTACCGGGCGCGCCTGCGCCTGGCCCTGATGGCCCGGGCGAGCGAGTGCATCGGGCGCAGCCTGGACGTCATGGCCACGGCCCAGGACCTGGCCGACGTGGCGGTGCCGGGCCTCGCGGACTTCGTCGCCGTCGACCTCCTCGACTCCGTGCTCAGGGGCGCGGAACCGCCCACGGGCCCGACGGCCGGCGCCACCGCCGTACGACTGGTGCGCGCGGGCGGACAGACCGTGCGCGCCCGCGCCGCCGAGCAGGTCGTGGAACCGGGCGAGCCGGCCGCGTACCGGCCGGCGTCGCCCCAGATCGGCTGCCTGGCCCACGGCCGCCCCTGGCGTGCCGCACGGCTGGACGCCGCCGCCAGGGAATCGGCCCTCCCCACCCCGGAGACCGCCGACACCGGCGAGACCCCCGGCCCGCGTACGACCACCGCAGCAGGGGCGGCCACCCCCGCCGAACCCGTCGCCCACACGGCGATCGTCGTGCCGATCCTCGCCCGCGGCGTCACCCTCGGCGTCACCACCTTCTTCCGCGCGCGGCGCGACGAGGCGTTCGACGAGGACGATCTGCGGCTCGCGGAGGAACTCGTCGCCCGCGCCGCCGTCTGCCTCGACAACGCCCGCCGCTACGCCCGCGAGCGCGCCGCCGCACTCGTGCTGCAGCGCAGCCTCCTCCCGCACGGCGTACCGGCACAGGAGGCGGTCGACGCCGCCTCCTTCTACCGGCCGGCCGACGAACTGTCCGGACTCGGCGGCGACTGGTTCGACGTCATCCCCTTGTCCGGGGCCCGGGTCGCCCTGGTGGTCGGCGAGGTGCTCGGGCACGGCATCGAGGCCGCAGCCACCATGGGCCAGCTCCGTACGGCCGTACGCACCCTCGCGGACCTCGATCTCTCGCCCGAGGAACTCCTGGCCCACCTCGACGACCTCGTCGTCCAGGTGACGCGGGAGGGGCGGGAGGCCGACATCGTCGGCGCGGCCACCCCCGGGGCCGTCGGAGCCAGCTGCCTGTACGCCGTGTACGACCCGGTCAGCCTGCGCTGCGACCTGGCGAGCGCGGGACACCTCGCGCCCGCCGTCCTCGCGCCCGACGGCACGGTCGGCTTCCCCGAACTCCCCGAGGGCCCGGCCCTGGGCATCGGCGGACTGCCGTTCGAGTCCGTCGAGCTGCCCCTGGAGGAGGGCAGCGTGCTCGCCTTCTACACCGACGGCCTGATCGCCGCCCCCGGGGCCGGCAAGGACGGGCTGCGCCGCGTCCTGGAGTCACGGGACCTGCCCCTCGACCAGCTCTGCCGGAGCGTCGTCGACGAACTGGCGCCCAGCAGGCCGTACACCGACGACGCGGCCCTGCTGCTGGTCAGGACCCGCAGCCTGGCGGCCGGACAGGTCGCCGTATGGGATCTGCCCGCCGACCCGGCCGTCGTCGCCCGCGCCCGGGTGATGGCCGCGCGCCAACTGGCCGCCTGGGGGCTGGAAGAGCTCGCCTTCACCACCGAACTCGTCGTCAGCGAACTGGTCACCAACGCCATCCGGCACGCCTCCGGACCGATCCGGCTGCGCCTCATCCTCGAACGCACACTGATCTGCGAGGTGTTCGACGCCAGCAGCACCTCGCCCCATCTGCGGCACGCCCGCACGACCGACGAGGGTGGCCGCGGCCTCTTCCTCATCTCCCAGTTCACCCGGCGCTGGGGCACCCGCTACACGGCCGAGGGCAAGGTGATCTGGGCCGAGCAGCCCCTCGACCGGGACGAGACGGCCCTCGACGGGACCTCCGGCACGGCTCTTTGACGATCTTTATTCGATTGCCCGTTGCCGGGCCTCGTGCGACGGTGTGCTGCTGCCGCGCGGAGAGCCCGCCGGCGACGAGAGCGGAGATCAGCCTGTGCGAGCGCGTGCCGCCGACGAGACCGTGGTGACGAAGCAGGGATCGGTACGGGGCACGGTCGTCGACGGCCTCCGGATCACGCTGGGCATCCCGTACGCCGCACCGCCGTTCGGCGCCCGGCGCTTCCAGGCGCCCGCGGCCGCCGCGGCCTGGGACGGGGTGCGGGACTGCACCCGCTTCGGGCCCGTCGCCCCGCAGTCCGCGGAGCTGCCCGGCGCCCCGGTCTGGCGCCCGGACCAGGAGGACGTGCTCAGCCTCAACATCTGGTCGCCGACGGACGCCCAGGGCCCGCTGCCCGTGCTCTTCCTCATCCACGGCGGCGCGTACACCTTCGGGTCCTCGGCCCAGCCCGACTACGACGGGACCGCCCTGGCGCGGGCCGGCCTCACCGTGGTCACCTGCAACTACCGGCTCGGCTTCGAAGGGTTCGGGCACGTGCCCGGCTTCCCCGACAACCGAGGCCTGCTCGACCAGATCGCGGCGCTGGAGTGGGTACGCGACAACATCGCGGCCTTCGGCGGCGACCCGGACAACGTGACGGTGGCCGGGCAGTCCGCCGGCGGCGGCTCGATCGCCTGTCTGATGAGCATGGCCCGCGCCGACGGCCTCTTCCGGCGCGCCGTCGCGCACAGCGTCCCCGACGCCACGTTCCCGCCCCGGCTCGCCGCACAGCTGACCCGCGAGGTGGCCGACGCCGCGGGCGTCGCCCCCACCGCACAGGGCCTGCTCTCCGCGAGCCCGCAGGCCCTCGTCGAGGCATCGGACCGGGTGGTGGCGCGGTACGCGGCCGACCCCTCGTCGGGCTTCCTCCACTACGACACCGTCCTCTACGGCCCGGTGCTCGACGGCGAGGTGCTGACCCGCGACCCGCTCGACGCCCTGGCCGACGGCGCGGGACGGCAGGTCGACCTCCTGGTGTGTCACACCACCGAGGAGTACTGGCTGATGCGCGAGGTCGGCTCCATGCCGGCGGTCACCACCGAGGAGGGGATCCGGCGATTCGCCGAGGACTACGGTCTTCCCCCGCGCCTCGTCGAGGAGTACCGCGTCCTCATGCCGCAGGCCCCGGTGCTCGACGTGTTCCTCGCGATCGCGGGGGACGGCCTCTTCACCGCCCACACCGTCCACCTCGCCGAGGCCCATGCCCGCGCGGGCGACGGCGGTGGCCGCACGTACCTGTCGCGGTTCGACCGCCGGCGCACCCGCCCCGACGGCAGCCGGGTCAGGGCCTGGCACGCCGCCGACGTGCCCTTCGCTCTCGGCACCCTGGAGGCCACGGGCGTCGACTTCCTCACCGGCGGCCCCGCCGACGCGGACGACCACGCCCTGTCGGGGCGCGTGGTCCGCGCCTGGGCCGCCTTCGCGGCCACCGGAGACCCCGGCTGGGCCCCGCTCACGGACCCGTCCGCCCCCACGGTCCACGTCTGGGACGTCCCCCGCGACCGCACCGAGGGCGCGAGCGCCGCCCACGCCCTGTGGCGCGACGTGCGGATCGCCGCCACGGGATAATCGCCGGGACAGACGAAACACCCGACAGGCCGGGCCGGTGGCGGCACGGCAGGAGATGGAGAACCCGTGGACGTCCAGCACTTCGAGCGGATCACCGCGTTCATCGAGGCACGCCTCCGCCCGCTGTTCGACCCCGAGACCGGCAGCGACCACGGATTCGGCATGGACGACACCTCCCGCGCCCTGCGCGCCCTCCTCGGCACCGTGAAGGCCGCGGCGGCGGTCAAGGGCCTCGCCGACCAGCGCGCGACGGCCGACCCGGCGATGCGCAACATCATCGACCAGGCGCTCGAACACAACTGGGACGTCCTGCGCGGCGTCGCCCGCAACTGGGAGGACCACCCCGACTTCGTCCGCGCGTTCAAGCTCCACGCCTGGGACCTCGACGAGACCCCCGCCACCACGGCCTGACACAGCCGACCTCACGGGACGCTGTCGTGACACTCCGTCAGACTCTGCCCCCGGTCGGGTGAGTGCGCGGCTCCGGCGACAGGGGCGGGTGCGGAGCGGGTACGTATCGCCGCATTGCCGTCCCCCAGCGTCGGAGGATGCTGCCCCATGCCCGTCAGGAAGGTCCGACCCGGCCCGCGCCTGGTGACCGCCGCGCTGTGCGCGACGCTCGCACTCGTCGGCTATATGAAGGTGTCGCCCGAGGACTCCGCGCCGGCCGCCGCACCCGGCCCGCGCCCCGCCGCGGCCAAGAACGCCGGCCCGGCGGCGGCGCCCGGCTCGCCCGGCTCCGCCGCGTTCGGGGCCGGCGCGCCTCCCGGAGTCGGGCCGGTGACCCGTACGAGGATCCCGGACGGCACGAGCCAGGCGCTGGTGGTGACGGGCGGCTCGCACGAGACCAACGTCGCCACCGCCGTGCTGTACGAGCGGGACGACGCCGGGAGATGGCATCGGGCCGCCGGGCCGTGGAGCGCGCACAACGCGCTGCGCGGCTGGGCGACCGAGCACTGGGCGGACGATCTGCGCACCCCGATCGGGGTGTTCAGGCTCGGCGACGCCGGCGGGCGGCTGCCCGACCCCGGCGCGCTGCTGCCCTACGACCAGTCCGAGGAGTTCGCCTCCCCCGGCACCGGGTTCCTCGGCGAGCCCCTGGAGGGCTCCTTCGACTACGTGGTCGCCATCGACTACAACCGGACACCCGGAACGACTCCCCTGGACAAGGAACGGCCGCTCGGACAGGAGCGCGGCGGCGGCGTGTGGATCCACGTCGACCACGGCGGCCCGACCCAGGCGTGCGTCTCCCTTCCCGCCGACGCCATGCGCCGGCTCCTGCGCACGCTGAACCCGGCCAGGGAGCCGGTGATCGTCATGGGCCCCGCGGCCGAGATCGCGCGATGACCGGCCGGCCTCGCCCTCCCGAGGGAGCACGAGGCCGGCCGGCCGAGCCGAGAAGGGGGGATCAGCGGTGGGCGAGCCAGGAGGCCGCCGGCAGCAGCCTGCTGTCGTAGTCGAACAGCGCCTGGTTCTCCCAGCCGTTGCCCGACGACGGGTCCGCCGGGTTCCAGCCGTTGCCGGTCACGGCCGTCCAGGTCGGCTCCCAGTAGACGACACCGAGCCCGCGGCCGTTCGGCACGGCCTCCACCACGTTCATCACGTCCCGCAGCCAGGCCGACTGACCGGCCGAACTCGCCGCGTACCCGGAGACCAGCTCACCGGTGGTGTCGATGATGTTCTCGTGGCTGTCCTCGCTGTCCAGCCGGAAGGGGTACGCCGTCTCGGCGACCATGACCTTCTTCCCGTAACGGGCGGAGATGTCGTCCAGGTTGGCCTGCAGATCGGACAGCGCCCCGTGCCAGTAGCCGTAGAACGACAGCGCGATGACGTCGTACGGGACACCCTGCGCGGTCGCGTTGTCGAACCACCAGCGGTACAGGCTGTTGTCGCCGCCGTGGGCGAGGTGCAGCGCGATCTGCGTGGACGAGGAGACCGCCTTGGTGGCGTTGATCCCCGACTTCAGCAGCCCCGCGAGCTGCGACCAGTTGTCCGTCGAGCCCTGCGGCCACAGCATCCCGGTGTTGATCTCGTTGCCGATCTGCACCATGTCGGCCGTCGTGCCCTGCGCCTTGAGGGCGTTCAGCACGTCGTACGTGTGGTTGTACACGTCCGTCGTCAGCTGGCTGTACGAGTGCGAGGCCCACGCGGCGGGCTTGCTCTGCGCGCCGGGATCGGCCCACGTGTCGGAGTAGTGGAAGTCGACGAGGAGCTTCATGCCCTGCGCCTTGACGCGCTGGGCCGTCGCCAGGACCCGGGCCTTGTTGTTGTAGCCGTCGGCCGGATTCACCGACACCTTCAGGCGGCCGTAGGTGGCGCCCGCCGACTTCAGCAGCGACACGGGGTCGGCCGTGGCCCCGGCCGCGGTGCGGTACGTACCCCCGAGGTCCTCGCTCTTCTTCAGCGAGGAGATGTCGACGCCCTTGACCGTCAGCCCCGTCGAGCCGGCGGCGAAGGTGAGGTCGTCGACGTTGAGCCACTGGCCCGCGGCGGCGTTGGAGTTGACGCTGATCGTGCACTGGCCGCTCGTGACGTTGACCGAGGTGACCAGGCGTATCCAGGCGCCGTTGGGGGTGGGCGGCAGATCGGTGCGCTGCTCGGCGGAGCCGCAGTTGCGCAGCGCGAGGTAGGCGGAGCTCTGGCCGCCGCTGGAGCGCACCCAGGCGCTCAGCGTGTAGCTGCCGTTGGTCAGACCGGAGAGGTACTGGTACGTCTCCACCTGATAGGCGGAGGAGGCCCAGTGACTCAGCCGGTAGCCGCCGCTGTGCCCGCCGGCCTCCGTGAACGAGGCCGCGTTCCGGCCCGTCGCGGAGTAGGTGGACCAGCCGGACGGCGTGGCGGTTCCGGTGCCGTCGGCCTCGAAGCCGGTGTTGGTGAGCGTCGAGGCCGCCTGGGCCGGCTGCGCGGGCAGCGCCGCCAGGAGCAGCGCGCCGAGCGCGGAGGCCACGGCGACTCTCGATCGTGTACCTGACATGAAGGACCGCAGGGTGCGGGGAACGGCGTACATCGTCGATGTCCCTTCGACGGTGGAGGGAGGGGGCGGTGGTGCGGTGGTGCCGTTCACCCGGGGGCGCGCGTGCGAGACGCCCGCCCCCGGGGAGTCATGAGGGGGGAAGGAGGGTCAGGCGTCGAGCCGTACGACGCGGACCGACCCGGCCGGGACGGCGAGGTGACCGGCCGCGCGTTCGCCGTGGAGGAGCTCGGTGCCGGGGGAGTCCAGCGGCACCTTCGCGTCCTGCGCGGTGTGGTTGAGCGCGAAGAGGTAGTCGCCGCCCGTGCCGGAGCGGCGGACGACCTCGACGTCCCGGGGGAGCGTGTCGCGCGGCGCGATCCCCGCGTCCGCGCAGGCGGCGCCGAGGATCTCGTCGAGCGAGGCCGCGTCGAGCCGGGTGGAGACGTACCAGGCGGTGCCCTTGCCAAGACGGTGCCGGGTGACGGCCGCCCGCCCGGCGGCCGGCCCGTCCGCGTACGTCCACACGGGCTCCGCGCCGCGCTCCACCACGAACTCGGTCCACACGTCGGCGGGCAGCGTCGCCCCGCCCGGGCCCGAGATCCGTACCGACTCGCCCGCGCCGAGCGGGGACCACTCCTCCACGGTCAGACCGAGCACCTCGCGCAGGGCGCCCGGGTACGCGCCGGGGTGCACGGCGTCGTGCTCGTCGACGATCCCGGAGAAGTACGAGACGACGAGCGTCCCGCCGTTCTCCACGTACGCGCGCAGGTTGAGCCCCGCGGCCTCGGTGGCGAGGTAGAGCGCGGGGACGACGACCAGCGGGTACGCCGACAGGTCGTGCTCGGGGTGGGCGAAGTCGACGGTCAGGTGCCGGTCGTAGAGCGATTCGTAGAAGCTGTCGGCGCGCTCGCGCGCGTCGTGGTCCTCGGTGGGGCGCCACTCCAGGCCCTGCGCCCACCACGACTCCCAGTCCCACACCATCGCGACGTCCGGGACGGTGCGCGTGCCGCGCAGCGTGGCCAGCGAGTCGAGGTCGGCGCCGAGCCGGACCACCTCGCGCCAGACCCGCGAGTCCGTGCCGGCGTGCGGCAGCATCGAGGAGTGGAACTTCTCGGCGCCGCGCCGGGACTGGCGCCACTGGAAGAACATCGCGCCCTCGGAGCCGCGCGCGACATGGCCGAGGGAGTTGCGGGCCATCTCGCCCGGGCGCTTGGCGGGGTTGCGCGGCTGCCAGTTCACGCCGGACGTGGAGTGTTCGAGCAGCAGCCACGGGGCGCCGCCCGCCACCGAGCGGGTCAGGTCGGCGGCCATCGCCAGGTTGACATGGGTGCGGCGGCCGTCGGTGATCAGATAGTGGTCGTTGGTGACGAGGTCGACCTCGCGGCCCCAGGCCCAGTAGTCCACCGAGTCGCACTGGCTGAGCGCGGTCATGAAGTTGGTGGTGACCGGGACGCCGGGGGAGAGGCGGTGCAGGATGTCCCGTTCCGTGACGAAGTTCTCCCGCATGGTGGCGTCGGCGAAGCGGCGGTGGTCGAGCTGCTGGGCCGGGTTGCCGACGGTGGGGGTCAGGCGCGGCGGGTCGATCTGCTCGTACGAGGTGTAGCGCTGGCCCCAGAAGGCGGTGCCCCAGGCCTCGTTGACGGCGTCGACGGATCCGTACCGGCCCTCGAGCCAGCGCCGGAAGCGGGCCGCGCAGGTGTCGCAGTAGCAGGCACTGACCGGGACGCCGTACTCGTTGTGCACGTGCCAGAGGGCGAGCGCGGGATGGACGGCGTACCGCTCGGCGAGCTTCGTCGTGATCCGTGCGGCGGCCTCGCGGTAGGCCGGGGAGCTGTGGCAGATCGCGCCGCGTGAGCCGAAGGAGTACCGCACGCCCTCACGGCTGACCGGCAGCGCGTCGGGGTGGGCCCGGTAGAACCAGGCAGGCGGCACGACCGTGGGGGTCCCCAGGTCGACGCGGATGCCGTGCTCGTGCAGCAGGTCCAGGACCCGGTCGAGCCAGCCGAAATCGTATGCGCCCGGCTCCGGCTCGAGCAGGGCCCAGGAGAAGATTCCGACGCTCACCATGGTGACGCCGGCCTCGCGCATCAGCCGGACGTCCTCCTGCCAGACGCTTTCCGGCCACTGCTCGGGGTTGTAGTCCCCACCGAAGGCGAGCCGGTGCAGGCCTTGGGGAGTCATGTCCGGCATGGGTTGTCTCCTGAACGTCAGAACTCGATCATCTGTGAACGTACACACATCGGATCTCGATGTGGCAACGCAACATAACCGCACACGATCCACCATTGACAAGTGTCCGGAACGTTTCTCTACTGTGAACGCTCACAGATGCATGGCCGGTCCTCCCGCAACGGGAGACCGCTCGTCAGGGGAGGGGCTCCATGCCCATCGTTTCGCGCCACCGTGTTGTCGCCACCGCCACTGCCGTCGCCCTCGGCGCCGCCGCACTCACCGCCTGCGGCTCGCCCGAAGGCGAGGAGCAGACCGCGTCGGGTCCCGTCTCGCTCACCTACTGGGCCTGGGCGCCCAACATGGACAAGGTGGCGGCGATCTGGAACAAGAAGAACCCGGACATCAAGGTCACGGTCCAGAAGCAGGCGTCCGGCGACGACCTGGTGACGAAGATCATCACGGCGTCCAAGGCCCACCAGGCCCCCGACCTCGTCCAGGCCGAGTTCCAGGCCCTGCCGACGCTGGTCAGCAACGACGCCCTCGCCGACATCTCCAAGGAGGTCGGCGACGCCAAGGACAAGTTCGCCCCCGGTCTCTGGCAGCAGACCACCCTCGGCTCCGACGCCGTCTACGCGGTGCCCCAGGACTCCGGGCCGCTGATGTTCTTCTACCGGACGGACCTCTTCAAGCAGTACGGCCTGAAGGTCCCCACCACCTGGGACGAGTTCGCCGCCACCGCCAAGGCCCTGAAGGCCAAGGCCCCCGACAAGGCGCTCACCACCTTCTCCTCCAACGACGCGGGCCTGTTCGCCGGCCTCTCCCAGCAGGCGGGCGCCCAGTGGTGGACCACCCAGGACCAGAAGTGGAAGGTCGGCGTCGACGACGCGGCCACCAAGAAGGTCGCCGACTTCTGGGGCGGCCTCGTCAAGGAGGGCGCCATCGACAACCAGCCGATGTACACCCCCGCCTGGAACAAGGCCCTCAACACCGGGCAGCAGATCGCCTGGGTCAGCGCCGTCTGGGCCCCCGGCGTCCTCACCACCGCCGCGCCCGACACCAAGGGCAAGTGGGCCATGGCCCCGCTGCCCCAGTGGGACGCGGCCAAGCCCACCACCGGCAGCTGGGGCGGCTCCACCACCGCCGTGACCACCGACTCCCGGCACAAGGCGGCCGCCGCCACGTTCGCGACCTGGCTGAACACCGACCCCGAGGCGCTCGCCGCCCTGGTCAAGGAAGCCGGCATCTACCCGGCCGCCACCGCCGCCCAGACCGGCGGCGCGCTCGCCCAGGCCCCCGACTTCTTCGTCAACCAGCCCGACTTCTACACGCGGGCCGCGACGATCGCGAAGACCACCGCCCCCGCCGCCTGGGGCCCCAACGTGAACGTCGCCTACACCTCCTTCAAGGACGAGTTCGGCAAGGCCGCCAAGGCCAAGTCCGACTTCGCCGTCGCCCTGACCGCCATGCAGGCCGCCACCGTCGCGGACCTGAAGAAGCAGGGCTTCGAGGTCGCCCAGTGACGCAGCCCACCCAGGGCGTGCGCCGGTCGTACGGGGTCAAGCTGGCCCCGTACGGCTTCCTCCTCCCGGCAGCCGTCCTGTTCGCCCTCTTCTTCGCGCTGCCCATCGGCTACGCGATCTGGCTCAGCTTCCACAAGATCGAGGTCAAGGGCCTCGGTCTGGGCAAGGGAGCCAGGAGCGAGGTCTGGGCCGGTCTGGAGAACCACACCGCCGCCCTCACCGACTCCGAACTCGGCGCCGGCGCCCTGCGGATCCTCGGCTACGGCGCGATCGTCGTCCCCGTCATGCTCGGCCTCGCCCTGCTGTTCGCGCTCCTGCTCGACACCGAACGGGCCCGCGCCCGCTCCTTCTCCCGGCTCGCCATCTTCCTGCCGTACGCCGTCCCCGGCGTCATCGCGGCCCTCATGTGGGGCTTCCTGTACCTGCCGGACGTCAGCCCCTTCTCCTACCTGCTCGACACCCTCGGGCTGCCGCAGCCGGACCTGATGGACGGCGGACCGCTCTACCTGGCGATGGCCAACATCGCCGTCTGGGGCGGCACCGGCTTCAACATGATCGTCATCTACACCTCGCTGCGGTCGCTCCCCGCCGAGGTCTACGAGGCCGCCAAACTCGACGGCTGCTCGGAACTGCAGATCGCCCTGCGGATCAAGATCCCCATGGTGGCGCCCTCGCTGGTGCTCACCTTCTTCTTCTCGATCATCGCCACCCTCCAGGTCTTCAACGAGCCCATGACGCTCCGGCCGCTCACCAACGGCATCCCCACCACCTGGAGCCCCCTGATGAAGGTCTACAACGACGCCTTCACCGGCGGGAACATCCACGCCGCCTCGGCCACCGCCGTCGTCCTCGCCGCGGCCACCTTCCTGTTGTCCTTCGGCCTCCTGCGGGCCTCCAACCGTCGTACGAAGCAAGGAGCCACCCGATGAGCGGGCTCGCCTCCCCGCCGCAGGTGCGCAAAGCCGCCCCGGCCGCCGGCGCCACCCCCGGAACCTCCCTGGGCCCTCCCCCTGCCTCCGGCGGGGGGACCCCCAGCCCGCGCCGCGCCGCCCTGCTGCCCACCGCGGCCCTGGTCCTCGGCGCGCTCTACTGCCTGCTGCCCATCGCCTGGGTCCTGGTGGCCTCCACCAAGTCGGGCGCGGACCTCTTCTCCACCTTCACCTTCCTGCCCGGCGACGGCTTCGGCGACAACCTCGCCGACCTGGCCGCGTACCGCGACGGCCTCTACTGGCGGTGGATGGCCAACTCGGTGTTCTACGCCGGACTCGGCGCCGTCCTGTCCACCAGCGTCTCCGCCCTCGCCGGCTACGCCCTCGCCGTCTACCGCTTCCGCGGCCGCGAGACCTTCTTCAACCTGATCCTCTCGGGCGTGCTCATGCCCCCGGTGATCCTCGCCATCCCGCAGTACCTGCTGATGGCCGAGGCCGACCTGACGGACACGTACCTCTCCGTCCTGCTGCCGCTGATCCTCTCCCCGTACGGCGTCTACCTCGGCCGGATCTACGCTGAGGCCGCCATCCCCATGGAGCTCGTCGAGGCCGGCCGGATGGACGGCGCGGGGGAGTGGCGGATCTTCCTGCGGATCGCCGTCCCCATGATGTCGCCGGGCCTGGTCACGATCTTCCTCTTCCAGTTCGTGGCCATCTGGAACAACTTCCTGCTGCCGTTCATCATGCTCGGCAACGACGAGAAGTTCCCCATGACCGTGGGGCTGTTCACCCTCCTCAAGCAGGGCGCGGGCCAACCCGCCCTCTACACCCTGGTCATCACCGGCGCGCTGCTCGCGATCGTCCCGCTCATCGCCCTCTTCCTCGTCATTCAGCGGTTCTGGAGCCTCGACCTGCTGTCCGGCGCCGTAAAGTCCTGAGCACAGGGGAACAGGGGAACAGAGCATGAGCACAGCAGCGAACAGGCGCCGCCCGGCGACGATCCACGACGTGGCGCGCGAGGCGGGGGTCTCGCGCGGCACCGTCTCGCGCGTCCTCAACGGCGGGCACTACGTGAGCCCCACGGCGAAGGCAGCCGTGGACGCCGCGATCCGCAGGACGGGCTACGTCGTGAACCGGCACGCCCGCTCGCTGATCACCGGCAAGTCCGACTCGGTGGCGTTCCTGCTGACCGAGCCCCAGGAACGGTTCTTCGAGGACCCCAACTTCAACGTGCTGCTGCGCGCCTGCACCCAGGCGCTGGCCGCACAGGACATCCCGCTGCTGCTGATGATCGCGGGCACCGAGGCCGAACGCCGGCGCAACCTGCGCTACATCGAGGCCGGGCACGTCGACGGCGTCCTGCTGGTCTCCAGCCACTCCGGCGACCCCGTGGTGGCCCAGCTGCACGACGCGGGCGTCCCCGTCGTCGCCTGCGGCAAGCCCCTCGGTCAGACCGCCAAGATCGGCTACGTCGCCGCCGACGACCGCGACGGCGCCCGGGACATGGTGCGCCATCTGTACGAGACGGGCCGCCGCCGGATCGCCACCGTCACCGGCCCGCTCGACACCCCGGGCGGCGTCGAGCGCCTCGCCGGATACCGCGAGACGCTGGCCGAGTACGGTCTGCCCGCCGACGAGGCGCTGATCGCCACCGGCGACTACAGCCGCGCGAGCGGGGAGACCGCGGCCGCCCTGCTCCTGGAACGCGCCCCGGACATCGACGCCGTGTTCGTCGCCTCGGACCTGATGGCCCAGGGCGTGCTCGACGCCCTCGACCGCGCCGGACGCCGGGTGCCCGAGGACGTCGCCGTCGGTGGCTTCGACGACTCGCCCGCCGCGGTCTCCTCCCGCCCGCCGCTCACCACGATCCGGCAGCCCTGGGACCGCATCAGCACCGAGATGGTCCGCACGCTCCTCGCCCGCATAGCCGGGGAGGAGCCGGCCGCGGTCATCCTGCCCACAGAGCTGGTTCACCGCGAATCCACCTGAGCTTCGGTCAGTGGTAAGACGATCCACACGCGCCGCCCCCAAGTGGGGGCGGCGCTTCCTTTTCTGGCATCTGATCAATTTCCGTCACGTACCGATTATTTTTGGCCACCTCGCGGGCGAAATCGTCACTCTGTGGAGATCGCCGGTAACTTCAGGGCGTCGCCGCCACACCAGGGGCACACGGCCCCGACGGGACTAGCGGCCCGAAGGACATCTCTTCCTTTGACGACAGCGACCGACAGCTTCAAGGTCCAGCCGTACACGCAACACTGCCAGGTGATCCACACCGAAGGCGCCCACGCCGTCATCGGCATCTCCCCCGGAAACGGCTACTTCTCCGCCCAGCGGGTGGCCGACCTCGCCGCCTGGGGACTGCGCACCTTCGAACAGGCCGACCTCATCTACACCGACCTGCATGTCGCGGACATGTACGAGGCACTCGGCTACCCGCCGGACGAAGCCCGCCGCAAAGCGGTCAAGAACCTCCGCGGCGTCCGCGCCAAGGTCAACAACGCCGTCGCCACCCTCGACCCCGGCGGTGAACGGCTCCGAGGACGCCCCATGTCCGCGCTCCTCGACATCCCGGCCTACCGGCACCTGCGCAAACACCTGGACGATCTCCTCGCCACGGACGCGGAGTTCCTCACCACCTGCGACAAACTCGTCGCCGCCTTCCTCTCCTCGAAGGTCCTCGAAGGGCAGACACCCACCGCCCGCCAGCGCGAGGTCTGCCTCCAGTACATCTGCGCCGAGGCACCGCTCTTCCTGGACACCCCCGCGATCCTCGGTGTCCCCTCCTCTCTCAACTGCTACCACCAGCTCCTGCCGATGGCCGAACTCCTCTACTCCCGCGGCTCCGGACTGCGCGCCTCCCGCAACCAGGGCCACGCCATCGTCACCCCCAGCCTCGGAGACCACCATGACCACTGACACGCCGGACACCCTGCTCGACTTCCCGTTCTCCGCCCGCGGCGACCGCCTCCCGCCCGAGATCGAGTCCCTGCGCGCCGAACCGGTCACACGCGTCCGCACCATCGCCGGCGACCCGGCCTGGCTCGTGTCGTCGTACGAGCTGTGCAAGCAGGTCCTCGAAGACCCGCGCTTCTCCCTCAAGGACACCTCCGCGCCCGGCGTCCCCCGGCAGTACGCGCTGACCATCCCGCCCGAGGTCGTCAACAACATGGGCAACATCACCGGGGCAGGGCTCCGCAAGGCCGTCCTCAAGGCCATCAACCCCAAGACCGACGGCCTCACCGACTGGATGCGCGCCCACGCCTCCACGCTGGTCGACGACCTCCTCGCCTACGGCGCACCCGTCGACCTCCGCGGCCGGTTCGCCAACCCGTACGCCGAACACCTCCACTGCCGCATCCTCGGCATACCCGAGGCCGACGCCCCGCGCCTCGCCGCCAGCCTCGACATCGCGTTCATGAACTCCGCCTGCCCCGTCACCGGCGCGCGGCTCAACTGGGACCGCGACATCGCCTACATGACCGAGCGGCTCGACGACCCGGCGACGCGCGGGCTCATGGCCGAACTCGCCGCCCTGCGCGGGGATCCCGACTACGCCCATCTGACCGACGAGATGCTGGCCACGGTCGGCGTCACGTTCTTCGGCGCGGGTGTGATCTCCACCATGGGCTTCCTCACCATGGCGGTCTTCTCCCTCCTCCAGCACCCCGAGGTATGGGCACAGCTCCGCGAGGACCCGGGCCTGATCTCCGGCGCCGTCGACGAGCTCCTGCGCGTCAACCTGTCCATCGCCGACGGACTGCCGCGCCTCGCCCTCGAGGACGTGACCCTCGGAGACGTCGAGGTACGCAAGGGAGAGCTCCTCCTCGTCCTGGTCGAGGCGGCCAACACCGACCCCGCCGTGTTCCCCGACCCCCACACCGTCGACATCAGGCGCCCCAACGCCGGCACGCACCTCTCCTTCGGCGGGGGCCAGCACTACTGCCCGGCCACGGCCCTCGGCAAGAAGCACACCGAGATCGCCCTGGAGGTACTCCTTCGGAAGATGCCCGACCTGCACCTCGCGGTCCCGGTCGACCAACTGGTCTGGCGTACGCGCTTCATGAAGCGCATCCCCGAACGCCTCCCGGTCGCCTGGTAAACCGCCGCCGACGACAGAGGCGTGGTGGCATGCTGACGCCATGGGGGATTCACACAGCCATGCCTCTGTCCGCCACAGCTACGACACGGTGGCCGAGGAGTACGCGCTCCGGCTCCACGAGGAGCTGGCGGGCAAGCCGCTGGACCGGGCGCTGCTGCGCGCGCTGCTGGAGCGCTCGGAGCCGGGCACGGCCGTCGCCGATCTGGGGTGCGGTCCCGGACACGTCGCGGCCTGGCTCGCCGCACAGGGCGCGACGGCGGTCGGCATCGATCTGTCCACCGGCATGATCGAAGCCGGCCGCCGCCGGTATCGCGACGTGGACTTCAGGGAGGGCGACCTGCTCGCCCTCCCCGCCGCAGACGAGGAGTTCGGGGCGGCCGTCGCGCTCTACTCGGTCATCCACCTCGCCCCCGGGGAGCTGCGCACGGCCTTCACGGAGGCCCGGCGCGTGCTGCGACCCGACGGGCTGCTCCTGGTGGCCTTCCACGTCGGCGAGGAGCTACGGCACCTGGACGAGTGGTGGGGCCACGAGGTGGACGTCGACTTCCACTTCCACGAGCCCGCCCGCATCGCCGGCCTGCTCGAGGAGGCCGGCTTCACCGTGGAGATGCGTATGGAACGCAGCCCGTACGCCCACGAGGCCGACACCCGCCGGGCGTACCTCCTGGCCCGCCGCGCCGCCGCCTGAGGGCGCGGGCGCGCGGTTACGACCTGCGGCGGGGCTTGCCGCGCTTGGCGCCCTGGGAGGCCTTGGCGCCCTTCGTGCCCTTCGTACCCTTCGCGGCCCTCGCGCCGCCGGAACCGGAGGATCCGCTCCGTGTGCCCGTGCCCGTGCCCTTGCCCGTCGATCTGCCGGCCGCGGGCTTGGCCTTCGGCTGGGGCGGGGGCTGGGCCACCGTGCGTCCTCGGGTGCTGTTGACCGTCCGCCCGCGCACGATCCCGATGAACGTCTCCACGAGGTCCGTGGTCTCGTCCTGCGGCCACGACAGGGCGACACGCGACTCGGGGGTGTCCGAGAGGGGGCGGTAGGTGAGGTCCTTGCGGTGGTGCAGACGCGCGAGCGACTGGGGGACGACGAGCAGCCCCACCCCCGCCGCCACGAGCTCGACGGCATCCGCCGTCGTCGCCGGGCGTTCGATCGCCGGCAGCCCCGGCGGACGCTCCCAGTCGAGGGTGTCGTCCAGCGGATGCAGCACGATCTCGTCCGCCAGATCCTCCGGCGACACCTCGTCGACGGCCGCCACGACGTGGTCCTTGGGGACCACGACCACGGTCGTCTCGGTGTAGAGGGGGATCGCGCTGAGGTCCGTACGGTCGACCGGCAGGCGTACGAAACCCGCGTCCGCGCCGCCGCCCCGCAGCAGGGCGAAGGCCTCGCCGGCCGGTACCTGGACGAGGGGCAGCGGAATGTCGGGCAGGCGTTCGTTCCAGATCCGCACCCACTTCGTGGGCGTCACTCCCGGGACGTAGGCGAGCCGGAACGAAGGGGGTTCTTCCTGGCCAGTCACCCCGCCAGGTTACCGGTCGTGGTCAGAGGTAGCTCACACGCTCGATACCCTTGACACCATGACGTCGCACCAGACCACCCAGACGATGAAGCCCGCGACCGCGGCGAAGAAGCTGGGTGTGTACCTCGAGGCCACCCCCGCCGAGTTCCAGGAGGGTGTCGTATCGCGCGCCGAGCTGAACGCCCTGCAGACCGATCCGCCCGAGTGGCTCAAGGAGCTGCGGCGGGGCGGCCCGCACCCCCGGCCGGTCATCGCGGCGAAGCTCGGCATCTCCATCTCGGGGCTCGCGCGGGGCGGCATCACGGACGCCCTCACCACCGAGCAGATCGAGGCGCTGAAGAAGGACGACCCGGAGTGGCTGCGGAAGGAGCGCGCCACCCAGGCCGAGGTCCGGAAGGAAGCGGCGCGGATCAAGGAGAAGAAGGCCGAGCAGGCCGAGAAGGCTGCCCGGTCGCGCTCCGACCGCTGATCATCCGCTGACGAGGGCGGGCGCGGGCCTGTGAGACCCGCACCCGCCCTCTCGCGTATGCGGGCGCAGGCCACTACTCTCCAAAGTGGCTATTCACTTTGTTGAGTACGAGAGAGGTCGGTTGATGCACCCCTTCCGCAAGGCCGTCGAGAACCGGGACGAAGCGGCCGTGACGGCCCTCCTGGCCGAGAACGTCGTGTTCACGAGCCCCGTCGCCTTCAAGCCGTACGCCGGAAAGCCGATCACGGCCGCGATCCTCCGAGGCGTCCTGCGCGTCTTCGAGGACTTCACCTACGTCCGCGAGATCGGGAACCCCGACGGCCGCGACCACGCCCTCGTCTTCACGGCCACCGTGAACGGCAAGCGGATCCAGGGGTGCGACTTCCTCCACTTCGACGAGGAAGGGAAGATCGACGACCTGACCGTCATGGTCCGCCCGCTCTCCGCCGCGCAGGCGCTGGCCGAGGCGATGGGCGCCCAGTTCGACCGGATTGCCGCGGAGGCGGCCGCCGGGCGGTGAATCACTTCGCCGGCTGAGTCCCGCTACCGGACCGGCAGCAGCTCGGGGCGCTTGGCCGTGCGGCCCTCGCCGGAGGAGCGGCCGCGCAGCCGCCGGCCGATCCAGGGGCCCAGGAAGCCCGCGACCCACCGCAGCTCGGCGGCCGCCGCCGTCAGCCCGGAGGGCGGTGGGCCCGGGCGCGCCGGAAGCGGGTGGGTCCACGCGTCGCTGCTGCCGGGAAGGCCGAGAGCGTCGGCGACGGCGTCGGCGATGCGCTCGTGGCCGAGCGGACTGGCGTGCAGGCGGTCCGGGCTCCACAGGCGGGCGTCGGTGACGACGGGGTGGGGGAAGGTCTCGGCGACGGCCACGCCGTGCCGGCGCGCCGCCTCCCGGATGCGCGCGTTGAGCGCGGTGACGCGGGGCCCGATCGGCCGCGCGAGCGGGATGATCCGCGTGGTGTCCGGGAACGTGACCGTCGCCACCCGTGCGCCCTGGGCGGTGAGTTCGGCGAACATCGCCTCCAGGTGACCGGCCACCTCATCGGCGTCGAACCGGGGCCGGAGCAGGTCGTTCATGCCCGCGACGACGGTGGCCACGTCCGGGCGCAGCGCGAGCGCCGGCCCGAGCTGCTCCGCGCGTACCTGTCCGGCGAGGCGGCCTCGAACGGCCAGGTTGGCGTAGGTCAGTCCGGGGCTGGTGGCCGCGATCAGCTCGGCGAGACGGTCCGCGCAGCCGCGCAGTCCGGTGGTGTCGTCCCCGTCCCCGAGGCCTTCGGTCTGACTGTCGCCCAGGGCGACGTAACGCGTGTACGGGCCGTTGTGCATGAGCCTCTCGCTCCTCCGTGCGGCGTCGGTGCCGGTGTGGCACGCCTCGATGGTACTCACCAAAGTGGATATTCAATTCGGTGATTACAAGTCCAGGATCGACGGGACTGTCAGTGGCCGCTGCGAAGATCGGCACATGACCGACCGCACTGCTTCGATCGCCGCCTACTGGGACGCCGCTGCCGCGGCCTTCGACGACGAACCGGACCACGGACTGCGCGCCGACCGCACCCGCGCCGCATGGACCCGGCTCCTGCACGGCTGGATACCGTCCGAACCGGCCGACGTCCTCGACATCGGCTGCGGCACGGGATCGCTGTCCCTGCTCCTCGCCGAGGCCGGCCACCGCGTGACCGGCTTCGACCTGGCGCCGAAGATGGTGGACCAGGCGCGCGCGAAGCTCACGGCCGCCGGCCTCACGGGCCGCTTCCTCACCGGTGACGCCATGGCGCCCCCCACCGCGGAACAACGCTTCGACCTCGTGCTGTCACGGCATCTGCTCTGGACCCTGCCCGACCCCGAGGCCGCGCTGCGCGCCTGGGTGAGCCGGCTGCGGCCGGGCGGCCGACTGGTCCTGGTCGAGGGGCGGTGGCGCGAGTCGGGCCAGAGCGGCGTGCCGTACGTCGCCGGAGCCGAGTCCCTGCCGTGGAACGGCGGCATCGGCGCCGAGGACCTGGCCGCCGCCGTACGCCCCCTCGTCTCCGGGCTGCGCGTCGAGCCCCTCGACGGCGACCGGCACAGCGACCTGTGGGGCAAGACCGTGGACGACGAGCGGTACGCCCTGATCGCGGACGTATGACGCGGGCCGCGCGGGCGCTCAGCGCCGACGGGCGACGGGGTAGCGGTGGAACGGGCCGTCCTCGATGGGGAGTTCCGGCCGCCATGTCCTGAGCGCCTGCGCGGACGGCGGGAACAGCGGCTGCGGGAGGGCGTCGGGGGAGATCCACTCCCAGCGCCGGATCTTGTCCGGTTCGGCGACGGCCGGGGTGCCGCTGAAGGCCCGTACCACCGCCACCGCCGTCATCCGGGTGAGCTCCGCCGACGTGAGCGTGTCCAGCAGGATCCCGATGATCTCCACGTCGGCGACATCGGCCACGAGCGTGGTCTCCTCGGCGAGTTCACGGACGGCCGCGCTCTCAAGGGACTCGCCCGGGTCGACCTTGCCCCCCGGCAGCTCCCACGCGCCCGTGGGATGCAGACCCAGGAGCACCCGCCCCGCCTCGTCGGTCACCACGACGCCCGCGCCGAGCGAGGCCTGCGCGGTCGGCGGCTGGACGTTGCGACGGGGCGTGGGCGGCTGCTCGGCGGCGGACATGACGACTCCTCGGAGGCTGGGGCGCGTACCGGCCCCAGCCAACACCATGCGGCGGCCGCTCAGCGAAACGCGGAGACCCCGGCGAAGAACACCGCGAGCGACGTGCACGCCGCCCCGCCCCCGATCAGTGCCGCCTGCGCCCGCCCGTTCCCGGCACGCCGCGCGGCCCAGCCCGCGCAGCAGGCGAGATGGAGCGCGACCGACAGCGCGAGCAGCAACCAGAGCAACTGGACCTGACTCATGGCGATCCCTTCGGTGTTGGCCCCGCGTCACGATCGGCGGGGTCGCATGCCGAGAAGATCCGTGTCCCGGCCGCCGTCCCGCTGCCTTCTGCCTCGGAGTTGGACACACCGGACGGCATCACCCCACGTCGGGGACGTACGCTTCCCTCTGTCCAGGGACGCCCTGGACACGACCTTGGACACGCACGCGATGGACGGGACAGGCGGGGCAGGGAGCCGGTGGAGGACAGCCGAGCAGCACGACCAGGCAGCGGGGCGGAGGAGTTCGAGGACGAAGACTTCACCACCCGGATCAGAGCCCTGGGCGCCTTCCACGCGGAGCATCTGACGGAACGGGCGCCCTACCGCTTCCTCGCCCGCCACGCCGGTGTGTCGCCGACCACGGTGAGCGACTGGCTGCGAGGGGAGCGCTTCCCGCAGGACGCCGGCAAGCTGAAGGCCGTCGTCCGCGCCCTGCGGGCCGCGGCGCTTCAGCTCGGGATCGCCGAAGCGGAGGGCGAGGCCGTACGCCTCCTCGACGCGGAGGAGTGGGCCCGCGTCCACCGCGCCGAGGCCGCCCGCCGCGCCGGCACCGTCGGCCACGCCGTCCTGCGCGCCCAGGCCAGGGCGGTCCTCGCCCGAGCCCAGCCCGCCCGGACCGAGCCCGCCCGGACCGAGCCCGCCCGGACCGAGCCCGCCCCGGCCCCGGCCGCCGGCCTTCTGCCCGCACTCGCGGCCCCGCCCACCCCCCGACGTACGGATGCGCCGCCCGTCCCCGGCGCGCGACGGGTCGAGGACTGGAACCCGCGCCACCTCGGCGTCAAGCCGGCCGTCGAGGTCCCCGGCGCTCCGGGCGACCTCCCCCTGTACATCCCACGGGACCACGATCACGTACTGCGCCGCGCCCTGCGGGAGACGAGAGCCGCGGGCGGCATGCTGCTCCTGGTGGGGGAGCCCTCCACCGGAAAGAGCCGCTCCGCCCACGAGGCCGTACGCGCCGAACTCCCCGGCTGGTGGCTTCTGCGGCCGAAGGACACCGCCGCACTCGAAGAACTCGCCGATGCGGCGCCACCGGCAGCGCCCGGTCTGGTCGTCTGGCTCGACGACCTGGACCGCTTCCTCTCCGCGCACCCCACTCCGCCGGCCACGCCCCTCTCCGCCCACACGCTCGTACGCCTCCTGGACCCGGGCAGGCCCACGATCGTCGTGGCGGCGCTCTGGCCCGACCAGTACGACCGCCACAGCAACCCGGAGCGCGCCGACGAGGGACGCGGCGACGAGCCGGGCAACGGCGCCCCGTCCCCGGCCCGCGACATCCTCGCCCTGGCCGTCACCGTCGACGTCGCCGAGGAGTTCAGCGACTCCGAGCGCGAACGCTCCCGGAAGATCGCCGAGAAGGACCCGCGCGTCGCCGCCGCGATACAGGTCTCCGACTTCGGCGTGGTGCAGACCCTCGCGGGCGCCCCCGTCCTTGAACGCCGCTGGTGCCACGGCAACGTCTACGGACGTGCCCTGATCGACGCCGCGATCGACGCTCGCCGCCTCGGCTCCCCGGACCTCGTGACCGCCGCGTTCCTGCGTGCCGCCGCCCCCGGATACATCGGTTCCACGGCGTGGGCACGCGCCACCGAGCAGTGGTGGGAGGACGGACTGCGCCACGCCACGAAGAGAGTGGACGGCGCCACGGCCGCGCTCTCGCCCAGGGCCGGCACCGAACCGGGCAGCGTCGTCGGCTACACCCTCGCCGACCATCTCCTGCACGTCGGGAGCCGGCGTCGCCGGCTCGCACCGGTGCCCGAGACCACCTGGCGCGCGCTGCTGGCCACGTCGGCCCCTCACGACCTGGTACGGATCGGCTGGAGCGCGGAATGGCGCCTGCTGTACGAACTCGCCGACACGTTCTACGCCGCCGCCGGGCCCGACGGCGCGGTGCACCGGGCCCGGCTGCTGCGGACCCGGGGACGAACGGCCGCGTCCCGCGCGTTGCTGGAGTCCCTCGCGGCCGACGGGCACCACGAGGCGATCACCCACCTCGTACAGGAACACACCCACGGGAAGGCGGAAGAGGACGATCACGAGGGACGGATCGCCCGACTGCGGCCGTACGCGAGCTTCCATGACGGGGCGGCCGAAGCCCTCGCCGGAGCGCTGGAGGCCGCGGGCCAACGCGGTGAGGCGATCGTCGTGTGGAGGCGGCTCGCCGAGGCCGGTGACGTACACGCCGCTCGCCGGGCCGCGCAGGCACTGGACAGGGACGGCCGCCGCGAGGAGGCTCTCGCGCTGCTGCGTGAGCATGCCGGGCGCCACTCCGACCTGCGGGAGGAGCTGGCCCGCCTGCTCCTGGGCGACGGAACGGCGCCGCGTGTCGCCGAGGCCGAACGCCTGCTGCGGACCTGGTTCGCGCAGGACCCCCGCGCCTACGCCTGTGACGAGCTGCTGGCCGGGCTGCTCGACGACGCGGGCCGCCTCGACGACCTGCAGGAGCTGGCGACGCACGGCTCCCAGGTTGCCAGAGGCCGCCTGACGCGGCACTGGGTGGCACGTGCCGTCGAGGAGCCGGAGGTCGCGGCCCACGCCTTGGCGCTGTGCGCGGAGTGGAAGCCCTCGCCGTACGGCCCGTGGGCGGAGCTTCACCTCTGCCGCGAGCTGGGACTGCTGGAGGAGGCATGGGAGTTCGCGCTCGGCTTCGAGCGCGACCACGGCTCCAACGACGATCTCGACGCGGTCGTCGCGGAGCTGCTCGTGGACGCGGGCCGCTGGGAGGACGTGGTCGCCCGCGCGGACGCGGGCAACTGGCGTGCCCAGCAGGCGATCGCACGGACCCTCGTCGAGCAGGGCCGTATCGCCGAGCTGGAGGCGCGCGCGGCCCACGGCGACGGAGCCGCCCTCGATCATCTGTGCCGGACCCTGGAGCACAACGGCCGCGCCGACGAGGCCGTGGCGCTCTGGCGCCGGGCCAGGGCAGCGGGAGACGAGCAGGCCCGGACCTCGCTGATCGGTCTCCTCGAACGGCTGGGCCGTGAGGAGGAGTTGCTGGCTCTGCTCCGCGAGGAGACCCGGCCCTTGGGCAAGTACGACGCACGGCGGCTCGCGCAGCTGCTCGTCAAGAGGGGCCTCCTCGCCGAACTGGCGGACCGGGCCGCCGCGGGCGACGTGCACGCGGACACCGAACTGGTCCATCACCTCGCGGACGCGGGCCGGTTCGACGACCTGCGCCGCCGCGCCGTCGCGGGCAGCGGCTCGGCCACCCGGGCCCTGCCGTACGCGGCCGAGCAGGAGCCCGTGGCCGCCGCGGCCCTGAGGGGCCTGACCGAATACGGTCTGCGGCTCGACGGCACGGTCGCCGCGCCCCGCGAGGGCGGCTGACTCCCCGGGGGCGACGACCAGGAGGCCCGGCTGGACCGCGGAACGTCGACGTCACAGCCCCGTCGTGGCCGGAGGCGACTGGCCCGCCCGGGAGCGGTCGGTGTCCCGGAGCCGCCGCAGAGCGAGCAGGCCGCCGACTCCCGGGACGACGGACCGCCGACGGGCGCCCGGCGCGGCGGCGCCGGGGGCCGGCCACGTGGCCGCGACGACGACGAGATAGGCGGTGCCGTGGATCGGGCCGACGAGCGTCGAGACCGCGGCTGTGTGCGTGGTGAGCAGATTGGCCGGCAGGATCAGGAGCGAGGCCGCCTCGGCGGCGGCCGCGATGCGCAGCGTGCGCACCGCCCTCACGCTCCGGTGGTCGAGCCGGGGCGGACGATCATGAGGACGACGACGACCGCCCAGAGCGTGTTGAAGACACCGGTCAGCATGGACAGCCGGGCCGCGCCGGCCGCCGCCTCGGCCGGGCCCCCGAGGAGAAGGCGCTGCTGGCGGGGCAGGATCGCCAGAGCGAGGACGGCCGCGGCGATCGCGGTCAGCGCCAGCGACGTGAGAAGCCAGGCGTCGGTCAGGACGCCGAGCTGGGCGGCGGTGGCGAGCCCGAAGACCGGGACGGCGACACCGGCGACGGCGTACCCGCGGCAGATCCGGTGCAGCAGTGCGGCGACGGACGCGGCACGCCCCTCCGGTTCCGGTTTCGGTTCCGCTCCGCCCAAGGCCGACTGCCGCGCATGGCGCGGGAACAGCGACGCGGCCACGGCGATCGGCCCGACCACCAGAATCGCCGCGAGTACGTGTATGGACAGCAGCACCTTGGTCACTGCGGGCCCTCCAGCCGAGATCCATCGATCACCAATATGTTGGCTGCCAATAGATAGTACGCCTACACCTCCATTGAGTAGGCTGCCTACCTATGAGGACGGATGCGGTACGAGGACACCTGGACGGCCTGCTGCTGGCCGTCCTCGAACAGGGCCCGCTGCACGGGTACGCGATCATCGCCGCGGTCCAGCAGCGCAGCGGAGGCGTACTGGACCTGCGGACAGGCACGATCTATCCGGCGCTCAACCGGCTGGAACGGCTCGGACTGCTGAGCAGCAGCTGGGAATCGGTCGGCGAACGCCGCCGGCGCTGCTACGCGCTCACGGACGCGGGACGCGGCGCCCTGGCCGGTGAGCGTACGGCCTGGCACGAGTTCACGACGGCCATCGGTTCGGTCCTCAACCCGTCCGTCACACCCCGGCCCGCCTCATGAGCGCCGTCGCCCCGGCAGCGGGAGACGCCATCGAGGAGTACGTCGTGGAACTGACGGGCACCCTGCACGGCCCGACCCAGGCCAAGACGCGCCTGATCGAGGAGATACGCGACGGCCTCGCCGACACGGCGGAGGCCCTCACCCACGAGGGCCTGGCCTACGCCGACGCCGTCCGCCACGCGGTGCGGGACTTCGGCACCCCCGGCGAACTCGCGCCCGCCTGCCAGCGGGAACTGACCATCGCCCAGGCCCGGCACACCGCCCGGTCCGTCGTCCTCACCGCACCCCTCCTGATCGCCTGCTGGTACACCCTCCTCGGGACCGGTGCCGCCGCCGGGCACGACGGACCACTGCAGCGCACGGCTCACCTCCTGGCCGTCTGTCTGGCCGGCGCCGCCGGCGGCGCCGCACTCCTCGCCGCGGCCACGCTGGCCGCCACCGGAGCCCTCGCCCGCCGACTGCCCACCCCGCACCGACTGCCCCTCGTCGTCGCCTGGGCGGGCACCACCACAAGCGTCGCCATGGCCCTCGCGGCGCTCACGCTCGCCGTCGCCGCCCTCATGGCCGCGAACTGGCCCCTCATCGCGCTCGCCTGCTCCCTCGCGGCCGCGTCACACGCCCTGACGGCCCCCTCGGCCCGCGCCTGCCGACGCGTCGCCCGTCTGCCTGCCTGACGGTCCACCGCCACCGCGGACACGGAAAAAGCGCCTGACTGCGAGCCCGTCACGGCGCTGTCGTCGGCGCTCCCGACCAGCCGCTTCGCGGCAACCGACCTGCGATGAGTGATTCCCATGACCAGCCTGCAGACCACGACGACGACCTTGTGGCGCCCGACCGGCCCCGAGGAGCTGGACCTGGTCCGGGAGCTGAACTGGCGTGCGTGGCCGCCCCGTCTGCCCGAGCAGCCGATCTTCTACCCCGTCCTCGACGAGGACTACGCGATCAAGATCGCCAGGGACTGGAACGTCAAGCACAGCGGAGCCGGCTTCGTGACGCGCTTCGAGGTCGAGTCGGAGTTCCTGCGCCGGTACCCGGTCCAGCAGGCCGGCGGACGGACGATCCTCGAGCTGTGGGTTCCGGCCGAGGAGCTCGACGACTTCAACGCCCACATCGTCGGAGAGATCCAGGTGGTCCACGAGTTCCGCTGACGGTCACGCCGTCGGTGACGGCGAGACCCTGACCTGGAGAGGTGCCCGGAACGACAACAGGTCCAGGACCGGCGGTGGCGGCGCTTCGGGGGTGAGGCGGACGCCAGGAAGGCGGCGGGCCGCCGCGCGAAGGGCGACGGCAGCCTCCGTACGGGCCAGGGACGCGCCCGGGCAACGGTGGCGGCCCACGCCGAAGGCCAGATGGTGCCGGGCGTTGGCGCGGTAGGGCCGCATCTGCTCGGGGGCGTCGAAGACCTCGGGGTCGGAGCCGCTGCCCATGAGCATGAGCAGCAGCTCGGCGCCGGCAGGAAGCGGGACGCCGCCCAGCTCCACCGGCCGCGCCGTCACCCGGCGCCACGTGGTCACGGGCGGCTCGCGCCGCAGCACCTCCTCGACCCACGCCTTGGCCAGGCCCTCCTCGTCCGCCGCCCGCCGCCACAGGCCGGGCTCGGCGAGCGCGCTGCGCAGGACGGTGGAGATGAGCTGACCGGTCGTGGACTGCCCCGCGATGAACACGAAGAAGCACGCGCCGACCACGGTCTGCAGGTCCACCAGCTCCCCGTCCGGCAGACGGTGGCGGACCAGCGCGCCGACGAAACTGTCCGGTGGGACCGTCCGGTCACCGACGACCGACGTGAGCCACTGGTGGAACTCGCCGACCAGCGCCGCCAGTTCGAGCGCCCGCTCCGGCGTCGGGCGCCCCCAGAAGAGCTCAAGCGAGGCGTCGCTCCAGCGGACCAGGGTCGTGGTGTCCAGCCCGTCGATGCCCAGCAGCTCCATCATGACGCGGCAGGGCAGGGAGTGCGCGAACGCGCCGAACAGGTCGCTGCCGTCGTGCGCGTCCAGCTCCGCCCGTACGGTGTCCAGCAGTTCGTCGGCGACCCGCTCGATCACCGGCACCGCCGCCGCGACACGCTGGGCGTTGAAGAACCGGGTGACCACCCGGCGCAGCCCGGCATGCCCGGGGCCCGCGTTGTTGGCCAGCGCGGGACGGAGCCGGAAGCCCGCCCGCGCCAGCACCCGCAGGACGGGAACACTCAAGGGGGTGACCGCGTGCTGCGCGTTGTCCGGCCGGAACACCGCCGGATCGAGCAGCACCCGGCGGATGTCGTCGTAGCGGCTGACCAGCCACAGCCCCGTCGCGGGATCGTGACGCACCGGCGCCTCGGCCCGCAGCCCGTCCAGCCAGGGGTACGGGTCGCGGACGAAGTCCTCACCGAACAGGTCCAGCAGCCCGAACGGATCCTGACCGCGGGTCGAGGCCGCGAGGGACGAGTCGGCGGCGCCGGTCGCCTGACCGTACGGGCAGGGGCCGGCCGTTCCCGTGGGGGACGCGGGCCCGGTGAGGGCGGAAGTCACGCTCGCGGACGCTAGCACGCGGCCGTACGCCTACCGGCCGGTCTGTGCGAGGGATCACGCCGGGATCAGCGCAGGCCAGGACAGGTGACGCACGAGGAGGCGCCGCCCCGGAGCGCGGCGGCGTGGCGCTCGAGCGGGGGGTGGGCTTCCGGCAGGAGGACCCGGCCGTCGTCCTCGGGCTGAGACGCCGTGCAGCCGTTCCGGCCACGCAGCAGGGCGCGGCGACGGGCCGTGACGGCCCGTCGCCGCCGGGCTGAGGGCGAGCGTCGGCGACGCGACCGCCCCCCACCCCCCCCGGCTCACCGGTCCTGGGAGAGAGCCAGGAGTTCCGCGAAGGTGCCGCCGGCGCGGACGAGATCGTCGTACCGGCCCTGCTCGGTGATGCGGCCGTTCTCCATGCAGACGACACGGTCGGCGATCTTGGTGTTCTCCAGGCGGTGCGTCACCACGATGGTGATGCGGTCGCCGGCGATGGCTTTGATGCGCTCGAAGATGCCGTGCTCCCCGCGCGGGTCCATCTGCGAGGTCGGCTCGTCCAGGATCAGCAGATCCGGCCGCCGGTACAGCGCCCGAGAGCAGGCGAGTCGCTGCCACTGCCCGCCGGACAGCTCCACACCCCCGAACACCTCCCGGGCCAGCAGCGTGTCGAGGCCGTCCGCCAGGCCCTCCACGGCCTCCCGCATCCCGACCGCGTCGACCGCATCCCACACAGGCCCGTCGTCGAAGGTGCGGGGCTGGCCGAGCGTCACGTTCTCGCGGACACGCAGCGGCCACTGGGCGAAGATCTGCGGGACCAGACCGGTCCGGCCCCAGACCGTCGCCGGGTCGACGGCGGCGAGGTCGGCGCCGTTCCAGGTCACCCGGCCCTTGTCCGCCAGGTAGATCCCGGTGATCAGGCGGGTCAGGGTGCTCTTGCCCGAGCCGTTCACCCCGACGATCGCGAGGATCTCCCCCCGGCGCAGCGTCAGCGAGAGACCGTCGACGGCCGGCCGCTCCTTCCCGGGGTACTGGTAGGTGACCTCCTCCAGCCGGATCTCCTCCACCGGCGCTCCGACGGCGAGTTCGCCCCGCCGTGGCGCCCTGCGACCGGCGTCGTCCAGGAAGGCCTCCATGTCGCTCAGGTAGAGGCTGGTGTGGAAGACCGCGGCGCCGTTGACGACCACCTGCGACAGCGCGGCCAGGGTCGTCTGCACGGCGACGACGGCCGTCGCGGCGACGGCGAGCCCGATCCGGCCCGTGACGGCGAGCCAGGCGAGCGCGGCCCAGGCGGCGACGAGGAACACCCCGCCGACCAGCGACGACAGCAGCGCGATGCGCAGCGTCCGCGGGGCGGCGGCGAGCGTACGCCGGTCGACCCGCTCGGAGAGCGACCGGTACCAGTGCAACAGGTAGTCCGTCATGCCGTTGGCCCGGACCTCGTCGGCGTACTTGGGCGTCGTCGACCACCAGCGCATCATGCCCCGCACGTTGCGGTCGGCGACGTTCGCGTAATGGATCTCGTAGTCGACGCGGGCGGTGAGCACGGCGCCGACACCGGCCGGAAGGACCGCGAGGAGGAGCAGCGGCAGCATCAGCACGTTCAGGACCGACAGGACGCCGGCGGCCGTGACCATCCTGATCAGCGCCGACATGAAACGCTGGGCGTCGGCGACCATCACATGCGTACGGATCACCCCCATCTCCGCCGCCTCCTGCCGGTCGGCGAACCCGTCCACCGCGTAGGCCGCGGCCTCGACACGACAGACCGCCTCCACGAGGGCGGTGTCCGTCACGCTCGTCAGCCTGGGCGTGATCCGCCGCTCCGCGTACGTGGCGAGAGCCGCCGCCCCCCGGGCGAGGGCGGCCGCACCGGCCACGACGAGCAGCGCCGGCAGAGCCTCCCGCAGCCGGTCGGCGACGGCCCCACCGCCCAGGACCGGGCCCATGGCCCTGGCCGTGGCGCTCAACAGCACGGCGGCCGCCACGCCGGTGACCGACTGGCAGACCAGGAGCAGCAGCACCGCCCGGCGGTCGATGGCCCAGGACATGACGGCGATGCGCCGCAGAACCGAGGGGAGCCGACCGCACATCGCGCGGAAGGAGACGTCCCCGAGGGGGTTCACGGAGTATTCACCCGAGTACCTGATCTCGGCGGGCGGCGGCGGTGGCGGTGTCGGCAGCGGAGGGGGTGATGCCGGGCGTGGTGTCCGGTCCTGCGTGGTGTTCTCGGTGTCGGCTGAGGTCAACTCGACTTCTCCTGCACGGTCGTTGGGTCCACTCGGCGTGGGTCACCGGGGTCAACGACGACGACAGGGATATCGAACACACGTCTTTGAGCCGGAGCGCGATCCGTGGGGGAGCGCACCGGCTGCCGGATGCGGGGTGCATCCATCCTTGGAGCGAACGGGGCGACGCGTCGTACGACGATGGCCGAAACGCCGACCTCGATACGCGTGGGACGGATGGGGTTACGGTCGCGGGGCCGGCCGGCCCTTCAGCCGCTCCGTCAGCTCCTCGACATCGTCGAGGAACCACGTCTGCCGACCCCGGTTGCACTCACGGACGAAGTCCCGCAGCGCCGGACTGGCGGCCGTGTGACGGGAGATGTCACCGACGACGGCGAGCCCCACCCGGTAGTTCACGAACTTCTGGATGATGTCCCCGGCGACCCGCGTCCGCAGCCTGAAGAACCCCTCGTCGAACCGCCCCACCGGGACCACGACCCACGCGGCGCCCTGCCACGCGGCATTGCCGACCAGATCCATGACGTCGCCTTCACCGCCGATGGCCTCGCCCTCGGAGCCGCACATCAGGACCGGTACATCGTGGATCGTCCGCAGGATGCTCATGGACACCGAGGCTAGTTCGGAACGCGGACACGGTCGACGCGATATTCCGATGTCCCCGACGGGAGGCGGCGAGCCTCACCGCGCCCACGGGCCCCACCACTTCGGTGCGAGCGGCTCCGCCGGACGCGATGTCGGTTGATCAGGATGGAGTCCGTGCCGTCGCAGGACGTCCGCGCGGACGCGGACCACGATCGTGCCGTGCCAGTGTCCGTCCGCCCGCACCCCGCACATGAGGTCGATCACGATGTCGCGATCGTCGAAGAGGCGCCAGTCGATGCCCCGGTCACGCAGTCACACCGCCATCAGATGTCCCGGCCGCGGGCAGCCGGGGACGTTGTCGAAGCTGAACAGAGTCACCCAGTCGGAAGTGTGTTCGCCCATGTCCGCCATCATGCCGGAGCCCACGATGACGGCGCGAGCCACCGAGACGACCGTCGCCGAAACCCTTTGAAGGAGCCCCGGGCTGACGGCCATGATGACGGCATGATCCCTGGCGTGACTCCCGTGGAAGCACTGCTCGTCGTGGACGTCCAGTCGGCCTTCGTCTCCGGCGAGGGTTCCGTACCCGAGGCGGACCGGCTCGTGGACCGGACCGCGGACCTCATCGCGCGGGCGCGGCGGAGCGGAGCGCTCGTCGTCCACGTACAGAACGACGGACCGCCCGGATCGGACTGCGAGCCCCACACGCCCGGCTGGGAACTCCACCACCCCGTCGAGCCCGGACCCACGGAGACGCTGATCCGCAAGCGCCGGGACGACAGCTTCGAAGGGACGCCGCTGAAAGGCCTGTTGACCGACGCGGGCGTACGGGCGGTCGCCGTCTGCGGAATGATGTCCGAGATGTGCGTCCAGGCGACGGCCCGTACGGCCCTGGAACTGGGGTATCGCGTCGTCCTCCCGTACGACGCCCACGCGACGCACGACATCCCACCGGCCCCGGGAATCGGCGACACGGTCCCGGCCGCCACGGTCTCGAGGGTCGCCGCCTGGGCCCTCAGCAGGGAGGCCGAGACCACCCTTCTGTCCTCGGCCGTGACCTTCACGGCCAGCCCCATCCGCTCCGGCGCCCTGAAGCCCTGAGCGGCCCGCCTGAACGGTCAGTGATCGACGCGGTCCACGACGGGCTGGAAGGCGCCGGTGCGCGGGCCGGAGGCGACGAACGCCTCTGCCCGGCGCAGCCGATGGTGAAGCCGCGCATGTTCCGCCCGGCCGTGGTCGCCATCGGGGGAGGGGCCGCCGGAGGTGAGCGTCCCGGCCAGGACCACCACGCCCGGACCGGCGACGGCGTCGAGGACGAACTAGGCGCCCCGTCCGCCGGTCAGGCCGAGGACGCTCGGCGATGTCCTCCTCGTCGGTGTAGATCACGTCGGCCGCTCCCGCCTCGCGGCGAGGCCCACGCTGCCGGAGGCGGCGGTCAGCACGACCGTGTCGCCGGCCGCGTCCAGGGAGTCCGGGCGACGGACCACCGCGGACGCGGGGACGATCGCGCGCTCCGCGCAGACGCCGTAGTCGTTCATGGAGAACACTCCCCGTCACGTGCGCTCCCACCGTCTCGACCTCTCCCGCGGCCTCGGCGCCGAGCCGGGCGGGGAACTTCTTCACCGGCTCGATGTACCGGTCGCCGCGGAAGGGCACCTCGGCGCGGTTGAGGCCGATCACGTCCACGCGGATCGACAACTCGTCCGGACCGGGCTCGTCGAGCTCCACCTCCTCCAGCCGCAGCACGTCCGGAGTCTGACCATCGCGCAGGACGCGCCACCGCGATTCACCCAAGCGGAAATGATGCGCGTCGAACTTTGAGGGGTGTCCTACGATGTCGGCGGGAGGTCGACGGACGATGGTGGCGGCACAGCGAAGCGGGCGGGGACGCGTCCCACCCCACCCGGACGTCCGGACGATCAGCCCCCAGCAGGTGCTCGAGGCCCTCGTCGACCCGGTACGCCGCCGCATCGCGCGCGAGCTGTACGCCACGGAACAGGACCTCGGCCGCGACACGATCGACCTGCCGGCGAGCACGTCGTTCCCGGGGCTCCTCGAAGCCCTGGTGACCAAGGAGTAGGCGCGATGGCGGTGCTCTCCCTGCGTATCGTCGGCCGTGATCTGCCGGGGCGCGCATGCGGTCCGTACCGGGACGTCCATGTGGCGATCCAGCGCGGACGTGACCCGGAGGATGCCGTGCCGGCGGACGCGGCCGAAGCGGTATGGGAGCTCACGGTGGAGACGGCCGGCGCCCCGGACGGGACGAGGGACTTCCGCGGCCCGCACGTCCACGGCCGGCGAGGGGCGCGGTTCCTGTATCTGACCTGGGGCGAGCAGCCGCCGGGCGGGACGTTCGAGATGTTCCGGCGGGCCAAGCTCTTCCTCGACGACCTTCCGGCACAGGCCGTCGAACGAGGGAGCGCAGAGGGGAGACTCGGCCTGACCGACGCGTGCGGCATGCCTCTGTGCGCCGCGGTACGCCCTCCCGCGATCCGCTGGACCTGACAGGCGCCGGCCGAGCGGCGGCGAGGTGTGACGACATCGCGATCGCGCCGACCGCCTGACCGCCCGACCCCACCCCCACCCCACCCCCACACAAGCAGTCACCCGCTCGATCGCGACGTCAGAGCGGCGCGCCGCCGACCAGTCGCCGTATCTCCTCTGCGGAACCGGCCGCGAGCCGGTAGATCCCCTGCACGCCGACCGAGTGGATCAGCCGCCCGTCCTCGACATGCTTGAGCGTCCGCTCACCCCTTCGGGAGGTGTACGTGAGCCGCTCCAGCAGCCCGCCCGGAACCACGGTGTCGAAACGGAGCGACGCTCCCGGCGGACCGATCACCACCTCACCGACACACCCCGCCTTCAACGGCCTCCAGTGCAGCAACTTCACGTAGTCGTCGTCATGCAGCAGCGATCCGGCGTCCTCGTACGGGAGGATCCCCGCCACCTCCAACGCGCCCAGGACGCACATCCGCGTGCGATGGACGCGCACCGGATAGATCCAGTCACCAGGCCGAACACCGGCTCTCACAAAGCTCGGCAACGACTGGTGACTCCCGCCGAACAACAGGGTCAGGCGCTGCCCGCCGTAGCCCGAGCGCTCAAGATACCGGCACAGGTCGTTGGTCCAGAAAGCCGTGTAGGAGTTCGACACCACGCCACCGTAGCCACACCCACTGACAACGCCCCGTACCCGCTCATGCGAGGGGATCGACCCGCCCCGCCACGACAGGGATCAACGCGGCCGACCGCCCCCGCGGGCGTACCGTATGACTGCGCGACGCCGTCCCTTCCGTCAACAGCCCCCGGCCGGGCGGCCGGGCGGCCGTGCGCCGCGACCCCGACGAACGACCAGGAGCCCCCGGACCGTGTACGACCGCATCCCTCGCCCCCTCCGCAGCGCACTGCCGGCCCTCGCCCTGGTCGGCGTCCTCGCGGCCTCGGCCGCCGGATGCGCGGCGACCGGCGACCGGCAGGGCACGGGCGACTCCGCCCCCTCCTCCACACGTCCGCCGACAACCGAGGCGCAGGTGGTACCGCCCGAGCCCCACGTCGGCTTCGACTACCAGATCGGCGGCCCCTACCCACCAGCCCCAGGCGTCGGCGCGGTCTCCCGCGACCGTACGGCGAAGCCCGCGCCCGGGCTGTACAACATCTGCTACGTCAACGCCTTCCAGGCACAGCCCGACGCCCTCGACTGGTGGCAGGCGAACCATCCCGACCTCCTCCTCCGCGACGCCACCGGCTCACCGGTCATCGACGAGGACTGGGACGAGGCCCTGCTGGACGTCTCCACACCGGCCAAGCGCGAGAGGCTCGCCACGATCGTCGGCGCCTGGATCGACAGCTGCGCCGCAGACGGCTACCAGGCGGTCGAGGCCGACAACCTCGACTCCTACGAGAGATCCCAGGGCCGCCTCGCACCCGAGCACGACCTCGCCTTCGCACGGCTCCTCGTCGCCCGCGCCCACACGGCCGGACTCGCCATCGGCCAGAAGAACGCCGCCGACCTCGCGGAGCGGGGGCGGAGCCTGGGCTTCGACTTCGCGGTCGCCGAGGAGTGCGGCCAGTACGAGGAGTGCGGTCCGTACGCGACCGCCTACGACAACCGCGTCCTGGTCATCGAGTACGAAGCGGCCGGCTTCCGCAGAGCGTGCGCGACCTGGGGCCGCACCCTCTCGATCGTCCTGCGCGACGCGGACGTCCGCCCCGCCGGCGAACCGGGCCACCTCCGCCGCACCTGCTGACACGCCCTGCGGGCCGAAGCCCAGATCGGGCGAAGCACCGTCAATCCGCTTTCCGCGCTGGCAAGATGGCCGCACAGCAAGCGCCACGAGCGCGGTACGCCGAGGGGAGCGCGATGGCAGAGCCGACCACGACGGGACCGGGTCTCGGCACCACATCACGTACGACGTCAGGCATGGCGTCCGCGGCGGTGCCGGACACGCGCCCCGGGCCCGTCGTCCGCGTCGAGACCGTGGAACTGGAACCGGGCGGGGCCCGCCAGATCGCCCGCCGCTCGCGTACCACCTCCTCCCTCGCCGACCGGTCGGACGAGATCAGCGCCGCGATCGTCCAGGCCTCCGAGATCGCGCAGGGCTCCCTCGCCCAGGTCCCCGAGGAAGGCGGCTGGAGGGTCTCGTCGCTGGAGGTCACCTTCGGCCTGACACTCGCCGCCGAGGCCGGGGTGATCCTCTCCAAGGCGTCGGCGGAGGCCTCCTTCGAGGTGACGCTGACCCTGGAACGACAGCCGACCAGCGAAGCCGCCGCACCGCCCTCAGCCCCTCCTTCAGTCCCTCCCTCAGTCCCGCCGGCCCGCACCGAAGGTGTCCCGAGCACACCATGACCCCCGAACCCTGGGTACGGATCCACGAACAGGACGTGCTGCTGGGCGCAGGGCTCATGGTCACCCGGGGATTCGTCCTCACCGCGCTGCACTGTCTGCGGTACGCCTCCGCCGACGACGCGGCGCTGTCCATCGAACTCTCCGACGGGCGGCGGGTACCCGGGCGGCTCTGCGATGCCATCAAGGACGCGGACCTCGCGCTGCTCACGGTGGAATGGGCCCACGCCCAAGGCCTGCCCCCGGCGCCCCCGACCGACTGGGCGCGTCCCCGCGTCCGGTGGCGCGGCCCGTACCGGCCGCCCGGCGAGACCTCCCGTCTCAGCGGCTGGGTGACGCACGCCCCCATCGACCATCAGAGCCTCGCGGGAGGCACGTTCACGGCGATGCAGCTCACCGTGGACCAACTGCTCGGCGACTACTCCGGATACTCCGGATCGCCTGTCGAACACGCCGAGGAATGCGAACAGCCCTCGGTCGTAGGGATGCTGATGGAGCAGCAGCTCAGCCGACAGAACGCGGACGACGGCACGAACGTGCTCTACGCGGCCACCGTTCGGGGAATCATGGAGCGTTTCCCGCACTTCGGGACCGAACAGCTCCTGAGGCGGGCCCGAGGCGAAACTCTGCCCGATCGGACACCGACGGCTGCCCACGCGGTCCCACGGGCGAGACGGGAGTACGAGCAGACACCCGCACCTCAGGCCCGGCCCGCCCTCGTGGAGGACGCGAGTGACTTCCTCCGATCCTTGCGTCAATGGGAGGAGGCCGGGCTGATCAGCGCCGCCGAGGCCCAGGAGCAGCGAAGACTGACCATCGAGGCTGTACGGGAACGGATCCTGGGGGGCGGACCGAACCATGACCAGCAGTGAACGCGCTCCCGAACCCGAGCCGTGGGCGCAGGCCATCGCGCGGGCCGAGCAGGCCGTCAGAGGCGAAACGAGCACGGCCGTCGATCTCGACGACCTGCGAGGCCTCCTCGCCGCCGCCGAGACCTGGAGCACACCGGAGGCGTTGACCCGGTTCGGCTACTACGGCGCCTTGTTGAGGGAGGCCGGCGCCGACGTGGCATGGCGCACGCTCAGGGACGGCGCCGAGAGCATCCTCGACCACAGGACCGGCGATCCGGAGCGTCTGGCCGACCTACGGCTGCGGCTGGGCAGTGTCTTCCTCGAAGCCGGCGAGTCCGAGGCCGCCCGGCGCGTCCTGACCCGGCTGCTGAACGCTCCGCTCACCTCCGAACAGGCCGCCCAGACCCACGCCCGCCTTGCCCTCCTCGCCGCCGAGGCGGGGGAGTGGGCGGTCGCGGTGCCTGACGCCGAGCGGGCGCGCGAGCTGTCGGCGGCCTTCAAGGACGCCGCACACACCGACGCCAGACTGCGCGCCACCACCGTGCTCTTCCAGGACGCCCGGCGTCGCGCGGACACCCACGACGCCCGTACCTTCGTCCGCGAACTCGAGCCGCTGTGCGTCCGGCTCATCGACCACTGGGGCGAGGAACACCCCCGCTCCGTCGCCGCGTTGGCGACCCTCGCCTCCGCACGCCACGAGATCGCCCGGCAGGACGGCGACGAGGAGGGCATGGCCCGCCTCACGGACGTACTGGCGGTGGCCGCGCAGCGCACCGCCACGATGCTCGGAGCGCGCCACCCACAGACACGGGCGGTACGCGAGACCCTGGAGCGGGCCCACGCCGCCACCGAGCACGCCGCGACCGAGCACACCGTGAACAGGCGCGGCAGCCGGTCCGCACCGGAGGCAAGGGAGACTCCGAACCCGAGACGACCTCCCCGCCCCCCAGCGCCCGACCCCGCCGAGCCACTCCACCGGATCTCCCTCGAACTCCTCGTCCACGGCGTCAACGGCCCCACCCCCGAGTCCGCGCTCGGCGACCCGAAGGTCACCCAGGTCGGCGGGGACGACATCGCCGGCGTCTACCGCAAGGTCGAGGACGTCGACGCCGAATCCCGCCCCGAGCAGTACCAGGACCGGCCGGTGACCGAGGCGTACAGCTGGTCCCCTCTCGTCACCGGCGACCGCAGCCGCGCCCTGTGGCTGATCCTCTTCCCCTTCCTCGCCGTCAACCTCGCCTTCTGGATGGTGCCCACCACCAAGGGGCCGCGCTACGCCCACCGCGTGCACCGCGCGCTCGTCCGGCTCACCGCCCTCACCCTCACCGTCCTGCTGGTCGCAGCCGCCTGCGAGGTGGCGATGGACCTGGTGGCCTGGCAGTGCGCGGGGAGCTCCTCCTGCGCCCGGGAGCAGAGCTTCTGGATCGGCTTCATGTCGGCCGACAGCGGCGGCTGGTGGAGCACACCGGGGCGACGGCTCGTGGTCGCGTCCGTGATCCCGCTCGCCCTCACCGCCCTGCTGTGGTGGCTCTCCCGGCGTACGTGGGCCGCCTACGAGGGACTGCCACCGATCCGGGAGGATCCCGAGTACGACATGGCCGACGACGCCGGGCTGTCGGACGTCGGCTTCTGGTACGGCAGGCGCCAGGTCGCCCGGCTGCGCGCCGCCCACACCGCGGCCGCCCTGCTCACGGTGGCCGCCGCCCTCACCTCCGCGACCGAACGCGCCGACCACGGCGGAACCGCCGCCGTCACGCGCAACGCCCTCCTGGCCGCCATCGCTCTCTGCGCGGGCGCCGTCCTCGTCCTGACGCTCCATCAACGGGGAACGCGCGGCTGGTCCGTCTTCCGCCCCCGGGCGGGGAAGGCGCTGCAGAGAGCCGTCGCCGCCGGCTCCCTCGTCTGCCTCCTCGGGGCCGTCCTCCACGCCGCCGCGCCCCGGCCCGGCTGGATCTCCTCAGGCGCGCTGCCGGCCGCACGGTTCCTCACCCTCGTACCGCTGACACAGAGCGTGCTGATCGTGGGGATCGCCTTCACCGGATGGCGCCTGCACCACGCCCTGCCCAGCGTGGCCACCGCCCTGCGCGGCTTCGCCCCCGCCGCCGTCGCCCTCATCGGCTGCGGCACCGCGGCGCTCATGGCCAGCGGGGCATCCCAGGGCGCCGCCGACTGGCTGCGCCGCACCTCGGGCGACGACGTCCACACCCTCCCCGGCGTGCCCGCTCTCGTCACCTGGCAGGTGGCGGCCCTCCCGGCGGTGCTGTCCCTGCTGGTCATCCTCTACGGGACGTCCGCCGTGCGCCTGAAACTCCGCGAGCGGCAGCTCGCCCGGACGGTCGAGCACGAGTACCCCGACGAGAGCCCGGACCGGATCCGTAGCAGCCGTATCGCCTCCGCGCAGGCGCGGGCGGGAAGCACGGACGGTGCGGCGGTGTGGGTGGTGAGCACGGCAGCCACCCTGTGGTGGCTCTTCGGCGTCCTCGCCCCCTTCGGCGCCTGGCTGGGCGGAACCGACCCGGCCGCGGTGATCGACGACACCGACGCCCTCGGCCCGGCGCAGCACATCGGCTCCTGGCTGATCGCCGTCTGCTTCCTGCTCCTCCTCAACTCCGGCTTCCGCGCCTACCGCGACCCCTCGCACCGCTCGATCACCCGAGTCATCTGGGACCTCGGCACGTTCTGGCCCCGCGCCGCACACCCCTTCGCCCCACCCTGCTACGCCGAACGCGCCGTCCCCGACCTCGCCTGGCACATCGAGGCCTGGAAGCACCGGAACCCCTCCGCCGCCCACGTCGTCCTCTCCGGCCACTCCCAGGGCAGCATCCTGGCCGTCGCCGCGCTCGGGCAGCTCGCCCCCCGCACCCGCCACCGCGTCGCCCTGCTCACCTACGGCTCTCCGCTCGCGCGCATCTACGGACGCTGGTTCCCGGCCTACTTCGGCCCGGCGAGGCTGCGCGCACTGGAACACGAAGTTCTCGTCTGGCGCAACCTGTGGCGCCGCACCGACCCCATCGGCGGCCCCATCGGCATCCCGGACCCGCCGGTGGATCACCCACCGCTCAAGGACCCGCTGTCGTACGGACGTACCCTCGCCCACCCCCTGGCGACCCCGATCCGCGGCAACGCCGACTACGAGGCGGACCCCGAATTCGACCGGGCACGCGAAAGACTCCTGGCGCGCATCACCCCGGCAGGCCCACGGCCGCCCGTACACGACCCGCCGGAATGACGTCCCCCCGATCCCGCACACTGTAAGGATGATCAGCGTCCAACCCGTCCTCGAGGTCTACGCCGGCGACGACTTCACCCTCTGGCCGGTCACCATGCGCAGCACGTACGGGTTCCTACCGCTCAGCGGCGAGCTCGATCCCGCCGAGGTCGGTACGGCGGTGATGCGCATCGCCTCCTGCAACGACAGCGACCCCGAGACCGAAGCCCACCCACCGCGGCCCACCGACCCACTCGACGGCTTCCTGCACGGCCTGCTCACCACGGACAGCCTCTACGCGCCCGGCGGCCTGCGCGTCACCGACACCGCCACCGGAACCTCCCTGCTGCCGGGCTGCTGCAACGGCCTGGACGAACGGCGCGACTGGCTCGACGTCCTCGACGGCGACGGCTGGGCCTCCTTCGGCCACGATCCCTTCCCGCTCGCCGAACGCGTCGGCGACATCGTCCGACTCACCGTCGACGCCGATCAGAACGACAGCCCGACGATCGAGCTGCCGGCACCCGAGCTGCGCCGCCTGCTCGCCGAAGCGGAGCGCGACCTGGCGGACTTCCTCCACCTGGCCGCGGCATGGGCAGCCCACCATCTGCCCGACCAGGCCACCCCCGTCACCGCGGCCCTCGCCCGAGCCCTGGACCTGGCCCGCTGAGCCCCGATCTCGCGGAAGTGGACGATCTCGTCGACCTGCTTGTCCAGTTGTGCGCCCGCCGCACCGACGAAGCTGTTGCTCAGGACGCCCAGCCTGGGGTGCTGCACGCCGTCTGGGCCCCTCTACTCGAACCTGGCGTCATGCAGCTCGGCGTCCTCGGGAACCCAGGGGAACGCGATCAAGGGGTACGCAGCCGATCCGGATGCGCGCGGGTCGAAGGCGAGCACGGTGTCGACGAACTCCTGGGGCGGCAGGTAGCCGTGGTCGGCGACGTAGTGTCCGATGAGATCGGGGGCGGCGTACGCGACACCCGGCGCACCAGGTATGCGTATCTCGCCGGCTCCGGCGCTCGCACGGTGGTGTCCCGGCCGGGGATCGAACCGCTGATGGCGCTTCGTCGAGCGGGGTCGGGCAGAGGTCGCATTCGTGGAGGCCCATCGTCTCGTTGACCGCTTGGCACTCCAGGATGGCGAGCAGCGCGTCGACGAAGCCGCCAGGCGCCTCTCCCGCGGTCCACGGCCCCGAAGCCTCCAACCAACCGATGTTGACCCGCTGGTACGTGGGCTGGAAGGAGACGAAACGCATCTGCGTGGTGCGGTCGGTGAAGGTGACTCCGTCGTGTTCCCACATCCACTCGTAGGAGCTGAGGTCTTCGTGACGGACGAGGACATCCCACCACCTCAACAGGTCCACCGCGAACGCGTCTCGGCGCCGCGGCGGACTGGGGCGGGCCAGGGGCTACGACGGCGGCACGGGTCGATCGCCACGATGGCGCCCCAGCGATCCACCGAAACGACGCGTCAGCTCAGGCATGAGGCTCTGCCCCTCGCCGGGGCGGGCCAGGCCGAAGACGTAGCCGGGGAAGTCCAGATCCTTCTGCACCGCCCAGATCGACTCGTGCCGGTCCGGCGGCAGGACCTGCGCCGGGTCGCCGACCGCGACCCACCCGATCGGCACCGTGCTGTCCGGCGGCAGGACCGTGCGCAGGTGTACGACGCCGTTGATGCGCACCTCGGAGCGGGTGCCGATGCGGGCCCCGTTGAAGACGCGGCTGCCGGTGGCCAGGAACACCTCGTCCTCCACCGTGCAGCCGGTCAGATACGAGGTGGGCCCGACCAGGACCTGCCGGCCCACGTGCAACGGGTCGCGGCGGGTCCCGCGCAGGACCGCGTTCTCCATGACGATGCTGTCCTCGCCGAGTTCCACCGGCCCGCCCTCGGCGGTCAGCACCGCCCCGAACAGCACCCGGCATCCGGGGCCCACGCGCACGTCGCCGCACAGGGTCGCATTGGGCGCGACGTAAGCGGACGGGTGGACGCTGGGCGCAGTGCCCTCATGGTCGATCAGCATGACCGTGATGGTGCCTTGTTCAGTCGCGCAGGGGAACGCCATTCCGAGGAGTGAGAGCGACAGCCACCCGAACGCCCCTGACCGACCCGCCCGTCCCGCCCACGCGGCTCACTGATCGCCCTGTACGCGCGCGTGCAGGTGCTCGTCGTGCCACCCGTCGGCGTGGAGAAGAGCGCTGCGCATCGTCCCCTCGAGGAGGAATCCCGCCGCCGTCGCCACCCGGCACGACGCCGGATTCGCGACGGAGTGAGTGATACGGAGCCGGTGCAGGCCCAGGTCGTCCAGCGCCCACCGACTGATCCGGACCGTAGCCTCCACCATGAGTCCCCGCCCTCGCCCCTCGGGCAGAAGCCAGTAGAGCAACTCGGCGTCGCCTGCCGCAAGATCGAGGTCGCCGAGTCCGATCAGACCGACAGGCCGGGCGCCGGCGACCGGTGCGATCGCCCAGATCGCCGCCTGTTCACTCAGCCATCGTTCACCCCACCGCACGATCCTCGCGCGGGCCTGGTCCAGCGACAGCAGACCGGGCCGGTTCCACATCTGGATGTCCGGGTCGTGGCACGAGCCGACGAGGACATCCACGTCCTGCTGCTCCCACGGACGCAGCACGCAGCCGCTGTCGAGCGTGAAGGCAGGCTGCTCGGTCCGACACATGCCGCCGGCCCGGACCACGGGAGGTATCGCGTTCATCGCGACATCAGATCACACGAGCCACGAGGACATGGGCGGCCCTTCGGTCTCCACCTGCTCAGGAAGCCGCAGTCGCCCCGGGCTGCGAAGGGCGTCGAGAGACAGACGTCAACTTCCCGACGCACCATGCCCTTTCCGAGCAGCGCGCTCAGCCCTGCTCGTACGGGAACCGCGCGAGCGGCGCCTCGCGCCGGAAGAAGGTCGTGGCGCGGATCAGCGCCTGCTCGTCGTCCCGCACCTGACCGGGACGCGAAGCGCTGCCGCACAGCAGCCCGCCGAAACGCATCCCGAGATACGCGGCCGTGTGGTTGAGGGTCGTCTCCAGTCCGCCGGCGACGCTGTCCTCGCGGTGCGCCATCACCGTCACGCCCCACAGAGTCCGGCCCGCCATCCGCTCCTTGAAGTCCGAGCCCGGCGCCGTCAGCCAGCCCGACCAGTAGTCGAGGTAGCGCTTGGTCTGCGCGGACAGGGTGTACCAGTACAGCGGAGAGGCGAGGACGATGTCGGTGGCCTCCAAGGTCGCCTGACGCAACGTCTCCTCGTTCTCCCCGGCCGACCAGCCGGCGGTCTCGTGCCGCCCGTCCTGGAAGTCCGGCAACGGCAGCCGGGCCAGGTCCACCCACCGCTGCGGGACATCGGCCGGCAACCGCTCGGCGGCCGCCCGCGCGAGTATCTCCGTATTGCCGTCTGCGCGGGAGCTGCCGAGCACGAAGAGGAACGAGCGGGTTCCCGCCGTCCGACTGTCGCGGTGATCGACGATAGAGGTCACAAATTTCTCCTGCGGTGTGGGAACGGCCGTCTCAGGTCAGGACGTTAAAGGTTCACACCGGTGGGAAGGTCAAGTGGGTCTCCCGCCGAACCGGTGCCGGCGCACAGCGACTCCTCGAAGCCCGGCACGGAGCCGAGCCGCAGACGGGCGCATCGCGATGTCCTGCGTGGCCCCCGCAGCCCTGAGAACCCACGCCGCCCGCTACGCACGTGTCGCGTACCGCGCCCGGTACCGCCCCGGCGTCGTCCCGAACTCCCGGCTGAAGGCATGCGAGAGGGCGTACGGGGTTCCGTACCCGACGCGGCGGGCGATGGCGGCCAGGGAGTCCTGGGTGTCGCGGAGCGACGTGGCCGCGAGGGTCAGGCGCCACCAGGTCAGGTACGTCATCGGCGGACGGCCGACGAGGGCAGCGAAACGGCGCGCGAGGGTCGGGCGGGAGACGCCCGCCTCGGCGGCCAGGCGGTCGTTGGTCCACCGGCACCCGGGTCCGCGTGCAGCGCCCGCAGGGCGGCGGCCGTCACCGGATCCCCAAGAACGGCCGGCCACACTCCGCTCGTGTCCTGGGCCACCCACGAACGGATCATGTACACGAGGAGCAGGTCCACGAGCCCGGGAACCGCGATACCGGACCCGGGCCGCCCGGCGCCGAGCTCGCTGCCCAGCAGATCGATGGCGGCACGCAGTTCGGGGTTGCTGCCCACGCGGTTCGGCAGATGGACCAGCGTCGGCAGCTCCGCCATGAGCGGGTGCGCACGAGCGTGGTCGAGCCGGTACTTCCCGCACAGCATCTCCACCCCACCGCCCGCGACGTGTGGCCCGTGGGACGAGCCCCTGTCGTCCCACCGCTCGAACGGCACCGCCCGCGCCACGGTCGCCGCGTCGGCGGGGGAGTCGGCGATCACATGCCCCGTACCGTGCGGCAGAAGTACGGCGTCGCCCGCACCGAGCGAGACCGGCGAACTGCCGTCGGGCAGCAGCCAGCAGCTCCCCTCCAACACCACGTGGAAGCCCGCACCCGCGTACGGGGCGAGCCGTGCGCACCAACTCCCGCTCACCCGCACCCGGTCGGAGAAGGCCCGCCCGATGCGTACCGCCGAGATCGCGTCACTCACCACATCCACCACCGCAGCGTACCCCCGCTCGCCTCACACCTGAGACGTTCGCGTATTCACCAGAGCAAAACAGGCATTGAGCAGCTCACTTCACCTCTCCTACGGTCGACGGCATGAAGAGTCAAAGCCCGCAGAACATGATGCTCGGAGACGTCGAGATCATCCGGGTCGTCGAGTGGCAGGGCGCGTTCGCGCCCGCCCGAGACCTCGTACCGGAATCCGGGACCGCACTGTGGAAGGACAACGAGGACTGGCTGGCACCCGACCACTGGGACCCGGACAGCGACGGGGCCGTCATGGCGCTCCAGACCTGGGCGCTGCGCAGCGGCGGACGGACGGTCCTGGTCGACACCGGAGTGGGCAACGGGCGCGAGCGGCCCGGCTCACCGCAGTTCCACCACTGGCAGGGCGACTTCCTCGGCTGCCTGGCACGCGCCGGCATCCACCCCGAAGACGTCGACGTCGTCGTCAACACCCACCTCCACGCCGACCACGTCGGCTGGAACACCGTCGGCGTCGAGGGGGAGTGGGTCCCCACCTTCCCCCACGCCCAATACCTCATCCCGGCCGCCGACGACGCCTACTTCGGCCCGGACAACGCCCACGACACCGGCCGCCACGAGGACGACCGCCGGGTCTACGAGGACAGCGTCGCGCCCGTCCACCGTTCCGGCCAATCCGTACTGTGGGACGGCTTCCACCGCATCGACGACCACCTCACCCTGGATCCCGCACCCGGCCACACCCCCGGCTCGTGCGTGCTGCGCCTCGAATCCGAAGGCGACCGAGCGGTATTCGTCGGCGACGTCCTGCACAGCCCCGTACAGATCCTCGCCCCGACCTGCAACAGCTGCTTCTGCCGGGACGCCCGAGCAGCGGCGTCCACCCGCCGCCGCATCCTCGAACGGGCCGCCGCTGAACGGGAACTGATCGTGCCCGCCCACTTCGGCGGCGCGGGCTTCGCGGAAGTACGGCGGGAGGGCGACGGATTCACGTGTCACATCCGGGAAGGCCGTCCGGTCCCTTAGGGGGGTGTACCTGTCCGCCGCGCGGATCCGGGGACCGCGACCGTGCCCCGCACGGAGGCAATGACCCGTGACGCATCGGATTCCGCTGACGAGCGGTACCGGCAGACTCAGCCGTGCCCGCAGCCCGCGTGCTGAGCCGCACGCACACCGCGGCAGCGCTGCGCCGACGTACCCTTCCAGCTCTCGATGAGGGGTCGCAGGGCCGAGCGCACGACACGCCCGGACCCGGGGTGCGCACCCTCACGGCCCCCCGCGGAGTCGGGCGGCAGATCACCGCCAACGAGCAGGGCGAACAGCTCTCTCCGGCGAAGCCGAGCATGCAGCGCGCCGAGACCTTTGGGGCTCGGAGGACAGCGGCAGCGGCCGACGCCACCAGATGCTGAGTCCGGCAGTCGGACTCCTTGGTGGCGACATCGGCACCACAGCCTGCACAGATGAGATGGGGGCCGTCCTGGCCGTCAAGCCCGCAGCAGCCGTCGAGTCGCCCGTGGCCAGGGTGCGGCGCCGTTCCCGGTACGTCGTGTGGAGGGGGTGATCCGATGACCGGACCGCTCTCCCGTGAGCGACCGGCGGCAGGAACAGTGTGCCGTTCGGCCGCACCCGGCACGGAAGGCACCCCCCTGCATGGCAGCATGTGCCCGCCCCTGCCCGCCCCGTCAGCACACCCGAGCCGACGCCTTCCCCCAACCCCGTCAGCTCAGCCGCCGCTCACAGCCGTACGCGACATGCACGACTCTCGTACGGTCGACGTGCGCGATCCGTACGGTCCACGGGGCTAGGCTGTGAGCCAGGAGGTGTTCCATGTCCGAGTTGTTCGACGCGGTCGACGCGCTGGTCGCGTCCCGTTCCGCACTGCCGCCGCCGGAGGAGCGCAAGCGCCTGCGCCAGGCGCACGGTCTCACGCTGGACGAGGTGGCCGCAGCGCTGAAGGTGCGCCGCGCCACGGTGAGTGGCTGGGAGTCGAGCAAGACCAGGACGGAACCGCGGATGCCCGAGCGCGAGGCGTACGCACGGCTGCTGGAGAAGCTCGCGCAGCTCTACCCCGCCCCCACCAACACCGTCACGCCCGCCGCGCAGGACACGGAGCCGGTGCCACCCACCCCCGCCCCGGAGACGCGGACTCCGTCCACAGGCGCGACGTCCGACACTGCGATCGACACTGCGATCCCGATCGACTCGGACAGCACCCAGCCCCATCCCGCCGTCACCACCGCCTCCACCGACACCGTCGCCGCTCCGGCCGCCGTGCCGCGTCCAGCGCGCACCACCAGGCCGTCGCCGACGTCGCGTCGCCCAGGTGCGAGGCAGGCCGCCCCCGCGAGCACCCCCGCCGGCGCCGACCCGCGCTTCGAGAACGGCCCGCTCGCGGTCGTCGACGTCACCGACGACGGCGAGGTCCTCGCGTACTGCGTCGGCGGCCTGGTCCTGGACGTCCCGGCCAAGTCCCTCCCGACCCTGGTCGACTGGACCCTCACGGAGGCCAAGCTCGGGCAGCCGAAGCTGTCCGGGCCCGGCAAGGACGCCGACCCGTTGCTCGTACTCACCGAGGCCGCGCTCGAGCGCTACGGACTCCCAGTCCGCCTCACCGAGGAAGAGCGCCTCGCCGGGCGGCTGCCGGAGGGCCACAAGGCAACCAAGCAGCTGGCGCGCGCGGACTGGAAGCTCACGAAGAGAGGCTTCGGCCCGTGGGCGAGGATCTACCGCCCCGCGCAGGGATCGGAGCGCTCCTGCGTCCAGCTCTGCATCCCCTCGTGGGACGCGCTCGACGCCCGCCACTGGGCCGACGCCGCCCAGCTTCCGCCCGCGGAACTCGCGCGGCTGCTCGGCACGTACGCGGAGCGGGTGATGACCCCGCGCGGCTCGACCGCCGTGACCGGCCTGGAACTGATGACCGCCCTCCACCCGCCGACCCGCGCCTCCGAACCGGGCGCGGACGGCAAACGGCACTCCGAGCACAACCCCGGCTCGCTGGGGAAGGACCCGGTCGACCCCGCGCCGTGCGAGGCCCCGGACGGACACCCTGTCCTCGCCGGCCTCCCGCGCTTCCACAGGCGGACCCCCGCGGAGAGGCTCTTCGAGGAGGCGTACGACTGGGCGAGGCCGCTCACCGACGACGAATGCACCAGGCGGCACCTGGTCGGCATCGACGTCAACATGGCCTTCGCCGCCGGCGCCAACGGACTGATCGTCGGCCTCGGCGCACCCACCCACGTCAAGAACCCCGTCTTCGACCCCAAGCTCCCCGGCTCCTGGCTCGTCGACCTGTCCCACGTCGACCTGTCCCGGGTGAAGTCCGGCAAGGAGTGGGTCCAGCTGGACAGCGAGCTGCTGCCCAGCCCGTTCACGCCGAAGGGCGATCGCCCCGAGGGGCCGGCCTGGTACGCGACGCCGACCATCGCGTACGCCGTCGAGCTCGGCTACCACGTCGCGCCGATCGAGGCGTACATCCGCTACGAGAACGGCCGCTACCTCGACGGCTGGTACAACCGGCTGCGCGACGCGTACATCGCGACGATGGCCGACCTCGGGGTACCGGCCGACGTGAGCCCGGAGGACTTCCTGAAGGCGATGGACGGCTACCGGCAGCGCGACCCGCAGCTGGCGATCGTCGTGTCCGCGATCAAGGCGACCGTGAAGGGCGGCATCGGCAAGCTGCGCGAGCGCCCGCGTGGCGAGGGCTGGAAGCCCGGCGAGCCCTGGCGCGCTCTCGCCCGCCCGACGTGGCGCCCGGACATCCGCGACGCGGTCATCTCCCGCACCCGCGTCAACATGCACCGCAAGATCGTCAAGCACGCCGCCTTCACCGGGCAGTACCCGGTCGCGATCCTCTCCGACTGCGCCGTGTACGCGGCCGACGGCGAGTCCCCGCTGGACTTCCTTCCCTACCGCGAGGGCAAGCCGCTCCCGGGCGGCTTCAAGCTCGGCGTGAACCCGGGGCTGGTCAAACACGAGGGCACCCAGACCGTGCTGTGGGGCGAAGGCGTACGCGAACAGTTCGACGCCCCCGAGCTCAACCTCGCCCGGTACATCAAGGACGGCACCGTCACCAACGTCGACAGCGGGGAGTAGATAGGCGATGAGCATGTTCGGTGACGGCCTGGACCAGGCGGTGCAAAAGGCGTTCACCCGCCCCATCCCGAAGTCGGCAGGGGCGCAGATGCGCTACCTCGTCAAGCAGCTCAAGGGCACGAAGGCCGTCGCCCAGATGCTCCGGGTGTCCCAGCGCACCGTCGAGCGGTACGTGAAGGACCAGATCAAGAAGCCCCGCCCCGACCTCGCCGCCCGGCTGGAGAACGAGGTCAAGCGGCGGTGGCAGCCACAGATCCGTGCCAAGGCCCGGCAGAAGGCGGCGGCCACCGACGGCATCGTCATCGACACCCGCGCGCGGATCGGCTACACCGCTCCGATCGGCTCCACCGACGAGGACCGGATCCGCCACCTCACGGTCGCCCTGCCGCCCCGGTACGCCGCCCGCCTCTTCGCCGCCCAGGAACAGGGCGCCACCGACCAGGAACTCCAGGACATCACCGCCGAAGGACTCAAGGAGGTGTACTTCCAGGACAGCGGCCGCCGCGCCGGCTCCCTGGAAGAGGTCCGCTTCACCGACATCCAGCACCTCGAGTTCGACCTGTAGGGCTCAGGTCTTCTGAACTCAGACGTGCGTGAGAAGGTGCTCCAGCGGCCGGGGCACGCGCTCGAGGTCAACGTGCGCGACCAGCGCCTGCGCGTAGAGCGCCTTACGACCGCTGTGCGTGCCCATGAAGCGTCGCAACTGGTGCTCCACGGGCCGTTCCCGCTGCGCCGGCTGGCCCTGGAAAGTGCGGAAGGGGCGCATCTCGCCCTGGGCGTCGATCACCTGCTGCACCCCCTCGGCCCCGAGAGCGCGGATCAGCTCGTCCTCCAGGTCCGCGACGCACACATGGAACCCGAGCGTCTCCAGCCCGGCCTGCGTGAGACCGGACGCGAGCCCGACCCGCTCCAGATGACGCCGGAAATGCCGCTCCTCGCCGATGTCACAGAGACCGGCCAGCGGGAGGCCGAGCCCAGGAGGACCGCACACATCCAGAAAACGCCCGATGTTCGTCGCACCGCCGAGCGGTACCACCGAGACGCCCTCCGCACCGAGGTCGCGACCGAAGCGCGCGGCCAGCACTTCGAGCGCGACCTGATCACTGCTGCCCTCGACGAGCACGATCTTCCGCACATCACTGGCCGACTCCCGCGCCACCGCGGCCGCCGCACCCGCCCCCGCTCCGCCGGCCGCCCATGCGGCCAGCGCCAGGCGGAATCGCCTCAACTCGTCCACGAGACCTCGCTTCCCGACGCCATCCTGGCACGGCCGAGATCCCGTACGCACGCGCGTTTTCCGCGGGAGGAGATGGCGGTCTGGGTGACTGACCTGCTGGGACGGCTGAGATCCGTTGAGGTTCTGTCCGGCGGATCATGTGATCACTAGGCTGCATCGATGGACCGAGTAACCGACATCCCCGAGAATCTCGCCCGGGCTGCCGATCCGGCCCGCGTGAATGACTACGACAGTTTCGCCGAGGCGTACTCGGCGGAGAACGAGAACAACCTCGTGAACGCGTACTACGAGCGGCCCGGGATGTTGGCCCTCGCCGGAGACGTGGCCGGCCGCCGGATTCTGGACGCGGGCTGTGGCTCGGGCTCTCTGTCCGCTGCACTGCGCGACCGCGGTGCGGTCGTCACCGGCATCGACGCCAGCGCCGGGATGCTGGCGTTGGCCAGGCGGCGACTCGGTGCCGACGCGGCCCTGCACGTGGTCGACCTGCGCGACCGTCTGCCGTTCGCCGCCGGTGCGTTCGACGACGTGGTCGCGTCGCTGGTGCTGCACTACCTGGAGGACTGGGGGCCGACGCTGGCCGAGTTGCGGCGGGTGCTCAGACCTGGCGGCCGTCTGATCGCGTCGGTGGACCACCCTTTCGTCGCCTACACGATCCAGGCTCCTCGGCCCGACTACTTCGCGACCACCAGCTATGGCTTCGACTGGACGTTCAACGGGCAGTCCGTCCCGATGATGTTCTGGCGCAGGCCGTTGCACGCGATGACTGATGCCTTCACCACCGCCGGCTTCCGCCTTTCCGCCATCAGCGAGCCGCAGCCCGACCCGGCCGCCCGCGAGCTGTTCCCCGACGACTTCCATGCCCTTTCGACCAAAACCTGCTTCCTCTTCTTCGTCCTCGAGGTACCGCCGTCGGCTGCGGGCTCGGACGACCGGCCAGCCGGCGGATCATGAGCGGAGCCGGAGCCGGATCGAGGCAACGGTGACTGTGCCGTGGAAGACGTCGGGCGGGCGTCATTCTCCCGGCAGGTAGATCCCGCCATGGCGTCCCGGTGTCCGGGCGCCCGGAAGCCCTGGCCAGAAGCCGGGATGGGAGGATCTTGCCGAAAGTTCTGTGCGAGGAGGCAAGGTGGACGACCGCTCGAAGCAGCATGACCACTCCGGCTGGGACGCGGTCGTGCTCGCAGCTCGGGAGCGTGCCCGCTCGCGGCAGGCACTGATGGTCGAGCGCTTCGGGCTGTCAGGGGACGTGCGGTACGACTGGTCGATGGACGACGCGCAGATCACGTGGTCGCGGCACGGAAAGGTGTTCCTCGTCGGCCGACTCACGATGATCGGCAGCGTCAGCCTTGCCCAGCAGACCTGGCTGTGGTCCTGGGCTAACGAATCACTGCCGCACGCCGTCTTGGGCGACATCGAGCGGGTGCGGCAGTTCGGCGAGGAGAACGACTACCCGGTCCTTCCTTGGCCGGGCTTCAATTACCACCCCGAACTCGTCGCAGAGGCACGGATGGTCGCGGCCTCTGTGCTCGACGCGGAGGGACTGTGGGCGGAGTCGACGGATGACGTGCAACTCCACTTCACGGTCCATGACCTGGTACTCGCTGACGAACGACGGTGACCGTCGGACGTGAACGACAAGCTCGGCTCCATCCGCAGGCCGCCCCGCGGCGCGTCGCCGCTCCGGGAGGAGCTTGTCCGTCAACAGCGGACGAACAAAGGCAAAGGCAAGGAGGTCACCCACTCCTTGCCATGCTCAACATATAGCGCACTGGGGGCCTTGCGGCAAGGCCCGGGTCGTGGCCCAGAATGTTCGGCCAAGGCCAGAACTCGCGGAAATGGCGAGGGTGTTCACTCGGGCGCGTTGCGCGTACTCGCCGCGGAAGTGCGGGTGTGCGCGCCGCCGGACTTACGCGAAGTGGCTGGCCGAAATCCAATCTCGTTGAATGGGCGTTTTGATGATTGACGTGATCGTGGTCGGCGGCGGACCGACCGGCTTGATGCTGGCCGGCGAGTTGCGGTTGCACGGCGTGCACGTGGTCGTGCTGGAGAGGTTGACCGAGCCGACCGAGCAGTCCCGCGGCCAGGGCCTGCACGCCCGCAGCGTCGAGATGATGGATCAGCGCGGCCTGCTGGACCGGTTCCTCGCGGTCAGTGAGAAGTTCCAGGTCGGCGGGCTCTTCGGCGGCATCATCAAGCCGTGGCCGGACCGGTTGGACACGGCTCACCCGTACGGCCTTGCCACCCCACAGCCGGTCACCGAGCGGCTGCTCAACGAACGTGCCCTCGAACTCGGCACCGAGATCCGGCGCGGCTGCGAAGTGGTCGGGCTGAGCCAGGACGAGGACGGGGTGACCGTCGATCTGGCGGACAGCACGCACCTGCGCTCGCGCTACGTCGTCGGATGCGACGGCGGCCGCAGTACGGTGCGCAAGCTGCTCGGCGTCGCCTTCCCCGGCGAGCCCGCCAAGGTCGAGACGCTGCTGGGGGAAATGGAGGTCACCGAGGATCCGGCCACGATCGCCGCCGTCGTCGAGGAAGTCCGCAAGACCCAACTGCGGTTCGGCGTCGCCCCCGGCGAGGACGGAGTGTGCCGCGTCGTGGTGCCCGCCGACGGGGTGTCCGAGGACCGTGCGGCCACGCCGACCCTCGACGAGTTCAAGCAGCAGCTGCGGGCCTTCGCGGGCACCGACTTCGGCGTGCACTCGCCGCGCTGGCTCTCCCGGTTCGGCGACGCCACCCGGCAGGCCGAGCGCTACCGGGTCGGCCGCGTACTGCTGGCCGGCGACGCCGCGCACATCCACCCCCCGACCGGCGGGCAGGGCCTCAACCTCGGCATCCAGGACGCGTTCAACCTCGGCTGGAAGCTGGCTGCCGAGGTCAACGGCTGGGCGCCGGAGGGGCTGCTGGACAGCTACCACACCGAACGGCACCCGGTGGGCGCCCGCGTGCTCGACAACACCCGCGCGCAGATCACGCTGCTGGGAACCGATCCGGGTGCGACCGCGCTGCGGGAGCTGTTCTCGAAGCTGATGGACTTCGAGGAGGTGAACCGGTACGTGACCGAGATGATCACCGCGGTCGGGGTCCACTACGACCTCGGCGAGGGCCACGAACTGCTCGGCCGACGGCTGCGGGACGTAAAGCTGAAGCAGGGCCGCCTCTACGAGCGGATGCACGGCGGCCGCGGACTACTGCTCGACCAGACCGGCCGGCTCTCGGTGGAGGGCTGGGCGGATCGGGTCGACCACGTCGTCGACGTCAGCGAGGAACTGGACGTGCCCGCGGCGCTGCTGCGGCCGGACGGCCACGTGGCGTGGGTCGGTGAAGACCAGCAGGATCTGCTCAGCCAGCTGGCCAAGTGGTTCGGCGCTCCCGTCAGCTGATCGCGCAGCTGCGGCGCGAAACGGCGGGACCTGTCCCCGACCACGTTCGGCGCGGCCCGGTACCACCGGGCCGCGCCCAACCGCGACGCTCAGCGGGGCCAACTCAACAAGGAGCGGGTCCGTGGGCTGTGGAAGCCGCCCGCAAGGAACGCCTTGACGGGCACGGCCCCAGGCCCCGCCCCCCATCGGGGTAGGGCAGGTTGCCAGACACAGGCGTTGGCGACGGTCGGGGCGGCCACGGGAGCGCCGGCGCCGGGGCGGCCGCCAGCCCGCCGGAGCATGTCCATACCTCGTCGCTGGACGCGGACAGGGCGGTGTCCGTCCGCCAGGGGCACCTGACACACGCAAGGATGCGTACTTCCTGAGGCTCGCCAGGACGCAGCGTGGATGTGCGGTGAAACGGCGCTGGCTGCGTCTGGTCTCCAATGCTCACGGTCGTGATGCGCTCCTTTCACATCCAGTGGCGCGCAGCCCCGGCCGCGGTGCCCACCTCTCGTGTGCCAGAAGACCACGACCCCATGCTCAATCCAGTGGCGCGGTGGGCCGGAAGGGCGCGGCAGGCGGTGGGGCCGCCGTTGCGCATCACCTCGGACGGCAGAGGCTTCCGGCGGTCCGCGTAGCGCGCCTCACCATAGCGTTCACCTCCAATCCGTTGCAACGAACCGAGTGAGTGCTGTTGCGTTAGCCTCGAAACCGTTGCAACGATTTCCCCGCATCTACCTGCGGTGATGGCAATCATGCGCAACGAGTATGTTGCTCGATCCTTGAACGCAACGTAGCTTTTCCCTCATCGGAAACGACGAGCTCAAGGAGAGCGCGATGCAGAAGTTCACCACCCCCGCCCCGATCACCACCGTCCTGGACATCCCCGCCGGACACATCCGGTTCATCGCCGCCGACCGGGCCGACACCACCGTCGAGGTCCTGCCCGCCGACGCGTCCAAGAACCGCGACGTGAAGGCCGCCGAGCAGATCGAGATCGCCTACGCCGACGGCGTGCTGCGCATCGAGGCCCCGGCGGCGAAGAGCCGGATCCTGGGCCACCCCGGATCGGTCGAGGTGACCGTCCAGCTGCCCGCCGGCTCCCACGTCGAGGCCAAGGCCGCCGCCGCCGAACTGCGCGGCGTCGGACGCCTCGGCGACGTCGCCTTCGACGGCGCACAGGCCACGGTCAAGCTCGACGAGACCGCAACCGCCCACCTCACCCTCCAGGCCGGTGACATCGCGATCGGCCGCCTGAACGGCCCCGGCCGGATCAGCACCCAAAAGGGCGACCTCCACATCACCGAGGCCGTGCACGGCACCCTCACGCTGGCCACCGAGCACGGCGAGATCACGGTCGGCGCCGCCCGTGGCGTCTGCGCGGCCCTGGACGCCGGCACCGCCTACGGCCGCATCAGCAACACGCTCAAGAACACCGACGGCACCGCCGAACTCCACATCCACGCCACCACCGCCTACGGCAACATCACCGCCCGCAGCCTCTAAAAAGAACAGACCTGGGAGAAAGCCCATGACGAAGAACAGCACGTCCGCGACCAGGTCGAAGTGGACCGGCATGGTGCCGGTCGACGACACCGCCCTGGCCGTCACCGACACCGGCGGCGACGGAATCCCCGTGGTCTACCTCAACGGCCAGTTCGCCACCCAGGGCTACTGGCGCCGCGTCATCGCCGAACTGGGCACGGGATGGCGGCACATCACCTACGACGAGCGGGCCCGCGGCGCATCCAAGCGCTCGGCGGACTACTCCTTCGAGGCCGCCGTCCGCGACCTCGACGCCGTACTCGCCGCCCGAGGCGTGGACCGCGCCCTGGTCGTGGGCTGGTCCTACGGCGCGGTCGTCGCGGCGCACTGGGCCGACCGCAATCCGCACCGCGCCCTGGGCGCCGTCCTGGTCGACGGCGCGTTCCCCTACGACTGGCTCGACGAGGCCATGGAGCAGCGCATCCGCAAACTGTTCCGGCGCATGAGCTGGTTCCTGCCACTGCTGCGCCCGACGGGCCTGGCCCCGCGGATGACCGCCGAACAGCAGGCCGACAGCAACATCGAGCTCGGCCGGCTCTCCCGCGAACGCGAGCTGGGCCCCGTCCTGGACGGCATCACCGTCCCGGTGCGGTACGTGGTCGCCTCGGGCGCGTCCTTCGGAAGCAAGGGAGACGAGCACGAGCGGATCCGCACCAGCCTCGACGCGGTCACCGCCCGCAACCCCAACATCCGGATCGGCGCGAAGGTCGCCGGCAACCACGGCGCCCTCCTCAAGAAGGACTTCCCGGCCATCGCCGAATCCGTACGCGACATCGCCGCACCCGACCACCACGGACGCTGAAAACACGACCAGCCCCCGGTGCGCCAGCGCCCAGATGCTCGCCTTCTGTGGTCACGGGATCCTGCGGATGACGGACCCGGCCGACTCGAGGCCGACCCGGTGGCCGCCGAGACCGCGTTCGCCTTCGGCGCGCTGCAGAGCGCGGCAGCAGGTGGCCCCGGAGTGCGAGCGGTGGTCGCTGGCGATGCGCGGCCGCACCGGCGAGCCCGAGAAGGAGGCGCGCCGCGCGTAAGCTACCGAGCGCGGCCGCCGAGGCGCCGCCCGCGAGGTCCGGATGCGGACCCGCCGAGCACCTCCTGGCCGTACGGCTGGAGCAGCTGCGTGGCCAGGCCACCGAGGCGCAAAACGGGCGATCAGCCGCCCCGCCCCCTGGCCGGAGTGGCTGATCGAGCTCGCCGCGCGCCCGCTCGACAGCGAGACGGCCGCGGAGGTGATCGCGTGAGCGCGGAGCTGAAGTTGAGCGGGTCGACCTCGCCCGCCAGGCGCTGATCGCCGACCGCGAGGCGGCGAAGAAGCGCGGTGCCGGCCGCCAGGACAAGCCGCGGCGCCGTACCCGCGTCCTCCAGCGGGACGGGGGCGATCCACTCGGCCTCGGCGCGGCGATCACCCTGGTGATGACCGAGCGCCACCTGGCCACCCTCGTGGCCGACGGCACCGTTATCGCCCAGTTCGAGCTCACCGGGCACGTCCGAGCCATGAACCTCGATCCCGAAACCGGCCGCCTGGACGCCGCCCCCGAAGCTCATGGCGCGGCCCAAAACCGCACTCCAGTAACGATCTGCACGTCACGGCCTCGGTCTCGGCGGGCATCGCCCCGACCGACGGCGGATCTCCGGCTCAGGGCACCAGGTGACCAGGGCGGCGGCGATGTGGGCGGCGGGCCGCCCGAACGGCCATACACTCGCTTCATGGGTCGCACGAGTTCGACGAGGCAGTGCCTGCGGCAGGCCGCGTCCGGAGTGCGTCCGGCGATCGTCGACCCGGCCGCCGCCGCTGACGTCGAGGCGCCCCGGACCCGCCGTATCGCGCTGCACGGCCACGGCTAGCGATCCCTCTCCCGGCGCCCCGCTCTCCATGTCGTACGCCGGGCCCCTCCCCGGCCGAGCCCGCCTCGCCCGCCTTCCGCCGGGCGATCTCCGGGTCTCCGCCCCTGCTCCACGTCACCACAGCAGTCTTCCGGCACTCGCCGGTGCTGCCGCCTGGCTACGGCCGCACGACCGGGCCGGGCCACCTCGAAGGGATCATTGTGAAGCTGAGCGAGTTGCTGGCCGGGCAGGAGCACCACGTACTCCAGGGTGACCCGAGCAGAACACTGATCACCGCGGGGACGACCTTCGACGTGGAGCGGGTGACGCCGGGTTGCCTGTTCATCGCCGTGCCCGGACACCGGGAGGGCGGGCCCGGCTCCGTAGCGCCCGCGCTCGCTCGCGGGGCGGCCGCCGCGCTCGTCGACGGCCTGGAACCAGCGCTGTCGGCGTCGGTGTGGCCGCCGGGCGCGTGTGCCGTGCGGGTGCCGGACATCCGGAGGGCGGCCGCGATCGTGACCTCCCGCTACTTCGGTGAACCGGGGCGGCAGATGGACGTGGTGGCGATCACCGGCACCAACGGCAAGACCTCGGTCTCGTACATGGTCGAGTCAGCCCTGCGGATCTCCGAGGGCACGAAGGTGGGAGTCATCGGGACGGCCGGCAGCCGGATCGGCGACGAGTTGATCCCGATGCCGCGATCGGTGCTGACCACCCCGGAGTCGCCGGACCTGCAGTACCTCCTGGGGTGCATGCGCGACCGCGGGACCGGCAGTGTGGTGATGGAGGCCACGTCGATGGGCCTGCTGACGCACCGGGTGGACCGTACGTTCATCGACGTCGGCGTGTTCACCAACCTGACGCAGGACCACCTCGACGACCACGGAACGATGGCGAACTACCGGGACGCCAAGCTCCGCCTCTTCCAGGGGCTGTGCCGGCGCGCTGTGGTCAACGCCGACGACCCGGTGGGCGCCGGGATCGTGGCGATGATGCCGGGTGCGGTGACCACCTACGCCCTCGATGTTCCGGCGGACTACCGGGCGACCGACCTCGCCGTCAGCGCTTCCGGCACGCGGTTCACCCTCCACCACGGCGGGCGTACGTATCCGGCGTCGATCCCCGTCCCGGGCCGGTTCTCGGTGGCCAACGCGCTCGCCACCCTGGCCACCTGCCACGTCCTCGGACACGAGCTGGCCGCCCTCGTCGCCGCCCTCGACCGAATGCCGCCCGTCCCCGGCCGGTTCGAGCGCTTCGCGACCCCGGCCGGTACCTCCGTGATCGTGGACTACGCCCATTCCCCGGACTCCCTGGACAAGGTCCTGACCACCATCCGCGGCTACGCGCGAGGCCGGGTGATCACCGTCTTCGGCTGCGGCGGCGACCGGGACACGACGAAGCGGGCCGACATGGGGCGGATCGCCGGGGCCCACTCCGACCTGTGCGTCCTCACCTCGGACAACCCGCGCAACGAAGACCCGCACTCCATCCTGGACCAGATCGCCCCCGGCCTCACCGCGACCGGCACACCGTTCGAGCGGATCGCCGACCGCCGCGAGGCCATCTCGTTCGCCCTGTCCGCGGCGGGCCCGGAGGACACCGTCCTGATCGCCGGCAAGGGCAGCGAGCCGCACCAGATCGTCGGCGAGGAGCTGCTGCCCTTCAGCGACATGGCCACCGTGCGTGAACTCACCTTGGAACGGCCGGCCGCCCGGTCCCGCGCCCCTCAGTCTGCCGCTTGATCCGTTCGTAGCCGGGGGAAGACCACTGGCAGGGGCGGCAGGATTCGAACCTGCGGCGTACGGGTTTGGAGTCCGCTGCTCTGGCCAGCTGAGCTACGCCCCTTCGGTGGGGTGAGCTTGGCATGGTGGCGATCCGATGCGCCACCGGATATCGCGGCAGGACATGACTCTGAGCGACGAGACCACACTCGACCGGCTGGATGAATCGGTACGCGCCCTGGTCCTGGCCGTGGCCCCGAGGGGAGCGCGGATGTGGTCACCGTCCTCGCGTCTCTGGGCATGCTCCCGACCCTCGAAGGCCCGGATGGTGATCCCGACGCGTTGCTCACGATCCCGCACGCCCGCATCAGCGTGCTGAACAGCGTCTACGCACCCAGGGGACGTGACACGAGTCGGCGGGGTCACCTCGTCAGTTTTCGCGTACCTCACGGCTGCCCGCGTGTCCGGATCCGGACCGCCGCGTACACACGGCATTGGGGCACCGGAGCGTAGGACCTCGACAGGCCTGCTGTGAGCGCCCTGTTTCGCTGGCTCGGCTCGGTTCTCGCCGCAGAATCCGAAGCGGAGCTCGCGGTCGCACATAAGCACAGAACGATGCTCGGCCCGGTGCTCGAACAGTCAGCGGCCCACCCCGTGAGGTTGACCGGGCCGCAGCCTGTAGATGCGCGCACCTCTAGGCATTGGTCGTCGGCGCGGGTTCCCGGCGATGCTCCAGCCAGGTGCGGCTCAGGTCGTGCCAGATCGTCTGGTACCGGCCGAAGATCTCGTCCAGCTGATCGAACGTGAGCTCGTCGGCGGGCGTCGATGCCACGAGATACTCGAGGTCATCGGCAAGCCGCTGGAACCGGTACTGCGCCTCCTCCATCAGAACCCACCGGGAGCGCCAATTGAAGAACGGTTCGACGGCCCCCAGCAATGTCACCAGCGCCACACAGGCCAAGGCCAGACCGGCCCACGCATTGAGATTCTGCAGGCCCAGGATGACGGTGGACGCAGCGGACAGTCCGAGCGTCGCCATCTTGGTGACGGAGGCGCTTCGACCGAACCGCCTTTTCTTGCCGCGGGCGTAGCCGTTGCCCTGACGAATCTTGTCCAGCAGGAGGGTGGCTGCCTCCCTTGGGCTGAGCCCGACACCTAGTCCACTGTCCGGCTGCACTCCGCCCCCAAAGCTCTGTCGCAACCTTGCAGCTCGCTCCCCGGCAGAAGCTGCTCTGGCATCGCGCGGTTTCTCAGCGTCGCCGCTCGATAGCCCCTACCGCGGAAGGTTATCGAACGGTCAGGTTCTGTTGGCACACGGTCAAGATGCGATGGCACAGGACAGCCGGCTGCTGGACCGGACTGCTCTTGGTCCTGCTGATCATCGTGGTGTGCAGAGCGGCGGTGCCGCTGCTCTGCGGTGGTGAGCAGCCGGCACGGGAGCAGAGTGATGCGGCCATGGCACTGAAGCGGGGCCGAGTTCGATACGCGAGGGTTCGGGTGGTGGGCGCTCGAATGCCCCGAGGGAACCAACGGTCGCCGGCCGGCAGTCTGCTCGGGCATGACCTTCCAGCGGATCGCCCACGGCTGCGCCCAGTTCTGGCGCTTCGGGCTCGACCAGGTGCTGGCTGTCGCCTTCGCCGTAGTCCTCGTCGGCGGCATCGGCGCCTCGCGGTTGCTACCCGGCGACCTGCCGGTCGCGCGCTATGACCTGCTCCTGCTCTACGGCGTGGCACTGACCGTCCTGGCCCGCAAGGTCGGCTGGGACGGCCCCCGGGACACCGCCGTGATCCTGGGCTGCCACCTCGTGGGCTTGCTCTTCGAGCTCGTCAAAGTGCGCATGGGCTCGTGGAGCTACCCGGAGGACGCCATCTCCAAGATCGCGGGAGTTCCTCTCTACGGCGGATTCCTCTACAGCGCCGTGGGCAGCTACTGCTGCCGGGCGTGGAAGATCATGGATCTGTCCCACCGGACGCGACATCGCCGTACGCATCGACGTACACGGCCGGCAAGCGACCTGGTTCCTCGACGGCCGGCAACTCATGCGCACCGACCAGCTGCAACGCTCGAGTGACGGGCACTGGCACTCCTCGTCGACGGGGCGACGGTCTCCTTCGACGACGTGAAGGTCACCGCACTCGACCCCAACCCCTACATCCGCCCCACGAACACCCCCCTCACCGTGATCGCACACCGCGGCGCCTCATCCCTCGCCCCGGAAAACACCATGTTCGCCCAGGAAACCGCGCGCCGCTCCGGAGCAGACTTCATCGAGAACGACGTCCAGCTGAGCAAGGACGGCGTGCCCTACCTGCTCCACGACTCCACCGTGGACCGCACGACCGACGGCACCGGAGACATCACCACCCTCACCGCCGCACAACTCGACACCCTCGACGCCGGCTCCTGGTTCTCACCCCTCTACACCGGCGCCCGCATCCCCACACTCGCCACCCAACTCGCCGACCTGCGCACCCGCGGCGGCAACCTCCTCCTGGAAATCAAGCGAGCCGACACCAAAAACGACGTCGCCGCAATGATCGACGTCGTACGCGCCCACAACATGACCGACCGAGTCATCATGCAGAGCTTCGATACGCGACACCTGCGCTGGGTCCACGACCTCGCCCCCGAACTCCCCCTCGGGCTGCTGCGCAGCACCCTCGACACCGACCCCGTCGCCATCGCCGAAGACCTCCACCTCACCACCTACAACCCCAACGGCAACGCCCTCGACACCACACCCGGAATCGTCGCCGACCTCCACGCCGCAGGCATCGCCGTCATGGCCTGGACCGCCGACACACCCGCAAAGTGGAACAGGTACGACAACTACGGCGTCGACGGGATCATCACCAACCGCCCCGCCGAACTCACCGGCTGGAACTGGGCCCGCAACGGGTCCACACCCTGACACCCCACCCCCTCACACCCACCACCGCCACCGCCACCGCCCCGCACCCGCCACCGCCCCACACCCGCCACCGCCCCACACCCGCCACCGCCCCACACCCGACCACACGCCAGGCCCAGGGCCGAAACACGGCGAAACCGTCGCCACGGGGTCCCATGACTGCGCTGTTCCCAGAAACAGCCGGCCGGCGTGCCGGGGCGTCCAAAGGGCCGATGAGCGGGACGGATACCGTCCGGGCATGACACAAGAGTTCGATCTTGCTGCCTCACTCGCAAGCGGCATCGAAAACCGCAACGGCGCATGGAACTTCATCCAGGGCTTCGCCGCCCACTGGGCGAGCGGCCTGGAGAAACAGTGACGAGTGGACCGAGGCCGATCTGGCAACAGCCGAGGACAGGCTGAGTATCCGGCTACCGGCGGCGATGCGTGAGGCGTATCTACTGCTCGGACGCCGCCGGGATCTGACCAGCAACCACGATGTACTACTCACTCCGGCCGAACTGCATATGGGTGAGGACCAGGAGGCCCTGATCTTCCGGCACGAGAACCAGGGAGCCGCGTCCTGGGGCATCCTCCTCGACAGCCTCCACGACGACGACCCCGCGGTGTTCATCCGGTCCGACCTCGCCGACAAGAACACCGAGCGGTGGGAAGGCTGGCTGGAGCGTCTTTCCCTCTGCTTCGTCGAGATCGTCCTGTCCGAGTCCCTCCAAGCCGATGGCGACCTCTGCGACGTCCTCGACCCCGATCAGAACAGCATCGAGGTGCTGGAAGCGAACTCCCTCCGGCTGCCGTTCCCCGCCTATCCGACCGGCGAGGAACAACACCGGATCCGGGTGGTTCCTGGGACACGACGTCCTCCTGCGCGATGACGACGGCACGGCTGTTCTGGCCCGCGGCCGGACAGCAGAAAACCTCGACCGCGTCCGTGACCTGATCCCGGGCGACTGGCTCAACCACCACCGCTGACCACGTCCAAGACCCCCTGCCCGGCCCAGCCGTCCACGCCCCAGCCGGCCCACAAGCTACCGCCACCGAACCAGAAACGATCGATCCCATGACGGCGCACAGACCGGCGTCGGTGCGCCTGCACCCAGCCGCCGACGAGGCGACGAACAGCCACGAGGCGACGAACAACTACGGGGGCGCGCCGGGTCAGTCACCGGGAAGCAAACGTGCCTCGGCGGCCGGCAGACCCTTGGCCCACCAGTGGCCGTAGCGGCAATAAACACCCGACTCACGACCGGCAAGAAACCCCATCACAGACCTCGCTTCCCCGGCCAAGTCCCGCCAAATGTGACCGGGGAACGGGTCAAACGCGCCCGCCCCGATCCCTCCCACAACACGACGCCAGACACCGACGAGGATGCGGTGGCTGCCGTCGACCAGGCGCTCGTAGCTGAGAGTGCTCCCGCAGTGAGCGAGCCGTTGGCCAGGCGCCTGCTCCAAGGACACCCGATGTGGGGCGCCGAGTACTGGTGGTTCGATACGGACGAGCGAAACTGGATCTGCGAAGGCGATCACAGCCCACGCAAGCCGCCCTTGGGCAACCACCTTCCCCCGCAACCGCGGGCTGCTCTCGAAGCCTGCCTCACTCCTAGCTGACGGGCTCAGACCGCGCTCGCGGCAGCGGCAGCGGCAGCTGGACCAAGACCGAAGGCAAGCGATTCGTCATACGTTCTGCCTGCAGGCGACAGTGGTCGAGCCGGCCGATCATGCAGTTGAACATGTTGCGACGCCGGGCGGCCGCGTGCCAGCCCTCTTGTTCTCGACCGTACCGGTAGTGGGCGTTTGGCCCCGGTAGATGCCCATAGGGAAGCAAAGGCCCACAGGTAGCCAACACGGCTGAACCGGTCGTTCCTCACCCACCGTCCCGTGATGGCGGACCTCTTGCCCGAGGCACGAGTGATGGGTGATGGGTGATGGGTGACAAGCCAACGTAGGCCTGACGCCGCGAGCGCCGGAGAAGCCCGTACGGTCCCCCCGACCTCGGCCAAGACCCAGGCGGCGAGCTGGACGCCAAGCCCGGGAAAGCTCACCAGAATCTCGACGGCCCGGGTGCACCCGGATGCCACGGCCTCTCCCGCTGCACCGCATTCAACCCGTCGGCGATGCCACCACACCTAGGCGCTCCGGGCGTTCGTACCGCCAGTGCCTCCGCGGGCAAACGGGGCTGCCGCGAAGTCGCGGCCGATCCCTGACCACCCTCCCCGGACACCCCTTTCACGGACGCTCGCCCGCAGGGTGGCTTCGCCAGTCAGACCATGGAATGCTCGTCCCGCCACTTCAACAGGCGCCGCCAAGGCGCCCGAGGCGCCACGGCCGAACCAGTGACAGTAGAGAGCGGCGCCGGCGGCCGCCGCACGCGTGACGCGCGATCGGTCTCCTGCACAACCCACTGGACCCCGCCCTTCCCGGCGGCACTCCCCGTCACCTCGTCGAGGGCCACCCGGCCGCGCTGATCCGGCGTGCCCCGGGAACGCGCAACCAGGACGAAGGTAACGCTGATCAACAGAGCCCACGCGCCGAACTTGGTGAGTGGCACGGGTTGCCAGCCGCCGAGTTGGTGGGGGTAACTCCAGGCACCGACGTAGGCGGCCGCGTTCTCCGCAACCCAGAGAAAGAACCCGATCAGCGCGAAGGCCATTCCCAGCGACATCCAGTGGCAGGAGGGGCCCACCGCAAAGCGGACCCAAGCACCGGCCATCGCCACGAACATCAGCAAAGCCAGCAACAGCCGTCCATCCGCCAACCAGTAATGGGTGCCAGCTCACCCCCGTCGACCGCCACCGCCCGCAGGACAAGACCCCCGACAGCACCGGACCACGCCCGACAAGGCCACCACCCCCACACGCGGCCCCCAACAGCCCGACCGTGCCACCCCATCACCACCACGATCGACGCCGGACCAGCACCTGCAGAAGCACCCACCCCACCCACCCTCACCATCGGAAGCACCACATAGCTGCGTAGGTGGCAACAGAGAGCGCTCGTCACCAGGTTCCGCGAGCGAACGATGACCTGGCGCCGGGAACATGCTGTCGAGACCTGGCAGCACCAGCGCGCCAGCAGCCAGCTTCCTGGCCGTGGCCAAGGAAGCAAGCCGGCCAGTCATCCCACGGCTCTGCGAAAGCTCTCACCGCAGAGCCCGGCCCGTAAGACATGATCACCAACATGAGCGAATCAGAACCGGACTTACTCTCACGACTGTGGGACGGGGAACGTGGGGAGCGATGAGCGCGCGAGGACCCGGCGGCCGAAGGTCGCGATCTGGTTCTCGTCGACCGGATCTCGGCGGTGAGCGGGCGGCGCGGAGGCGTGTCCGGAGACGGCACGTGCTGCGGTGAGTACAGCCGGACGCGCGGACGTCGCCGGTACGTAAGCCCGGTAGTGCACCCAACGGCGTGCCCGAAAGGGCACACGCCCGGCACGTGTGGGGTCGACGTATCACCAGCTGCGGTCCAGCACGTACGTGAACAACGCGTCCAAGTCCCCGGCGGCTTCAGGCGCGAGTGGCGTCTCCCGCAGGCAGTGGCGGGCGCTGTCCAGATGACGGCGTGCCTCGGCACGGGTCGCGGCCCGGCCGCCCGCCTCCTCCACGAGTGCAGCGGCATGTGCCGCTGCCGTGCCTTGCAGTTGCCCGGGGGACTCCAGCAGCGCCGTCAGCTCGCGGGCGGCCTTACCGCCTGCGGCCAGCGCGGCGAGGACCGGGTAGGTCTTCTTGTACTGCCGCAGGTCGCTGTGGACGGGCTTGCCAGTCACCTCCGGGTCACCCCAGATGCCGAGCAGGTCGTCCACCGCTTGGAAAGCGACGCCCAGATGACGCCCGGCCCGCTCCAGCACCGACACGGTCCCGGCAGGAGCACCGCCGAGCACCGCACCGAGCCCGATCGCACAGCCCAGCAAGGCCCCCGTCTTCAGTTCCGCCATCGACCGGTACTGCTCCCACTCCACCGCACCGGATCCACTCCACGGGCGCTGCTCGAACCGCAGGTCGTCCGCCTGCCCGTGCACCAGCGCGTTGAGCGTCCCGCACAGGTTCCGGACCGCGGCTGCTGCCCAGGGGCTCGGCGCCTCCGCCAGAGTCTGCACGGCCATGGCGAGGAGGGCGTCACCGGCCAGGACGGCCGGACCTGTTCCGTAGGCCTTCCACACCGCCGGACGCTGCCGCCGCAGGCCGTCGCCGTCCATGATGTCGTCGTGGAGCAAGGAGAAGGTGTGCACCAGTTCCGTGGCCACCGCGCCGGCGACGGCGACGCCGCCGTCCGCTCCCACGGCCTCGGCCCCCAGCACGGCGAGCGCCTGCCTCACTCCCTTGCCCTCAGAGCCGCCCGGATCCGGCGTCCCGGCCGCATCACTCCAGCCCAGCGCGTACGCCGCCATCTCACCGGTCCAGGGATGCAGCCGCCCCACCGCCTCCACCAGTGCGGGCCGCACGAGCTCACGACAGCGCGCCACGGCACAGGCGGCCACGCCCTGTGAGTCGATGGGCGAGGACACCGTCTCCGGCGCCGGTGACGCCGACGTCAAGGAGGAACTCACCGCAGTCCCTCCACATCGGCCGCCCGCAGCGCCTCCACCCCCGCCGCCGGCAGCACCGGCTCCCGTGCGCCCGGCCCGTCTCCGGCCTCGTCCGGCAGCGGCCCCACGCCCAGCTCGGCCGCCGCCTTCTCCACCATCTCCCGGGCGTGCCGCAGCCCGATGCGGTCCAGCATCGAGCGCAGCTCCGCCAGCTCGGCGGCGCTCTGCCCGGCGTCCCGGCCCAACCGGGCACGCGCCTTGACCAGCCCCAGCCTCGAAAGCGCCGTTCCCCGCGGCTCCTCCATCTCGCGGAACTCCTCAAGGGCCCGCGTATACAGCTCACGGGCCTCCGCGTACCGGCCCGCCCGGTAGAGCACGTTGCCACGCATCTTGTGGTTGTAGGCGAGCGCGCTGGACAGCCGCATCTCCAGGCAGGCCTCCTCCGCCTGCGACAACAGCGACAGGGCACGCTCCACGTCCCCGTCTCGCGCGGACACCACATCGGCGACGCCTCGCAGCGCCCATGCCCACCCGCGCCGGTCCTCGGCACGCACCGCCGTCTCGGCCGCCTCCTCGAACAGCGCCAGCGCCTCGTCGTAGGCGCCGGTGTTGCGGTGCATCTGCGCGATGCCCTCCAGCGCCCACACCGTATGCCGGGCCTCACCGCGCCGACGGGCCTCGGCCAGCAGCTGCTCGTGCAGCCTGCCCACAGCCGCGTAATCGCCCTGTATGCGCCCCGTCTCGGCAAGCCCCGCCAGGGAATAGCCCCGCACGACGATGTCACCGCCCCGCTCGCCCATGTCGGCCGCCAGCCGCAGCAAACGGTACGCCAGCCGGAACGCCCCCCGCTGCCGGGCCAGCGTGCCACCGCTCCACAGCGCCCACGCCATCGCCCCCTCGTGACCGGCCGAACGCGCCGCCCGGTAGCTCGCCTTCCACGCCCGGTCGGCCTCCTCGATCCGCCCCAGCCTCCGGCAGGCCTCCGCGACGGCGAGCCCGCAGCGCGCCGCCCCCTGCCGGTCACCGGCTCGCTCCGCCGCCCGTAGCTCCTCGACGCCCCGGGCGAGTACCTCGGCCAGTGGAGCGTTCACCGACAGCGACCCGAGAACCCCCTGGTACTCCGGCGCGGACGCCTTCGTCCGTCCCGCCTCGCCTACCTGACCTGCCATCAGAACCCTCCTTGAGTCGAACTTGGTGATCAAGACGACGACGGAAGGCTGAGGTTCCCTCAAGGCTGCAAAGTCCATCTCCGTACGGGCGCCGGGTCATCCCGAAGTGCTACACAGCCCACCGATGACTCCTCACCAAGACGTACGACACCCTCCGGTCCAGGTGGTGGCTGAACCGCTTCAGGGCGCGGTTGTAGTTGCTGGGATTCCCGGTCTTGCTTGCCGTGCCGGTTGCCGGCGGGCCGAGGTGCCACTGCTCGCGCACCCATGACTGCTGTTCCCTGACGGTCTCCACGACGTCGCGGCCGACGAGAATGTGTTCGGCAGCCCGTCCTCGGGAACGGTGGCGGCGTCCAGGCTGTCAGTGAGGCTCCACCCAGCCGTGTCGGACGGCATAACCGCCGAGCTGCATCCGTGTCCGGACCCCGGCCATGTCCATGAGGTGGCGCAGGCGTCGGTGCAGCGTGCGTGGTGACAGGCCGAGTTGGGTCGCGGCCGTCAGGTCGGTCAGGCCGGCCAGGAGGAGTGCGAGGATCTTTCGGTCGAGGTCGGTCGGGCCTTGCTCGCCGACTTCGACGGTGGGGTCGGCTTCTCCGGCGGGGGCCGACAGTTCGAGCGGGTGGGCGGTGCGCCATACCGTCTCGAACAGGGCGTCCAGGGCGTCCAGCAGGCCGCTGCGGTGCAGCAGGACGGCGCCGGGCTCTCCGTCCGGTGTGACCGCGAGCGGGACGAGGCCCAGGTCGGCGTCGGCCAGGACGAGTTTCATCGGCAGCTGGTCGGCGACACGTAGTTCCACGCCGTTGCGCAGGGACGCGATCGCGTCGTCGATGATGCCGGGCTCTGCCAGCACGGCCCGGTCCAGTACCGCCCGGAAGTGCACGCCGCGGCCGATGGCCACGGGTTCGGCCGTGTTCTCGTCGGGTGGCAGGGCGACGAACGGGGCGGTGATGAAGCTGCGGACCTGCTTGCGGGCCGCCTGCTGTACCTGGAGGAAGCGATGGCGGATCGCGTCGACGCCCGTGACCACCTCGATCAGATCGCTGATGCTGCTCCCGGCCATCGCCGCCCGGTGTTCCTCGGCGAAGGACACCAGTGCCTGCTCGGCCATGCGCAGCCCGTCCCGGCGCTGGCTGATGAGGGCTCCGAGCGCCATGGCCGGCGGCGCGGCGGTGAACCGCTCGTCCGCCGATCTGACCACCAGGCCCCACCCGACGAGGCGGGCCAGGACCTTGTCCACGTCGGCCTGCGATACGAGGAGCAGATCGGACAGCAGCGGCGCGGTGGAGTGGGGTCGTCCGAGCAGGGTCCGGTAGACGAGCTCGTCATCGGGTTCGAGGCCCAGAACACCCAGCATGGGCGACCGCCTCCCTTCCGCCTGCGGCAGCGGGGAGAGTATGCGCCACGGCGGCAGACCCTGAAAAGTCCCTGCTGGGAGCAGGTGGGACGGGGAGGGCCCCGGGGAGTCGCCTCCCCGGGGCCCGATGGTGGAGCTCATCGCAGGCCGTACGCCCGGATGATCTCGTTCTTGACGCCGAAGCCGCTGTCCGTCTCGGCGCTCGCGCGGACCGAGATGAAGCCGCCGGGCTTCTTCGCCGTGGTGAACGACCCCGTCCAGTAGCCGTCGGTGCCCTTGGTCAGGGTCACCTTCTGCCAGGTGGCGCCGTCGTCGTACGACACGTCCAGCGTCACCCCGGTGAGGGTGCCCGGTACGGTGCCGAGGTCCATCGACACCGGCTTGAGCGCGATTCTCTGGGGCGTGTTGGCCTTGACATCGCCGTGCAGGTCCGTCTCGAGCTTGTAGTCCAGGTTCAGTACCGAGAACCGCTCGAAGAAGTCCGAGTCGACGGTGTCGGACATGAAGGTCCACTCCGTGTGGGTGCGCGTCGACAGCCGGAAGGCGTCAGTGGGCCGCTCCGCGTCGAGCACGGCGCGGTAGGGCAGGTTGCCCGCCGGCACCTCCACCCACTGCATGTCCGTGCTGTACGGGTTGTCGTGAATGAGCGTGTCGCCCTGGAAGACCTGGAGGTGGGTCGGCGTCGCAGCCCACGGCAGGAAGCCGCCCAGCCGCATGGTGTCGCTGGAGGAGGCCCACGCCTGCACGTTCCAGATCATGTAGTTCTGCCAACGGGAGTTGTACACGCCGAAGGACTCGCTCTGGCCGGGCCGGATCGCCGGGGCGAACCAGTCGAGCCGGGTGGTGCTGCCCTTGGCGTACGTGTTGTCGCCCGACACCATCACCCACGGCAGGTCTCCGTCGACGCCCTGAGCGTGGAACTCCCTCCAGACCTGACCCGGGGTCACCCATTCGGTGCGGGTGCCCGGGTGCCACTCGAGCTCGGGGAAGTTGAGCGAGGGGCTGAGGGTGAAGTCGGACCGGTAGCCCTCCGCCAGCCCGCCGTCCGTGGCGGAGTAGTAGCGGGCGTCGATCCGGGCGAGGTCGTCCTTGGTCGGCTTGTAGGTGAGGGCCCGGTCCGGCACCTGGCCGGGGTACTCCCGGGTCAGGTCGTAGACGAAGGGCGTGTACTCGGTCTGCTTCGCGGTCAGCTTGAGGGTGCCGGCCTTGGCCATCGCGATGAGGGTCCTGCCCGCGTCGCGGTGCACGGAGGCGACCGGGATGGTGGACTGGCCGACGTACTCCATCAGGGCACCGATTCCGTCGTTGACCACGATCAGCGCCTTGGCACCGGCCGTGGCCGCGGCCGCGGTGCGCTCCTGCGGCGAGACCTCGTCGCTGCGGTCGACGACGACGACCTTGCCCTTGGCGTCGACCTTGTCGTAGTCGGCCGTCGCGCCGTTGCCCGCGTAGACGGCGTCCAGCTTGTCCGTGGCGGTGCCCAGGGCGCTGCCGGCCTGGACGAGTGTCTCGAAGCGGAGCCGACCGCCCGTCGCGCTCAGGCCGAGCAGCGGCTCGCCCTTGCGCCAGCGGGTGATCAGCATGAACTCGCCCCGCGTCATCGGCTCCGTGGGCGAGACGTACACGTCGTCGTACGTCAGCGGCAGGATGTACGCGCCGCGGTAGTCCATCCACGAGTCGAAGCCGTCGTAGTGGACGTTGAAGTCGACCTTGCGCTGGCGGTCCTCGGTGAGCTGCGGCGCCTCGGTCTGCAGCAGGCGTGCCTTGCTCGCGTCCAGGACCACGTCCGCGGAGCCGTCCTTGAGCACGGTCTCCGGGTCGACGAGCACGGCCAGACCCGAGCGGTCCGCCTTCTCGCCGGCCACGTCGAGGTACGCCGTGACGGTGTACAGGCCCGGTGTCATGCGCATGGTGGTCGAGCCGTCGACGTAGAGCGACCACGGCCAGAAGTCACCGGCCAGGTTGACCACGACCCAGCCGGCGGCGGGCTTGCCGTCGCGGCCGACGAGCTTGATGTTCAGGTCGTAGCGCTCCTCCTCCTTGAGGAGCGCGACGGAGGTGCGGGTCACCGGCTGACCGGTGGTCGCGTCGGTGGCTGTCACGTAGCCGACGTGCCGTCCGGCCGAGGCGGTCCGCGGGTCACCGGTCACCGGGACCGCGGCGGTGCCGCCCGCCGGGACGGTCACCGTGGTGGCGCCCAGCGTGAAGGGGCCGTCGGTGCCTGTCAGCGCGAGGTTCAGCGTGACGTCGGCGGAGCCGGTGTTGGTGAAGGTCAGGTCCTTCGTGACGGCTCCGTCGCTTGGCTCGTGCGGCCACGTGTAGTTGCCGAAGAAGAGCGATCCGGTGCCGCGGACCGTGGCGCGCGCGGCGGCGGCCACGTCGAGACGGCCGGTGCCGACCTCGTACGGCGAGTACCCGTCGGCCAGGCCCTTCGCGGTGCTCATCAGGTGTTCCTTGAGCTGCGCGCCGGTCCAGTCCGGGTGCTGCTGGGCCAGGATCGCCGCCGCGCCCGCCACATGCGGGGTGGCCATCGAGGTGCCGCTGATGGTGCGGTAGAGGCCCTGGCCACCGTCGGTCATCTCCTGCGAGCGGGCCGCGGTGATGTCCACGCCGGGAGCCGCGATGTCCGGCTTCATGCCGCCGGAGTGGGCCAGCGGGCCGGTGCTGGAGAAGTACGCGAGCCGGTCCTGCTTGTCCGTGGCGGCCACGGTCAGCGCGGAGGCGGCCGCGCCCGGGGCGGAGATGCTCTCCGGGCCGGAGTTGCCGGCGGCGATGACGAACAGCGTGCCGTACTGGGCGGACAGCGCGTCGACCGTCTGCGACATCGGGTCACTGCCGTCCGTCGGGTAGGAGTCGCCGAGGCTCATGTTGACGACGTCCGCGCCGGATTCGGCGGCCCACTGCATGCCGGCCATGACCCAGGAGTCCTGGCCGTAGCCCTCCGCGCCGCCGAGCACCTTGCCGACGAACAGGTCGGCGTCGGGGGCGACGCCCTTGTGGTCGCCGCCGGAGGCGGCGCCCGAGCCGACTATCGTGCCGGCCACGTGCGTGCCGTGCCCGTTGACGTCGGTGACGGCCTCACCGGGCACGAAGCTGGCCGTGCCGTCGATCAGGCCGGCGAAGTCGGGGTGGTTGGTGTCGATGCCGGTGTCGAGCACCGCGACCTTGACGCCCTTGCCGGTGTGGCCGGCCGCCCAGGCCTCGGGCGCGCCGATCAGCGGCACGCTCTCCTTCAGGTTGGCCTTCACGCGACCGTCGAGCCACAGCTTCGCCACGCCCGCGCTCAGCTTCGCGCTGCCCTGCGGCGCGACGGTGGTCCAGAAGGTGCGGGCCTGGCGCTTGTCGGTGCTGAGCGCGGCACCGCCGATGCCCTTGAGCTTGCGGGTCAGTTTGCTGCCCCGGGGGGCCGTCGGCTCAGCGGCCGCGCGGGACTTCGGCTGGGTGTACGTCGCGATCAGCGGTACCGCGGACGACTTCGTGTCGTCGTAGCCCATCTCGATCAGGTCGGTGACGTTGAACAGCCGCCGGTCCAGCTTGTCCGTGCTCAGCAGCGGCACGGCCTCGTCCGGGATGACGAACAGGTCACCCTTGATCTGCTGGAGTTTCACGCCGCCGACGGCGCTGTCCGGCCGGTCGACTTCGGCGGACTGCTTGCCGTCGGCCATCGTGGTGACCGTGACGACGTCGCCGGTGACCAGGGTGACCTTGTGGGTCGCCGAGGGCTTGGCGGGAACGGTCGGCTTGCTCGGAGCGGCTTGGGCGGGCGCTTGCAGGATGGCGAGCCCCGAGGCCAGCAGCGGCGCCGCGGTGGCGACTGAGATCAGCTGCCAGCGCCTGCGGCGGAAGGCGGAGAGGTGAGAGGGGGAGAACATGCCATGGGTCTATCGACCTGGTGACGCCGGCGTGAAGGCCCGGTGGCGGCAAGTGCTTGCCATGGCGAGGACTTGCCAGCCGTGGGCCGCGCGAATCCGGGCACGATCGGACTTTTCGCACGTGGGGCGGGTGTTCAGTCAGGGGGTGCGGCGCGGGGCCAGCGGGTGTTGGGGGGCTGTCGCCGTCGTGGCGACCGCCCCACCCCGGGGGCTTGCCGTGCAGGTGGTGCGAGGCCGGGCCCCGGACTGCGGCGGGCTCGCCGGGCTGGTCGGCGCCCAGCCACTGCGGCTGACGGCGGGCCTGTGGGAGGAACTCGCCTCGGTGGCCGACGAGATGACCGCCGGCCTCTTGACGATGTGCGTCGGCGGCGGCGAGGGCACGCCGGGCTGCCTGTCCACCGTGTCAGCGACGGGCAGTTCGGGCGGATGTAGGCGCCGCGTACAGCACCGCAGCGTGTACGTCGCCACCCGCCTCAGCCCACGCTCGCGGCGGATGGAGCCGCGGGCCACGGCCTTCGCGTACGCGCTTGGGCCGCCGACAGGCCGTCACCCGATCGGCCCTGTCAGGGCGCCCCGTGTCGGCGGTGAGGGGAGGCTGGTATGACGGCTGTTCACTTCCGGGCGGTACGGGAAGGCGGGGAGGATGACGGTGAGCGGTTCCACGTCCTCGGCAGGTGCCCGCCTGTGGGCGCGGTGCGCGCTGCTCGCTGCCGTGGCGGCGGTTGTCGTACTGCTCCTCGCCATCGGGGACGGCGGGCTGTTGATGCTCGTCAGCGGGCTCGCGGCGCTGGTCGTCTCCGCCTCAGGCACCTGGTGGATGCTGTCGCGCCGTGGGCCGATGCGGTGGGTGGGGGCGTTGCTCATGGTCGGTGCGCCCGTCGGCCTGATCGTGCTGGGGTTGCGGCGTGACCTGTGGGTGACGGCGCTCGTCGCGCTCGCTCTGTGGGGTGCGGCCCTGGTCTGTGCCCGGGCCGCTCTGCGCGGGCCGAGCCATGCGCACTCCGTGCGGGCGGTTCGCCGAGCGCCTCCCGGGCGGCCCGTCGTCATCATGAACCCGAAGTCCGGGGACGGGAAGGTCGAACGTTTCGGGCTGGCGGAGCGGGCCGAGGAGCTGGGTGCTCGGGTGATCCTGCTGGACACGTCGCGGCGGTCCGATGTCACCGCGCTCGCCCGCGAGGCCGTGTCCGAGGGCGCGGACCTGCTGGGGGTCGCGGGCGGCGACGGTACCCAGGCGCTCGTCGCCGCCGTGGCCGTCGAGCACGACCTGCCGTTCCTGGTGGTCGCCGCGGGGACCCGTAACCATTTCGCCATGGACCTCGGACTGGACCGTGCGGATCCGTCCCGCTGCCTCGACGCCCTGACCGACGGCGAGGAGATCCGCGTCGACCTCGGCTGGGTGGCGGGCCGGGCGTTCGTCAACACGGTGTCGTTCGGGGTGTACGCGGAGGTCGTGGAGCGCCCCGAGTACCGCGATGCCAAGGCGGAGACCGCGCTGGGCGCCATGCCCGATCTGCTCGGCGGGTCCGGATCACGCCTCGACGCGGTCGCCGACGGCACCTCGCTCCCTTCGCAGCAGGCGCTGCTGATCAGCAACAACCCGTACGGGACGGGGGATCCCTTCGGGGCGCGCCGCCGTGCCCGCCTCGACCGGGGGAAGCTGGGCGTCATCGGCATCCGTGTGGACAGTGCGGCCGAGGCGGCCGACCTCGCTCTGCGGGGATCGATGTCCAGCGGCCTCAACGTCCTCACGGCCCGCCGGGTCGAGGTCACCGCCCCCGCCGAGACCGTCCCCGTCGCGGTGGACGGCGAGGCTCTGACGTTGCGTACGCCGGTGACGTGCACCATCCGTCCGCGCGCTCTGCGGGTGCTCGTACCGCGGCACCGGCCCGGAGCGCCTGCGGTCGCCGCGCCACTGCGCTGGCGGCGGGTCATCGCACTCGCCTTCGGCCGCGAGGAGGCGGGGCCAGAGTGAACAACCGGAGGAGAGGGAGATGAGTGACGACCCGCACGACCCCGGGCCTGCGAAATCCGCCAAGCACGACAAGCACGACAAGCCCGAGAAGCCTGGGAAGCCTGGGAAGCCCAGGAGCCGGCGTGCCGGGCTCAGGCTGAGGAACGCCGTGGCCTCCGTCCTCACGGACCTTCGCGCCGTCGATGGTGCCGTGTACGCGGCGGTGGCGGCGACGCCCACTCCCGCGCTCGACTCGGGGCTGCGCGGCCTGTCGGGCGCGGCGGACCACTCCAAGATCTCGTTCGGGATCGCCGCCGCTCTGGCCCTGCGCGGGGGGAGGTTCCGGCGCGCGGCGATCCTCGGTGTCGGGGCGGTCGCCGTGGCCTCGGCCTCCGCGAACGTCCTGGGCAAGCGTCTGGTGCGCCGGCCGCGCCCGGACAGGGAGGCGGCCCGGGTGATCGTGGACCGTCATGTCCCGATGCCCACCTCCGCCTCCTTCCCCTCCGGGCACACCGCCTCTGCCGTCGCCTTCGCCACCGCGGTGGGTGTCGTCCTTCCTCCGGCGGCGATCCCTCTCGGGGCGCTGGCGTGCGCGGTGGGTTACTCCCGTGTCCACACCGGCGTGCACTATCCGGGCGATGTCGCGGCGGGCGCGGTCCTCGGCGTCGCGAGCGCGGCCACGGTCCTCGCTCTGGACGCCTTGCCGCCGCGGTGAGTCACAGCAGTCTGTTCGCCGCACAGGCGGTCGAGTCGCATGTCCGGGTCTACTTCGCGGGCGGTTCCTGCGAGGCCGTCGACCACGACCTCGGACCGGATCGGCGCGACGTGGTGCCCCAGCTGCGTGACGGTCGGGTGCTGGACGGAGGAGGCGGACGGCCCGGGGCTCGAGTTCGTCATGACCGGCCACGTGCGCGACCGGCGCTTCGTCGAACTCATGGCGGTGATCGCGTACTACCACCGTGGAGGGCATCGGCTCGACGTGGAGCACAGCCTGCCGATGGGCGAACCCTGGATTCCGGGCTCGAGCTGCGACCACCTGCTCGTCAGCCTGCCCTACCATGCCACCGCCGCCCTGCGCACGCGCGCATCCTGTGGACCCCGCCCGTCACCGCCGCCGAGATCGTATTCCGGCGGCAGCACGGTCATGAGGCACTGGAGCAGCACTTCGAGGAGGCGGCGATCGATCCCGTCGATCCGTTCAGGGACTCGGTCGTCTGAGGCGGCGTCAGCGTGCTCCCCTCACAGGCTCGCGTCGCGGTGGGTGGGCCGGCCGGCCAGGAGCGTGAGGCGGACCGGGAGGTCCGGGAGGTCGGTGGCCGGCGTGGTGAGGGGGTCGTCGGCCAGGACCGTGAGGTCGGCGCGGTGACCGATCGCGATCCGGCCCCCCACGTGCTCCTCGGCCGCCGCGAACGCGGGGCTGACGGTCATGCCCTGGAGGGCTTCCAGGGGTGTGAGTGCCTGTTCGGGGCCGTGCGGGGGCTGGGTGAGGTCGTGGGTCGGGCGGCGGTGGCGGGCGCCCGCCATGACGCCGAGGGGCGGGAAGGGGGCGATCGGCCAGTCCGAGCCGAGGACGACGGTGGCACCGGAGTCCCGCAGGTCGCGGCAGCGCCAGGCGCGGGAGGCGCGCTCTTCGCCGAGGCGGCGGGACCAGTTGTCGGTGTGGTCGGCGCGGGTGAAGTCGCAGCAGTGGGTGGGCTGCATGGAGGCGACGACGCCGAGCTCGGCGAAGCGGCGCAGGGTGTCGTCCGGCACGCTCTCGATGTGTTCGATGCGGTGGCGGACTCCGCTGCCGGCGCCGGCCTGCGCCTTGGCGAGGGAGTCGAGGACGTGGCGTACGGCGGCGTCGCCGATGGCGTGGGTGGCGGTGGGGACGCCGGCCCGGTGGAGCTCGCCGACGATGTGGGTGTAGGCGTCGGGGTCGGGCCAGAAGGCGTGGGTGGATTCGCCGTGGCGGTCGGGGTGTTCCAGCCAGGCGGTGCCGTTGTCGATCGTGCCGTCCATGAATTGCTTGACGCCGGCGGTGTGCCAGAGGGCGCCGCCGGTGCCCTGCTGTGCGATCAGGGCGCGCACTGCGTCCGCGTCGGTGCCGGGCCGGCACCAGGGTGCGACCCGCAGTCGCAGCGGCAGGTCACCGGCCGCGTCGAGCTCGGCGTAGAGGGCGAGGCTCTCGCCGTTGGCGTCCATGACGTGGCCGCCGGTGAGTCCGGCGGCGGCCATGGCGCGCAGTGCGGTGGCGAGGCGGGTCAGGCGTTCGGTGTGCGTGGGCTGCGGCGCGGCGCGTTCGACGAGTTCGCAGGCGGCGTCCTCCAGGAGGAGCCCGGTCGGCCTGCCCGCGTCGTCGCAGACGATCTCCGCGGCCTCGGCGAAGGTCCGCGGTCCGTCGACGCCGGCGAGTTCGAGGGCGCACGGGCTGGCCAGCATGGAGTGGGCGTCGAAGAGCTGCAGGAGGGCCGGTACGCCGTCCAGTACGGGGGCGAGGGCGGCCGACTCGACGGGCCGGTCGCCGAAGGCGTTCGGGTCCAGGCCCCAGCCGAACAGCCACGCGCCGGGCTGGAGGGTCCGGACCTCGCGGGCGAGGGCCTCGCGTACGGATGCGAGGTCGGCGCAGCCCGACAGGTCCAGTCCGTGGGTGAGTTCGGCGCCGGAGACGGGGTGGAGGTGGCCGTCGGTCGGGCCAGGGGTGACCACGGCTCCCTTGAGGTCGACGACCGTGGTCGAGGAGTCGGCGAGGGCGCGTATCTCTCGGTCGTCGCCCAGGGCGGAGATCCGTCCTCCTGACACGGCCAGGGCGGTGTGGGGCAGGAAGTGCCCGGTGGCCGGGTCGAGGAGGCGGGCGGAGAGCAGGACGAGAGGGGTGCGCACGGGGGCTCCGGGAGGAAAGGGAGAGGGAGGGGGTCAGTGGGGAGGGTTGCGGAGGGGGGTGGTCGCCGACGGGGGCGAGGGCGCCGCGTGGCAGGCCGAGTTCGCGCTCGGCGGTGGTGACGGCCATGCGGGTGACGCGCTCGGGGCGGTTGCTCCGGTCGGTGTTGGCGTGGGCGCCGAGTCCGTCGATGACGACGAGGACCTGGATGGCCGTCGCGCGTGGGTCGTCCGTACGGAATTCGCCTGCCTCGACGCCGTCGCGGATGAGTCCTTCCAGCCGGTCGTCGGACGCGAGTTCCATCTCGGCGACGCGGTCACGCAGGACGGGGCGGTAGCGGCTGAGGTGCCGGGCGTTGATCCAGAGGCGGCTGATGCCGTCGTACGCCGCCACGGAGGGGGCGGTGGTGGCACGCTCGGATGCGCACGGCACCGCCCCCGTCGATTGCCCGTCTCGCTAGCCGATACGACCAGCCGGCGTCCGACGACAGGACGAAGAGATGGCCGGGGCCGGGCAGGAGCACTGTGCACGCTCCTGCCCGGCCCGGACGGCCTGTCCGGAATGCCAGCTCAGTCGTAACTGACGTCCGAGGCTGTGTACCTGCAGTGGGTGCCATCGGGACCCCTGCCCAGTTCGACGGGCTCCTTGCCGTGTTGTTGCCCTGGAAGCGGACACACGGCTTGATCTTCTTGCTGCTGTCGCCGTGGATGCGCATGTTGCGCAGCGCCGAGGTGTCCCCGTAGTTGGCGCTGATGCCCACGAGGGACTTGCCGGGGCGCGGTCACGTCCACGTCGTTCACGATGACCGAACGGCGGTACTGCTTCGAGCAGTTGCCGCAGGTGCGCACCAGCTTGCCGGCCCCGTTGAACAGGACGACTTTGACCGAGGGCCTCCCGGCGCCACCGCCGTACATGGTTTGCGCGGAGGTCGCCGAGATTCCCTTGAAGGGGTCTGCGCCCTCGCCGAGGTCTTCCTACCAGGCGTTCGGGGGCGTGCAACTGCCCATGCATTGACTCCTCCCCCATTTAGAGGCGGGGATTCCTGGCTCACGTTGCCTGGGGACCGGCGGTCCGTCAGGGCTTGCACGATCAGCACCAGTCGGGTTGAGACCAGCCCGGACCAGCATCACACGTGCGGAGTTCTTGTCCCTGGGGGATACGACTCCGCACCCGGTGCAGTTGTAGGTAAACCCGGATGCGGGCGAGCGTGCCGCGTGGATGCGGGGTGAAGGTGTAGGTGACGTGCATGGGCATGGGGCCGGCCACGGAGATCATGTCGAGCAGCTCCGGCGGGTCGTAGGCGGCGACCCGCAGGACGTAGTCGATGCGCCGGCCCAGGAAGTGCGCGGTACGGGTGACCTCGGCGCCGACGCCGAAGCCGCCCGACTCCGCCTCCCGGGTGAGGGCGGCCTCGCGGATGCCCTGGGTCCATTCGGCATCGTGGCGCCAGTCCATGGCGTAGGCCGCCACCCGTGCGGGCGGGAGCGGGATGACCCGCTGCGCCGTTTCGTCGAGAGTCATGGTGTGCGTCTGTCCCGTCGGAGGGTGGACAAGGGCCGTGGGGTGGTCGCTACGTCGGCCGTATCGGGGTGCGCTCGGGGGGCGGGGATCCCGGCGCCGGCGTACGACGAGAGGGATCGCCGCCGTCCACGGGGCCGGAGCCGCGGGCGCGATGACGCAGCAGCGCACCGGCCACGACCGCTGCGGCGGCGACGGCGTACACGACCGTTCCGACCATGTTCGGATCGTCGAAGGCCCTGCTGGTGACGTACTTGGCCGCCCCCGCCACCGCGACGAGCAGCCATTCCCAGCGTCCGTCCAGGGCGACCAGGGCGACGAGCAGCAGCGCGTACCAGGAGTATCCGGGGGTCAGGAGCAGGAAGGCCGTGCCGGTGACCAGGAGCGCGCCGCTCCAGGGGCGTTCGGGATCGCCGCGCCGCAGGACGTGGGCGCACAGGACGAGGAGGACGGCGATCAGGGCGGGCAGCGCCCAGGAGGCGGGCAGGACGAGGCGCAGCAGGGCGTAGCGGTTGCGGGAGTCGGCGTCGTCGTAGCCCTCCTCCTCGACGTAGCCTCCGAGGTAGCCGAGGACGGAGCCGTCCGAGACGAGGATGTACGGGAGGTAGGCCAGGGCGGTGACCGCGGCGGCCGGCACGAGGACCGCGGCCGCGTCGCGCACGCGCCGTACGCCGGACAGAGCACCGGGGAGCACGATCGCGGGCATGAGTTTGACGGCGATGGCAGCGCCGAGCAGTGCGCCTCCCGCGACCCGGTGGCGTACGACGAGACCGAGTCCGGCGACGGCGAACAGCACGCCGAGTACGTCGGCGTGGGCGTTGTTCACGGCCTCGACGGGGACGGCGGGACACCAGGCCCAGTAGGCGGCGGTGCGGGGATCGCCCCGGCGGCGCAGGATCAGCAGCAGAACGCAGGTGACGCCGACGGACAGCAGGGCTCCGCCGATCTGGAAGGGCTTGAGGCGCGCGCCGTCCGGGGAGAGCAGGTGCACGCCGTAGAAGTACGCCTCGGAGACCGGGGGGTAGATGGTGTGCACGGTGGGGCGGTTGAGTCGGGTGCAGTGCACCGCGGCGGGTGAGGCGGGTGAGGCGGCCGGGACGCGTGCCCGGTCGGGCCCCGCGCAGGCGGCGCCCTGGGGGAAGAGCCAGTCGTCGCGCAGGGGGGCGAGTTCCGGGTCGGCGGGAGCGTGGTCGTAGGGCGAGATGCCCGCCGCCTGTACGCGGCCGTCCCACGCGTACCGGTAGGCGTCCGTGCTGGTGCGCGGCGGCGCGACCAGGCCGGTGGCGGCGACCACGGCGGATCCGGCCAGCAGGAGCACGACGGCCTGACGGACCGGCACCGTGCGCACGGCCCAGGCCGCGGCGGCGAAGAGCGCCCAGCCGGCCGCGTACCACCACGAGAGCCCGCCGGGGTCGCGGTAGTAGCCGTCGTGGCGGACGGTGAACACGAGAACCGTGGTGAGAGCGGCCAGGAGGACGCCGGTGAGCGCGGTGCGGGGACTGATCACATGCGGCAGCGTGGCAGCCGTCCGCGCCGCCTGGGGGTCCGGCACTCCGGCCGTCCGTGTTTCGTAAGGAGTCGTTGCGGCCTTCGGGGGCCTTTGGGCGGTGAGATGGAGGGCATGAAACCGCGCATCGCGCTCCCGCCCTTTCCCAGGTTCCGGGGCCGCCTCCATGACGCGAGGACGGCGACCTCGATCGGTCGCTGGCTCGGTCTTGCCATCACCGTCTGTTTCCTGACCGGAGTCACCAGCCACTATCTGCAGCGCCCACCGGACTGGCTCGCCGATCTGCTGCCGAGCCGCCCGACGTGGGGGTATCGCTTCAGTCAGGGTCTGCACGTGGCGAGCGGGATCGCGGCGATCCCGCTGTTGATGGCGAAGCTGTGGGCCGTCTACCCGAGGCTGTTCGTCACCCCGCCGCTGCGGTCGGTGCGGCACGCGCTGGAGCGTCTGTCCGTCGCCGTCCTGGTCGGGGCCGGCGTCTTCCAGCTGTTCACCGGCCTGCTGAACATCGTCGAGTGGTATCCGTGGCCGTTCTCCTTCGTGCCGGTGCACTTCGCCGTGGCCTGGCTGCTCGCGGGGGCGCTGCTGTTGCACATCGTCGTCAAGTGGCCGGAGATCCGGTCCCATTGGGGGCTGCGGTCGGCGGGGACGCTGGAGCTTCCGGCCGAGGACGCGGCGGACCGGCGGTCCCTGCTCACGGCGGTCGGGGCGGGCGTCGCCGCGGTCACTCTGACCACGGTGGGCCAGTCGTTCACTCCGCTGAAGAGGCTGGACCTGCTGGCGCCGCGGCACCCGGACCACGGTACGCAGGGGCTGCCGATCAACCGTACGGCGTACGCGGCCGGGGTGAGCGCGGAGTCGGCGCGGGGGTGGCGCCTGACGGTGGCCGGGCCGAAGCCGTACGGGCTGAGCCTGGCGGAGCTGGAGGCCCTGCCCCAGTACGAGGTGCGGCTGCCGATCGCGTGTGTGGAGGGCTGGAGCGTGGAGGCCCGCTGGAGCGGCGTGCGGATCCGGGATCTGCTGGAGAGGGCCGGGGCCTCGCCCCGGTCGCGGGTACGGGTCGTGTCCCTGGAGCGGCGCGGCGCGTACCGGGTGATGGAGATGGGGGCGACGTACGCGGAGGATCCGATGACCCTGCTCGCGCTGCGGCTGAACGGTGAGGTCCTCTCGCTCGACCACGGTTTCCCCGCGCGGATCATCGCGCCGAACCGGCCGGGCGTGTGGCAGACCAAGTGGGTCGGCGGACTGGAGGTGCTGTGATGGTGGTGCGGTATGTGTGCGGCGCGGTGGGGGTCGGCCTCATGGGCGTCGGCGTGTGGCTGATCGTGCGCACCGGCACCTTCTGGGACGTGCTCGTGTGGCTGGTGGGGGCGATCGTGCTGCACGACGGTGTGATCGCGCCGCTCGTTCTCGCCGTCGGGCTGCTGGTGGCCGCGGTGCCGGCGCGGGGCGTGGTGCGTGGTGGGCTGATCGTGGCGGGGTGCCTGACGCTGGTGGCGCTGCCCGTGATGGTGCGGCCCGGCGTCCCGCCGAATCCGACGGCCCTCCCCCTGGACTATGTCCGTAACTGGCTGGTGCTGCTGGGGGTGGTGGCCGTCGGGACGGTGGGGCTCGTCGTCGGACGCCGGTTGTATCAGCGGCGGCGCCGGAGCTGAAGGAAGCTGCGGCCGGCGGCCCGCCAGCGGCGTTCCACCGTCCAGCCGGTGGCGTCGGCGTACGCGGGCAGGGCGCGGGTCCCGACGCGGGCCCAGGGGAAGTCGGCGCCGCGCGCGCCGCGGCCGTCGACCACCCGGACCTCGATCCGTTCGTCGACGTCGGGTCCCGCCGCCTCCACGAGGGCCTGGCCCCCGGGCCGTACGAGTGCGGCGGCGCGCTCCAGGAGGGTCCCGGGGTCGCCGCCGATGCCGATGTTGCCGTCCATGAGCAGGACCGTTCCCCAGCGGCCTTCGCTGGGGAGCGGGTCGAAGACGGAGCGGCAGAGTGCTGTTCCTCCTCCGGTGACGGTGCGGTCGACCGCCTCCTGGCACACGTCGATGCCGAGGACGGGCCGGCCGGCGGCGGCGAGTGCCTGCACCAGTCGTCCGGGCCCGCAGCCGACGTCGAGGACGGGGCCCTCGCACCGGGCGAGGACGGTCGCGTCGGCCCGGTCGGCCGCGGCGCACCAGCGTTCGATCTCCAGGGGCAGCAGCCGGCCGTCGTCGCGGCGGAGGAAGAGCGGTCCGCGGCCGGAGCGGAGGGCGTCGGTGTAGGGGTCGGTGCGCCAGGCGCGTACGTACTCGGCGGTGCGGACGGGCCCTGGCTCCGTCGTGGTCTCCGTCGGCTCGTGTGCGGCCAGGACGTCTGCCGTCCCCTCGGCCTCCCGCGCGCTCATCCGACGCCGATCTCGCCGAGCGCCCTGTGGTGGGCGGCGAAGCGGGTTGCGGGGGCCGTCTGGGCGACCGACCGGGCGTCGGCGGCGGTGTCGATGTCGCGCAGCGGCGGCAGGTCGCGGACGCGCAGGCCCGCGCCGGTCAGGCGGCGGCGCTGCCGCGCTCCGGTCTCCGGTACGGACATGGGGATGCCGCGCAGCAGTGCGGGGTCAGGGGCCGCGAGTCCCAGGGCCCAGAAGCCGCCGTCGTGCGCGGGTCCGAACCAGGCGTCGCAGTCGGCGAAGTCCAGTCCGGCGGTGAGGAGTCGCGGGGTGACCTGGGGGGTGTCCATGCCGATCAGCAGGGTGGGTCCCGTACAGGCCGCGAAGGCCGCCGCGAGGCGTTCGTCGAGTCCGCCGGGGCTCTGCGGCACCACCTCGAACCCGTCCGGCAGCCAGGCGCCGGGGGCCCCCGAGAGGGCGAGCACGCGGCGGTCGGCGGGGGTGGCGCGGACTGTGTCCAGGGTGTCGGCGAGTGCGGCCTCGGCGAGCCGGGCCGCCTGCTCGGGGCTGAAGGGTGGTGTGAGCCGGGTCTTCACCCGGCCCGGCATGGGCTCCTTGGCGATGACGAGGAGGGTGGTCACCGGTGCGCCTCCAGGGGGGCCGGGCGGGGTGCTTCGCCCAGGACCTTGCGCATGTCGCGTACGGCGTGCCAGGTCCCGCGCCAGGTTCCGGTGACCTTCGACCTTCCCGTACGGGGCAGATAGGGGACGTCGCGCTCGCGCACGCGCCAGCCGGCGTCGGCGGCGCGCACGACCATCTGGAGGGGGTAGCCGCTGCGCCGGTCGGTCAGGTCGAGGGCGAGCAGGTCCTCGCGTCGTGCGGCCCGCAGGGGGCCGAGGTCGTGCAGGCGCAGTCCGGTGCGGCGGCGCAGCATCCGGGCCAGGGCGAGGTTGCCGGCGCGGGCGTGGGGTGGCCAGGCTCCGGGCGACGCCGGGCGCCGGCGGCCGAGGACCAGGTCGGCCTCGCCCGCCGCCACCTGGGCGGCGAACGGCACGAGCAGTCCGGGGTCGAGGGAGGCGTCGCAGTCGCAGAAGCAGACGATGTCCGCGTCCGCGGCGAGCAGCCCGGCGTGGCAGGCGGCTCCGAAGCCCCGCCGGGGTTCGCTGACGACGGTGGCGCCGAGGTCCCGGGCGATGTCCGGGGAGCCGTCGGTCGATCCGTTGTCGACGACGATCGCCCGCCAGCCGGGCGGGATCCTCTCCAGGACCCAGGGCAGCGCCTCGGCCTCGTCCAGGCAGGGCAGGACAACGTTCACCGCGTACGTGGTCGCGGAATGCGAGTCGGTCACGGATTTCACCGTACGAATCCACGAGGGACAAAAGGGATCCAAGGACCTTACGAAACGCGGACATCGCCCCCTTGCCCCACCCTGGGGTCCCGGTCGGGCCCTGTCCGGTGCGAGGCTGGGCCTCATGCAGCAGTCTGAACAGCCGCCGAGTGCGGCGCCGCGCGTCCTGCTCGTGGACGACGATCCGACCGTCGCCGAAGTGGTCACGGGCTATCTGGAACGGGCCGGTTTCACCGTGGACCGGGTGGCCGACGGGCCGGCCGCGCTGGTGGCGGCCGGGGCGCGGTGGCCGGATCTGGTCGTCCTCGACCTGATGCTGCCGGGCATGGACGGTCTGGAGGTCTGCCGGGAGTTGCGGACCCGCGGTCCGGTCCCGGTGATCATGCTGACCGCGCGCAGCGACGAGGAGGACCGCATCCTCGGCCTGGAGATCGGCGCCGACGACTATGTCACCAAGCCCTTCAGCCCGCGGGAGCTGGTGTTGCGCGTGGAGGCGGTGCTGCGGCGCCATGCCGCGGACCGGCGGCCCGGGCCGCTGCTGCGTCTGGGCGGCCTGGAGCTCGACCCGGCGGGCCGACGGGCGGCCAAGGACGGCCGGCCGCTGGCGCTGACGCTGCGCGAGTTCGATCTGCTGAGCTACTTCCTGCGCCACCCGGGGCAGGTGTGCGACCGCGAGCGGCTGATGCGGGAGGTGTGGGGGTGGGACTTCGGCGACCTGTCCACCGTCACGGTCCATGTCCGCAGGCTGCGCGGGAAGATCGAGGAGGATCCGGCCCGGCCCCGGCTGATCCAGACGGTCTGGGGCGCGGGCTACCGCTTCGATCCCACCCCCACCCCCGCCTCCGCCTCGGCGCCCGCGCCCGCTCCGACGGAGGGATGAGCCGTGCGCGACATGCTGCTCATCGCCCTGTACGCCTTCGTCGGCGCGGCGGCGGCCGGTCTGCTGGGCGCGGCCGTGCTGCGCCCGCTGCGGCGCCGGTCGGTCGCGGTCTCCCTCGCCGTCGTGGCGACCGTCGCGGTGACGGCGATGCTGTCGGGGACCCTCGCGGTGGCGTGGGCGATGTTCCTCTCGCCCCACGACCTGTCCGTGGTTACCACGGTGGTGGCGATGGCGGCCGTGGTCTCGCTCGGTACGGCGCTGTTGCTGGGCCGCCGAGTGGTCGTCAGTGCGCGCGAACTCGCCCTGGCGGCCCGGTCGTTCGGGGAGGGCGGGGTCTTCACGGCTCCCGGCGCGCCGGCTCCGGCCGAGTTGGAGGCGCTCAGCCGGGAGCTGTCCTCGACGAGTCTGCGCCTCGCGGCGTCCCGGGAACGCGAGCGGGCCCTGGAGGCGTCCCGGCGCGAGCTCGTGGCCTGGATCTCGCATGATCTGCGGACCCCGCTGGCGGGCCTGCGGGCCATGTCCGAGGCCCTGGAGGACGGCGTGGTCGCCGATCCGGCCCGCTACCACCGTCAGATCAGGACCGAGGTCGACCGGCTCAACAGCATGGTGGGCGACCTGTTCGAGCTCTCCCGGATCCACGCGGGCGCGCTCGCGCTGACTCCGGCCCGGGTGTCCGTGCACGACCTTGTGGGGGACGCGCTCGCGGGTGCGGGTCCGCTGGCCCGCGAGCAGGGGGTGCGGCTGGTGGGCGACCGGGTAGCGCCCGTCCCGGTCGAGGTCGACGGGAGGGAGATGACCCGGGTTCTGGCGAACCTCCTGGTGAACGCGATCCGTCACACCCCTGCCGACGGCACGGTCGCCGTCGCGGCCGAACGCCGCGCGGACTCGGTGGTGCTGTCGGTCACCGACGGCTGCGGCGGAATCCCGGCGCACGAGCTGCCCCGGGTCTTCGACACCGGCTGGCGGGGCACCGAGGCCCGGACCCCGCCGGCCGGCGCGGGCCTGGGCCTCGCCATCGTGCGGGGCATCGTGGAGGCGCACGCGGGCCGGGCCGATGTGCGCAACGTGGACGGCGGGTGCTGCTTCGAGGTCACGCTCCCCGCAGCCCGCTCGTAGCGAACTCGGCCATTCCCTCGGCGAATCCGACCTCGGGGCGCCAGCCCAGTTCGGCGCGGAGCCGGCCGGAGTCGGCGGTGATGTGGCGTACGTCGCCGAGCCGGTACTCCCCCGTCACCAGCGGGGTCGGCCCGCCGTGCGCTGCGGCCAGCGCCGTCGCCATCTCGCCGACGGTGTGCGGCTCGCCGCTGCCGGTGTTGTACGAGGTCATGGTGGAGGCGGCGAGGTCGTCGAGCGCCTCCAGGGCGACGGTGTTGGCCGTGGCGACGTCCCGTACGTGGACGAAGTCCCGGCGCTGGCCGCCGTCCTCGAAGACGCGGGGGGCCTCGCCCCGGGCGAGGGCGGAGCGGAAGAGAGAGGCGACTCCGGCGTACGGGGTGTCGCGGGGCATCCGGGGGCCGTAGACGTTGTGGTAGCGCAGGGAGACGGCCCTGCCGCCGGTGGTGCGCGCCCAGGCGGCCGCGAGGTGTTCCTGGGCGAGCTTGGTCGTGGCGTACACGTTGCGGGGGTCTGCGGGTGCGTCCTCGCCGACCAGGCCGGAGGTCAGCTCGGCTCCGCACGTGGGGCACAGCGGCTCGAACCGGCCCTCCACGAGGTCCTTTTCGGCGCGCGGGCCGGGTCGTACGCGGCCGTGTTCGGGACAGTCGTAGCGGCCCTCGCCGTAGACGACCATGGAACCGGCGAGCACCAGTCGCTGCACGCGGGTCTCCGCCATCGCCGCGAGCAGGACGGCGGTGCCGAGGTCGTTGCAGCCGACGTAGTCCGGGGCATCCGTGAAGTCCTTGCCGAGCCCGACCATGGCGGCCTGATGGCACACGGCCCGCACACCGTCCAGCGCACGCCGCACGGTGTCACGGTCCCGTACGTCGCCGTGCAGCCACTCGGCACCCTCCGGCGGCGCGGGCCGGGCGGTGGTGCCCTGGTGGGCGGTCGGGTGGAGGCTGTCCAGGACGACGGGTTCGTGGCCGCGGGCCACGAGGGCCTCGACGATGTGCGATCCGATGAAGCCCGCGCCGCCCGTCACAAGTACACGCATGCCGATCACCGTACGGGCGGTAGGCGCCTGCGGCGGGGCGCGCGCGCCGACGTCCGCGATTCGTAAGGTCTGCGGGGGTCCGTGCCGCTGTGCGTTCAGCGTGCGATGTCCGGTGGAGCGATGCCGTTGCCGGCGACGGGGGTGACCCGGCCGGTCCAGGACCAGGGTCCGGTGGGTCATGGTCGAGCAGCCCATCGTCTGATCCTTCTCCCCCAGGGGGTCCGACGGGCCGTCAGGTTCGTCCAGGTCATCTGTCCCGGACTCTTGACTCCGCTCGCGCCGGTCGGGATTCTCGACAGGCTATTCGCGCGGAACATGCCAACTCCTCGCCCGCGCGCCGCCGTCCGCCGACCGAAGACGTGAGTGATGTCCATGAGATCCCCCACGCACCACCACGGCACGCCCCGCAGGCGCAGGCCCCTGGCCGTGCTGACCCTGCTCCTCGCCACGATGGCCCTGCTGCTCGGGCCGGCGCCCGGGTCCGCCGCCGACGGCGCCTGGTGGAACCCCGTCGCCCGGCCCGCGCCCGATTCCGAGATCAATGTCACGGGTGAGCCCTTCAAGGGCGTCAACGCCCGGGGCGAGGTGCGCGGGTTCGTCGACGCGCACAACCACCTGATGTCCAACGAGGCCTTCGGGGGCCGTCTCATCTGCGGCCGGACCTTCTCCGAGCAGGGCGTCGCCGACGCGCTCAAGGACTGTCCCGAGCACTATCCCGACGGCTCGCTCGCGGTCTTCGACTTCATCACCAAGGGCGGCGACGGCCGGCACGACCCGGACGGCTGGCCGACGTTCAAGGACTGGCCCGCCCACGACTCGCTCACCCACCAGCAGAACTACTACGCCTGGGTCGAGCGCGCCTGGCGCGGCGGTCAGCGGGTGCTCGTCAACGACCTCGTCACCAACGGCGTCATCTGCTCGGTCTACTTCTTCAAGGACCGCGGCTGCGACGAGATGACCTCCATCCGTCTGCAGGCCCGCAAGACGTACGAGATGCAGGACTACATCGACAAGATGTTCGGCGGGCCGGGCAAGGGCTGGTTCCGGATCGTCACCGACAGCGCGCAGGCCCGTGAGGTCATCCAGCAGGGCAAGCTGGCCGTCGTCCTCGGCGTCGAGACCTCCGAGCCGTTCGGCTGCAAGCAGATCCTGGACATCGCGCAGTGCGACAGGGCCGACATCGACCGTGGTCTGGACGAGCTCCACCAGCTGGGCGTGCGCAGCATGTTTCTCTGCCACAAGTTCGACAACGCCCTGTGCGGGGTCCGGTTCGACGAGGGCGCGCTGGGCACCGCGATCAACGTCGGCCAGTTCCTGTCGACCGGCACCTTCTGGAAGACCGAGAAGTGCACCGGCCCGCAGCACGACAACCCGATCGGGCTCGGCGCGGCGCCCGAGGCGGAGAAGCAGCTGCCGGCGGGCGTGGCGGTGCCGGCGTACGCGGCGGACGCGCAGTGCAACACCCGGGGTCTCACCGAGCTCGGCGAGTACGCCGTGCGCGGCATGATGAAGCGCAAGATGATGCTCGAGATCGACCACATGAGCGTCAAGGCCACAGGCCGGGCGCTGGACATCCTGGAGTCGGCGTCGTACCCGGGCGTGATCTCCTCCCACAGCTGGATGGACCTGAACTGGACCGAGCGTGTCTACGGGCTCGGCGGCTTCATCGCCCAGTACATGCACGGCGCCGAGGGGTTCAGCGCGGAGGCGAAGCGGACCGACGCCCTGCGGGAGAAGTACGGCGTCGGCTACGGCTACGGCACCGACATGAACGGGGTCGGCGGCTGGCCCGGGCCCCGCGGCGCGGACACCCCCAACCCGGTGCGGTACCCGTTCCGCAGCGCCGACGGCGGTTCGCTCATCGACCGGCAGACGACCGGGCAGCGGACCTGGGACCTCAACACCGACGGCGCCGCGCACAACGGTCTGGTGCCGGACTGGATCGAGGACATCCGGCTGGTCGGCGGCCAGGGCGTGGTGGACGACCTGTTCCGGGGTGCCGAGTCGTATCTCGACACCTGGGGCGCCTCCGAGGGGCATCAGGCCGGGGTGAACCTGGCCTCGGGCGCGGCGGCCTCGGCCTCCAGCACGGAGTGGTGGAACCCGTTCGTCAGCTTCGCGCCGAACCGGGCCGTGGACGGCGACCGGGGCACCCGGTGGGCGAGCGAGTGGAAGGACGGGCAGTGGCTCCGTATCGACCTCGGGGAGCCGCAGCTGGTCAAGCGGGTCACGCTCGACTGGGAGCGGGCGTACGGCAAGGCGTACCGCATCGAGGTGTCCGGCGACGGCGAGTCGTGGCGTACCGCCTGGTCCACCACCGAGGGTGACGGCGGCCTGGACACGGCCCACTTCGCCGCCACCACGGCCCGCTACGTCCGGATCCTCGGTGTGCAGCGCGCCACCGAGTGGGGGTACTCGCTGCACGAGGTCGGCGTCTACAGCAGCTGAAGCAGCTGACGGCGCCGGGCGGCCGGGCCGGTGGCGCGTCTCCTGCGGATCCGCCACCGGCCCGGCCCGCGCGTCCCCCTTGAACGGCGGATCCGAGCAGGGCCAAGCAGGGCCAAGCAGAGCCGAGCAGGGCCGAGCAAAACCGAGAGGAACCACCGCATGCCCCGTATGCCGCTCGCCGAACGGCGCCGGCAGCTGACCGAGGCCGCGATCCGCGCGATGACCCGGGACGGCGTCGCCCGGACGACGACCCGGTCCATCGCCGCCGAGGCGAACGTGTCGCTGAGCGTCTTCCACTACTGCTTCGACTCCAAGCAGGCGCTGCTGGAGTCCGTGATCACGGCGATCACCGACCATTACGTCGGGAGGGTGAGGGAGGCGCTGCGGCCGCGTGCCACGTTCCGGGAGACCATCCGGGCCGGCTTCGAGGCGTACTGGGACCATGTCCGCGCCCACCCCGGCGAGCACATGCTCACCTACGAGCTCACCCAGTACGCGCTGCGCACACCGGGGTTCGAGCCACTGGCGCGCCGCCAGCACGAGCGGTACGCCGAGATCTACCAGGAGCTGATCGAGGAGCTCGGCGCGAGCATGACGTTCGAACTCCGGGTGCCCGTCCCGGTGCTGGCGCGGTATCTGGCCGCCGTGACCGACGGGCTGACCCTGAACTTCCTCGTGGTGGGCCAGGACGCGGCGGCCTCGGCGACCATCCTCGACCTGATCACCGATCAGGTCGCCGCGCTGGCGCAGGACGGCCCGACCGGGTCGGAAGCCAGTGCGCGAAGATCTCCGGAAGGCGGTGGAGGTCCGCGGCCGTGACGGTGACCAGGCGGATGTCCGTCAGGTCCGCGAGCGCGGTCTTGCGCCGCGCCTTGTCGGCGTACCGTTCCTGCTCCATGAGGCCCAGCGCCTCGACGAACGTGCCGTCGTCGAGCAGCCAGTCGGCGCGCAGGCCGGTGGTGTTCAGTTCGGGGTGACGCGGGTAATGGGGCTCCGGTTCGTGCCCGATCCGCCAGTGGTGGAAGAAGTCGTCGATGTGCCGTTCGAGCATGGACCGGCACAGGTGTCCGTCGGTGGCGACGGTGAGGGTGCCGCGCGCCTGGCGGATGCCGTCGTCGAGGACGCCGGCGAGCTGGAGCCACTCCGCCCAGGAGCGCAGCCGCCGGGCCGGGCGGGCGGTCGTGAGCTTGGCGATCGGCCGGGGGACGAGGAAGCGGCAGAGCATCGCCTCGTCGGCGACCCGGGGATCGGTGACGGAGACACGGGCCAGCTGGGCGAGCGAGGGCGGGCCCGAGAACTCGATCTCGACCAGGCGGCGGACGGCGTGGATGATCGCGTCGGTCCAGGGGCCGTCGGTGCCGTTGTCCCTGATCACGCCGCGCTGGGCGAGCCGGCAGCAAGCGAAGCAGTAGGCGAGGCCTGGTCGCGCCTCGTAGGCGGGCCGGCCGCAGAGCCGGCACGGCGAGACGCGGTCCGGGACGACCGGCGCGCCGAACATCGCCTCGAGTTCGCGCCGGTAGTAGGGGGTGTCGGAGACAGCGGCGGCGGCCGTGGCCGGGGACGCGCTCGCGCGCTGGGCGCCCAGCCACCGGCGGTGGCGTGCCGGGACGAGGTCGAGTGCGTGTGGGGTGAGCAGGCAGGAGCTTCGGAGCGGTCCGGCCTGGGTAGCGGCCGATGCCGCCCGCCGGTTGTGCTCCTCGGTGGCCCGGTCCGGGGCCGCGGTGACGACCGTCGCCGGTTCGACGCCGTGGCGGCGCAGCAGCACGGTCATGGGCTCGGTGTACGGGCGGGCGTGGACGGTCAGCGTCCGCGAACCGGGGTCGTACGATCCGGCTTCCGGCAGGTCGCGCAGGGCCACCGACTCCTCGACGAGCCGGATCGACCACACGTCCCCGGGGACGATGTGGGCGTCGGGGAACGCGTCGAGCTCCGAGAGCTTCGGGGAGTCGATCGGTTGGCCCTGGACCGGCCGGACCTGGACGGGCTGGACCGGCTGGACGCCGTGGTGGCGCAGGGCGTCGAGCGCCTGCGGGCGGGCCCGTTCGTCGACGAGTGTCAGCGGCCCGTCGGGCAGGTGGTACTGGCCCACCTGGAGTCCCGCGCGGTCGACGACGAGGACGCTGGGGCGGCCGTAGACGGTGCGGCTCTCGGCGCGCAGGTCCTCGTAGTCGTGATCGTGCCGGCGCCACCGCTGCCAGGTCCGGAGTCTGGCGGCGGCCTCCTCGTCGGCCTTCGCGGTGGGAGGGGGCGGCGCGGGGGCGGTGATCGGCTCCACGCGCTCGCGGGTGCCGGCCGGCGAGGGGACCGCCGAGGGATCGAACGCGGCCACCAGCGCCCGCAGTTCGTCCTTGTCGGGCAGGTTCAGCCGTATGTCGCCGATCCAGTGGCCCACGCCGATCTGCTCGGCCCTGGTGAACGGGCGGTGGCGGTCGGGGGTCCAGTCCTGCGTCTGCGGGTCGAGATCGGGGTGGTCCTCGTCGATGGGGTCGAGTGCGATCCAGCCGTGGCAGCCGACGGGAGCGGGCGAGGCCTCGGCGAGACGGTGGAGGGATTCCCCCTGGAAGTGGAGGAGGCTGTCGTACACGTAGCCCATGTGCCGGTCGAGGACCGAGCCGCCGCCCTGGTGAGGGGGCGCTGTCACCGAGATGGCCTGGGAGTTGTACGTGTTGTCGGGTCGCGGCACGAGGCCGATGACGACCGGTATCAGCGCGTCGCCCCGCACGCCCCGGGGTGGCGTGACGATCGCCGCGCGCCGCTTGAGGTGTCCGAGGACGAACGTGCGCAGCGCGGGGAAGGAGTCGTCGAAGACGGCGAACGCCGTCGTCACCTTCGGGTCCCCCGGCGGGATGAGGACCATGTCCTGGTCCGGCACGTATCTGATCGGCTCGCCCTTGCGCATGATCCGGATTATGCCAACGGGCTGTGACAGCCCTGAGCTCGCCCGCCCTCAGGTCGACTGCCCTCAGGTCGACTGCCCTCAGGTCGACTGGCCTGCGGCGTCCAGGGCGGGGGCGACGACGGCGAAGGCCCGGGCGATCAGCCGGCCCGGGTCCTCGGCGCCGTCGCTGTCGCTCCACCGTCGCAGGGTGGCGTCGAAGGCGCACAGCGCCATCCCGGCGGCGAGCCGCGGGTACAGATCGGTGTCGGGGTCGCGCTCCAGACGGTGTGTCAGCTCCGCCGCGAGGTCGTCGCTCCACTGCGAGCGGCGCTCCAGGAAGCGTGCGTGCAGGGCGGGGGTGCGCAGGATCAGCTGGACCACGCGCAGCGCGCGTTCCGCGTGGTCGGCGTGGTCGGTGCAGGCGTCGAGAGGGACCGAGACGGCGTGCCGCAGGGCCACGGAGGGCGACTCCTCGGCGGGGCGGGCGGCGAGCTCCGCGCGGATGCCGGTGCCCATGTCGGCCAGGAACTGGACGACCACGTCCTCCTTGGACGCGAAGTACCGGAAGAACGTCCGCTTGGACACGCCGGCGGCGGCCACGATCTCGTCGATGGTGACCGCGTCGAAGCCCTTCACCGCGAGCAGTTGCAGGGCGGCTTCGGTCAACTCGTTCGCGACGAGCTGACGTTTGCGCTCGGCGAGGGTCATCTCAGGGCGGGTACTCACCCCATCATGGTAACCCCATGCCCTGCATGACACTCAGAGGCGTCTTGACACTTGATGCCACGAACGGCAACGTGTGCCGTATGACGGAGCAGCAGAGCTGGACCACCGATCAGATCCCGGACCAGACAGGGCGGGTGTTCGTCGTCACCGGGGCCAACAGCGGCCTCGGGCTTGCGACCACCCGGGCACTCGCCCGCCGCGGCGGGCAGGTGATCCTCGCGGTACGCGACGAGGCGAAGGGCCGTCGGGCGGCCGCGGACATCACCGCCGAGCACCCCGGAGCCCGCCTGGAGGTACGCCGCCTCGACCTGGCCGACCTCGACTCGGTCCGCGCGTTCGCCCAGGGGGTGCGCGGCGACCATCCACGGCTGGACGTACTGGTCAACAACGCCGGCGTGATGGCGCCGCCCCGGTCACTGAGCGCGCAGGGTCACGAGCTGCAGTTCGCCGCCAACCACCTCGGCCATTTCGCGCTCACCGGGCTGCTGCTCGACCTGCTGTCCCGCGGGGCCGACTCCCGTGTGGTGACGGTGAGTTCCCTCAACCATCGCAAGGGGCGGCTGCGCTTCGACGACCTCGACGGCGCGCGTGGGTACGCGCCCATGGCCTTCTACGACCAGTCGAAGTTCGCCAACGCCGTCTTCGGACACGAACTGCACCGGCGTCTCGCCGAGGCGGGCAGCCCGGTGCGCAGCGTGCTCGCCCATCCCGGCTTCACGGCCACCCGGCTGCAGACGAGTGCGCCGGTCGGCCTGGTGAAGGTGGTGTTCGGTCACCTCCTCAAGCCCCTCGCCCAGGCGCCGGCCGACGGCGCGCTGCCCCAGCTGTACGCGGCGACCGCACCGGCCACGCAGAGCGGCGAGTTCATCGGCCCGGACGGCCGGGGCGAACTCCGGGGCGGACCGACCAGGGTGCGGCTCTCCCCCGCGGCGGCCGACGCGGACACGGGCGGCCGCCTGTGGGAGGTGTCGGAGCGCTTGACCGACGTACGGTTCGACTTCCGGGTCCCTGCCTCCGACTGACCGTCACGGCGCGTGCCCGGCGGACGCCGTCCTGCCTGACCCGCAAGGTCCGGAAGACAACCTGGTCGTGGGTGTGGGGCAGGGCCTCCCTCGCCGGGACCCTCGCTCATCGGCCCCCTGACGACCACATGGCTCGCCAGGGGGCCGACAGCGCCGCACGACGTAGTGTTGGCGGTGCCGCGGTGATCCCACGCCGCAGTGGGCGCAGGTCGCGTGGCCTCTGTTCACATCCGATGCCGGCCGACTTTCCGGGGAGGGGACGAATGATCCTGATGGCGATGGTGCTGGGGGTCGGGGTCGCGCTGTTCGGGCTTGCGCTGGCGACGGACTACCGTGGCGTCACCCAACGGATCGTGGACACGCAGCTCAACCCCGCGTTCGCCGAACCGGGCGTCCGGCGGGTCTTCAGCCGGCTGGGGCTGGAGCACCCCGAGATGGACTTCTCTCTCAGCCGTTCGAGGCTCCGAGCGCTCGTGCGGATCTGGGGCGGAGTGGTCGCCGTCTTCGGGCTCGGGTTCCTGGCGGTCGGTGTCGCGCTCCTCGTCCGGCCTTGACGTTCGCAGACGTCGAAGCGGTCGTTCACGGGCAGAGTGATCAACAGTGCTGCCCCCTTCAGGCATACGGGTCGAAGGGGATGCCGGCCGGCTTGGCCTTGGCGAGGTGGGCGGCGAAGTTGGCGTCCTTCAGGCCGAAGACGGCCTTTCCGAAGTCGGCCTGGCTGAGCTTGTCGCGCAGTCCCGCCGGGTAGCCGTTCCAGCCGACGAGGGTGGGGAACTGCCACTGGTGCTTGTGGTTCTCCGGGGGTTCGTCGTTGGAGTTGGCGGGGCGGAAGCAGTGCGTGCTCAGGCCGTCCTTGTGGTAGACGATCTTGGGGTGGGTCCCGTCCCACCGGATCCGGTCGCGGCCGTGGATGTCGAAGTTGCCGTGCGCCGACGTGGCGACGTAACGGGCCTCGTTGTTCTGCACCCACACCACGACGTGCTCCCAGTCGTGGCGGTGCCCGCCGAGCGAGCTGCCGGCGACGGCCTGGTCCTTCTCGAAGTAGAGGCCGTACATGACGGCGCACCAGCCGTTGTTGCACTTCGCGCGCGCGTAGCCGTTGGTGTTGTCGAGGTCCCAGGCGTCGCGGCACTGGCTGTTGAGGGCCCCGGAGGGGTTGAGGCCGCCGTTGATCGTGCCGTCGGGGCCGATGGCGGGGGTGGGGTAGCAGCCGTCCGTGTCGTAGTCGTAGGCGGGCTGGAACGTCTGCTCCAGGCCGTCGGCGTTCGCGGGGAGCGCCGTGGGCGGTGCGGCCAGGGCACTGCCCGGAACGGCGATGACCAGCGCGATGCTGCTGCCGAGGATGACCGAGACTCTGCGGATCCGCGAACTCGTCTTCAACTGCGTCCTCCTGAGGGACCGCGATGTGGGGAGCGCGACGGGATTGGCATGCCCAGATCAGTCGCGCCGAACCCTGCGGAAGCGTGGAGGACCGCCGTGTCCCTCAGACCGCGGCGGCCTGTTCCGACGGCTTCGACACGCGCTCGATGTCGGCTCCGTAGGCGCCGAGTGCGGCCGGCCCGCAGGCCTTACTGGACGCGCCCCGACGCGACGCATCCGGTGTCCTAGACTCCGCCCCATGACGATCATGACGGGTGACATCAGTCGGGATCTGGCGCCGACCGGCGTGCTGCGGGCGTCGATCAACCTGGGCAATCCGGTCCTCGCGCAGGGCGCCCCGGCCGACCCCGGCGGGGTCACCGTCGACATCGCGCGCGAGATCGGCGCACGGCTGGGGGTGCCGGTCGAGCTCGTCTGCTTCGACGCGGCGCGCAAGTCTTTCGAGGCGATGACCGAGGGGCGGGCCGACATCTGCTTCCTGGCGGTCGAGCCCGCGCGCGAGGCACAGGTCGCCTTCACCGCGCCGTACGTCGTGATCGAGGGCGTGTTCGCCGTGCCCCGGGACTCGGGGCTCGCCACCCTCGCCGACGTCGACCGCGCGGGTGTGCGGATCGGCGTCAAGCGTGGGTCCGCCTACGACCTCTTCCTCACCCGCACCCTTCGGCACGCCACCGTCGTCCGCGGGGACGAGGGCGTCGACGTGTTCCGTACGGAGGGCCTGGAGGTCGCGGCCGGTATCAGGCAGCCGATGGCCGAGTACGCCGCCGCGCATCGCGACGTCCGGCTGATCGAGGACCGGTTCATGGAGATCCGGCAGGCGGTGGGCACGACTCCGGCCCGGCGGCCCGAGACCGTACGGTTCCTCCGGAACGTCGTCGAGGAGCTCAAGGCGGGCGGCTTCGTCGCCGACGCGCTGCGCCGCGCCGGCCAGTCCCCCACCCTGGTGGCGCCCGGTCAGAACGGGTAGCGGGCCTGCTGGGTCGCGATCGTGACCCAGCGGGTGTTGGAGAAGGACTCGATGCCCCACCGTCCGCCGAAGCGCCCGTACCCGGAGGCCTTGACGCCGCCGAAGGGGGCGTGGGGCTCGTCGGCGACGGACTGGTCGTTGATGTGGACGATCCCGGAGTGCACGCGGCGCGCGACCGCCAGCCCATGGGTGGCGTTCTCGGTGATGATGCCGCAGGTCAGACCGTTCTCGGTGTCGTTGGCCAGGGCGACGGCGGTGTCGTCGTCGGCGAAGGTGCCGAGCACGCACACCGGGCCGAAGGTCTCCGCGTAGTAGAGGTCCATCTCCGCGGTCACCCCGCTGAGCACGGTGGCCGGGTGCACCGCGCCCACCGGGGCGCCGCCGCCGGTGAGCACGGTGGCGCCCGCGGCGACCGCGTCCGTGACCAGCCCGGCGACCCGCTCGGCGGCGGCCGCGCTCACCAGCGGGCCGATCACGGTGTGCGGGTGCTCCGGGTCGCCGGTCCGCAGGGCGGCGACCTTGGCGGTGAACTTCGCGGTGAACTCCTCGGCGAGGCGCTCGTGGACGAGGACCCGGTCGCCGGACATGCAGATCTGCCCGGAGTTCATGAACACGCCGAACGTGGCCGCGTCGACGGCGTAGTCCACGTCCGCGTCCTCGAGGACGACCACGGAGTTCTTGCCGCCCAGTTCGAGGACCGCGGGTTTGAGGTGGCGCGCCGCGTGCGCGCCGATGAGACGGCCGGTCCGGGTCGAGCCGGTGAAGTCGACCGCGCGGACCCGGGGATCGGCGACGAGGGTCTCGGCGATCACGGTGGCGTCCTCGGGGGCGTTGGTCACCACGTTGAGCACGCCGTCGGGCAGCCCGCCCTCGCGCAGGACGTCGGCGACGAAGAGACCGGCGGCGACCGGTGCGTTCTCGCTCGGCTTGAGGACGACCGTGTTGCCCGCGGCCAGCGGGGCGGCCACGGCCCGTACGCCCAGGATGAGGGGCGCGTTCCAGGGCGCGAACGCGGCGACGACCCCGAGCGGTTCGCGCAACGCGAGACCCAGCGCGCCCTGCTCCTGGGCGCTGAGCACCTCGCCGCGCGGCGCGGTGATCGCCGCGGCCGCCTCGCGCAGGATGTTCGCGGCCAGCGCCACGTTGAAGTACGCCCACGGGCGGGTGCCGCCCACCTCGTGCGCCATGAGCTCGGCGGCCTCCTCCCCCTTGGCGTCGAGGAGGTCGGCGGCCCTGAGGAAGATCGCGCGGCGGGCGAAGGGGGCGAGCGCGGCCCAGGCGGGGAACGCCGCGTGGGCGGCGGCGACGGCGCGGGTGACGTCCTCGGGACCGGCGGCGGCGACGATCGCGTACACCTCGCCGGTGTAGGGGGTGACGTCCTCGGCGGTGCGGCCGGCGGCGGCGGGGACGTCCTGGCCGCCGATGAGCAGCTCACGGGTGATGACCACGGCTCCATCCTGACGCGCGCGCTGGGCGTACGCAGGGCCGCGTCGGCCGTTTAGCCGCGCCCCGACGGGTTACTCGCGGGACGCACAGCGATGCTTCACGCCTTCTTCACGGAGAGGCGCAGAAGCCTCTGAGAGGAGGCGGACATGAAATCGCCGGTCCGGCGGTCCGCGGTCTTCCTGGGCGCGGTCGCGCTCCTGGCCGCCGCATGCGGTTCGAACGGTGGTGGCGGAGGTGACGGGGCGCAGGGAGGCGACGGCGACGAGGTACTCAAGCTCGGATACGTCCTGCCCGAGACGGGGCAGCTGGCCTTTCTCGGGCCGCCCATGATCCAATCGACGAACTTCGCGATCAAGGTGATCAATGACAGTGGCGGCGTGCTTGGCAAGCCGATTCCGAAGGTGGTCGGCTCCGACGAGGCAGGACAGGAGGCGGTGGCGGCGCAGGCGGCTGACCGCTTGCTGAACGCGGGGGTCGACGCGATCATCGGCGCCGCGTCTTCCGCGATGTCGCTGGCCATCATCGACCGGGTGACCGGCGAGGGTGTCGTCCAGTTCTCGAGTTCCAATACGGCGCTCACCTTCACCGACTACGACGACGGCGGCTTCTACTTCCGTACCGCGCCGAGCGACGCGCTGCAGGCCCCCGTCCTGGCGAAGGCGATCCAGGAGGACGGGCACAAGCGGGTGGCCATGGTCGCGCGCGCGGACGACTACGGGCGCGGGCTGCTCGACTCCACGAAGAAGGCCCTTGAGGACGGCGGCGTCACGGTCACGCTCGCCGAGACGTACGACCCCAAGGCCACGAACTTCGACCAGATCGTTCAGAAGATCAAGAACTCCAACCCGGACGCGGCCGCGGTGATCGCCTTCGAGGAGGGCACGCAGATCCTGCAGAGCATGATCGAGGCAGGCCTCGGGCCCGCCGACATCGGCGTGTACGGCACCGACGGGCTCCGCAGCGAGGAGCTGCCCAAGCTGGTCTCGCCCGCCGACCCCGGCCGGCTCGCGGGCATGAAGGGTACGGCTCCGGCATCGGCGTCCAACCCCGAGTTCGTGAAGGCCCTCAAGGAGTTCGCGCCGAACCTGAACGTCCTGCAGTTCGCGCCGCAGACCTTCGACGCCGTGACGACCCTGGCGCTCGCCGCCGAGCAGGCCAAGTCGGACGACCCGGGGAAGTTCGCCGAGGAGATCGTCGCGGTCACGAAGGACGGCGAGAAGTGCAATTCCTTCCCCGCCTGCAAGACGCTGCTCGCCGAGGGCAAGGACATCGACTACGACGGTGTGAGCGGTCCGCTCGACTTCGTCGACGCCGGTGAGCCGGGCCAGGCGACGATCGAGGTGTACGCGTACAACGACAAGGGTGAGCTGGAGACCGTGCGTACGGAGGTGAGCAAGGGCTGACGCCTCGCGTACGGGGCTCAGCGGACACGGGCGAGGGTGCCGAGGTACAGGTCGACCACCTTCTGGTCGTTCAGGAGCTCGGCACCCGTCCCTGTGTGGGCGTTGCGGCCCTGGTCGAGGACGTAGCCCCGGGCGCAGATCTGGAGGCACCTGCGGGCGTTCTGCTCGACCATGAGGACGGCGACTCCCGCGTGGTTGATCTCCTTGACGCGGTCGAACACCTGGTCCTGGAAGATCGGGGAAAGACCCGCCGACGGCTCGTCCAGGAGCAGCACCTGAGGTTCCATCATCAACGCGCGGGCCATGGCGAGCATCTGCCGCTCGCCGCCGGACATCGAGCCGGCCTTCTGTTTCCGGCGGGTGGCCAGGACCGGGAAGAGTTCCTCGACCACGGCGGCCCGGTCGTCGTACTGCTTGGGCCGCAGATACAGGCCCATGCGCAGGTTCTCCTCGACCGTGAGCGTGGGGAAGACGTTCGCCAGCTGGGGGACGTAGCCGACTCCGCGCCGTACGAGCTCGTGGGCGGGGCGGTTGGTGACGTCCTCGCCGTGCAGCCGCACCGCGCCCTTGCGGATGCGGAGCAGGCCGAAGACGGCCTTGGCCAGGGTCGACTTGCCGGCGCCGTTGGGGCCGATGACGCCGACGAGTTCGCCGGGCCGTACCTCGATGCTGCAGCCGCGCAGGACGTCGACGCCGGGTAGATAGCCGGCGACGAGGTCGTCGGCGGCCAGGACGGGACCGTTCGGGGTGCCGGGCTCCTCGCTCATGGGGGCGGCGCCTCCTCTCCGCTCGCCTCGGGTTCGTCGTGCCGCTTGCCGAGGTAGGCGTCCACGACGTCGGGGTTACGGCCGATGGTGGACGGCGGGCCCTCGGCCACCAGGCGCCCACCCGCCATGACCGCCACCCAGTCGCTGATGCCCATGACCACGTCCATGTCGTGCTCGACGAAGCACACCGTGAGCCCCTCGTCACGCAGGGCCGTGATGTGGCCGAGGAGCGACTGGGTCAGCGCCGGGTTGACCCCCGCCATGGGCTCGTCGAGCAGCAGCATCACGGGCCGTGCCATCAGCGCGCGGGCCAGTTCGAGCAGCTTGCGCTGGCCGCCGGAGAGCGTGCCCGCGTAGTCGTCGCGCAGCCGGCTGAGCCGGAAGCGGTCGAGCAGTTCGTCGGCCCTGGCCACGGCGTCGCGTTCCTGTCCGCGCCACAGCGGCGGCAGCAGGGCGGGCAGCAGCCGCTCGCCCCGCTGTCCGGGGGTGGCCAGAAGCATGTTCTCGAGGACCGTGAGCCGGCCGGGCGTGCGGGTGAGCTGGAACGTACGGACCAGGCCCGCGCCCGCGATCCGGTGCGCCGGCCGGCCGGTGAGCGGCTTTCCGGCGAAGGACCACCGTCCGCTGTCGGCCCGGTCGAAGCCGCTCACGACGTTGAACAGCGTGCTCTTGCCCGCGCCGTTGGGGCCGATCAGGGCCGTGATGGTCCCCCGCTGGACCTCCAGGTGTTCGACCTGTACGGCGACGAGACCGCCGAAGGCGCGGGTGACGTCGTCGAGGACGAGCAGCGGGTCCGGCTTGGTCGCGCCCGGCACGGGCTCGGGCACACCGGGTGCCGGCGCACCGGTAGCGGGCACACCGGTAGCGGGCACAGGGCTCGTGTCATCGGCCACTGAGCAGCATCTCCTTCCGGCTGCCGAGGATCCCCTGCGGTCTGAACGCGACCAGCAGGATCAGTGCGAGTCCGACCAGGGCGAAGCGGACGGCGCCGATCTCCGAGGTGCTGATGACGTCGGAGGAGATGACGCCGGAGTCGATGGCCTCGCGCAGGGCGCTGTCGAGGAAGGTGAGCATGAACCAGAAGAGGACCGAGCCGACGACGGGGCCGAGGATCCGCCCGGCGCCGCCCAGGACGAGCAGCGTGTAGAGGAAGAAGGTGACGCCGGGATCGAAGCTGTCCGGGTTCACCGACTGCACGTGGATGGCCTGGAGCATGCCGGCCACCGCGCCGATCACACCGCCGAGCACGAGGCTCGTCATCTTGTACGCGTAGACGTTCTTGCCGAGGCTGCGTACGGCGGTCTCGTCGTCGCGGATCGAGCGGATGACGCGCCCCCAGGGGCTGCGGATCAGCAGGGCGAGCAGCAGCCCGACGACGATCACCAGCGCCCAGGCGACGATCATCACCCACAGGTCGCGGGCGCTGAACTTCACCATCCAGAATCCGTACGTGCCACGCGGGACGGGGTTGAGGTCGTAGAAGTCGTTCGCGAACCGCTGGAGGCCGAACACGCCGCCGGTGGTGGGCTCGGCCCAGCTGGAACGATAGAACAGCCGGAGCGTCTCCCCGGCGGCGATGGTGGTGATGGCGAGGTAGTCGGCGCGCAGCCGCAGCGTCGGCAGACCGAGGAGCAGGGCGAGGACGACGGCGGAGGCGAGTCCGACGAGGACGCCGAGCCACATCGAGCCGCCCCAGGTCGCCACGGTGATCGCGAGCCCGTAGCCGCCGACGAGCATGAAGCCGACCTGCCCGAAGTTCAGCAGTCCGGTGTAGCCGAAGTGCAGGTTCAGGCCCATCGCGGAGAGCGCGAAGATCGCGGCGATGGGGCCGATGCCGGCGCGGATGGCGTCGGAGAGGATGACTTGGAAGTCCATGGCTCACCGCCCTCATCCGACGCGTTCGCGCCGGCCGAGGATGCCCTGCGGCCGGACGAGGAGAACGATGATCAGTGCGAGCAGCGCCCACGCGTACTGCAGGTCGACCGGGAACCACAGCGTGGACATCTGGGCGACGATGCCGATGACGAGACTGCCCACCATCGCGCCGTACGCGGAGCCGAGGCCGCCGAGGATGACGCCGGCGAACATGAGCAGCAGCAGCTTGAAGCCCATGTCCCAGCTGACGATCTCGACGAGTCCGAAGAAGACTCCGCCGAGGGCCGCGAGCGCGCCGCCGAGCATCCAGACGACGAGCACGACGCGCTTGACGTCGATGCCCGAGGCCTCGGCCAGGTCACGGTCGGCGGAGACGGCCCTGATGGCGGTGCCGATCCGGGTCTTCTGGAGCAGCAGGGCGACACCGAGCAGCGTGGCCACCGACAGGAGGGTGACGGTCAGGTCACGGGGGGTGATGCCGGCGGGACCGAGGTCGATCGCCTCCTGGATGTCGTACTGGGCGTAGGAGCCGGGCCGGGTCCCGTACAGCACGAGGACGATGTGCCGCAGGAACAGCGACAGTCCGATCGTGACGATGAACATGTTGATCAGGCCGGTGCCACGGGCCCGCAGGGGGCGCCACAGGCCGCGGTCGATGGCGGCGCCGAGCAGGGCGCCGAAGACGACGGCGGCGAGCGTGGCGGGGACGAGGTGCCAGCCCGGTCCTGACGGCGAGACGTTCAGGAAGAAGGCGAAGGTGGCGCCGATGGTCACCAGCTCGCCGTGGGCGAAGTTGATCAGATGGATGGTTCCGAAGATCAGGGACAGGCCGACGGCGCAGATGGCGATGATGACGCCGAACTGGATGCCGTCGAGGAGTGCCTGCAGGGCCCGCGCGCCGAACGTCGGGCCAGCCGGTACCTCCTCGCCCTGTGCCGTTCCCTCTGCCGCCGCGGTGACCGCCGGCGCTGTCACGAGGAACAGGGCGAGTGCCGCCACGAACAACCGCTGATGACGCACGGCCGGTCCGGTGTGTCGCGTGCCTCGACCACTCTGTGGCCTCCAGTTTCCCACCGTCCCGGCGTCGGGGCCATCCGGCCCGTGTCGGGGGGCACGGCGCGGGTAGCCGTGCGTTGGGCGTCGTTTCTCCCCGCCGGCCTTCTTCTCCTGGAGGAAGCCGTGAAGCTGCAGTTCCTGGACCCGCTGTACGCGCATCCCGGCCCGATCGCCTCCGCCTGTCTCGACACCTCCCGCGATGTCGGTGATCCGGACCGGGCGATCGAGCTGCGCCTGCGGAGTCTGCGGGAGAGCCTGCTCGCCCACGACGCGGACGAGGCCACGGTCGGTGCGCTCGCGAGCGCGGTGGGCACCGACCGCGACGTGGCCGGGCGGCACGGCCAGGCGCTCTTCGCCGCCCACGGCTCTCTTCTGCTCGCGCAGTGCCTGCCCGAGCCGCCGGCCCGCGACAGCGCCCGGTTCGGGATGCTTCCCGACGTCCTCGCCCTCGCCCTCCAGCACGCGCCGGACCTCCCCTACGCGGCCGTCGTCCTGAACCGTGTGCACCCCGCGGGGCCGGGCCGGGGCGACGACGAGGGCGAGGGCGATCGCGAGGGCGGGCTGGAGTTGGAGCTGGAGCACGAGAGGGGCAGATGGCCGATCAGCCGGGTCGCCCCCGGCCCCCGGGGCCACCGCCGGGTCCCGGTCGAGGGCTGGCCGAAGGAGGCCGAACAGCTCCTGGCGGAGCTGGTGGACGGTGTCGAGACCGACGGTACGGAGGCGATCGTGCCGGCCGGAGACCCGTGGGCGGTGAACAGTCTGATCCGGGCCGCCCCGCGGGCGCTGCAGGGACGCTTCGTCAAGCTCGAGCACGGCCGTCCGCGGCGGCCGGAGCCCGGTCGGGCCCTCCTGGAGGACGAGCTCGCCGGCCTGTTCGCCGGCCGGCTGCCCGACCACGACAGGCATCTGCTCGACAGCTATACCGGCCAGCGCGCACGTCACCCCGAGTACGTCGAGGGGCTCGCCGCCGCCGTCGGCGCCCTGCAGCGCGGTCAGGCGCGGGCGCTCTTCCTCAACCGGCCGGTACGGCACACGGGTCATCTGTGGGTCGGCGCGGCGCCCACCCATCTCGCCCTGTCCGGCGAGGAGTTGAGCGCCTTCGGCCTGCACTACTACTGGGAGGAACCCGCCGCCGGCGCGGCGCTGCTCCGCGCGGCGGCCGGTACGCAGGCCGAGCTGGTCGTCCTGCCGGAGGAGGAGGTTCCGCTGGAGGACGGTGTCGCGGTGCTGCTGCGCTACACCGGCCCCTAGAGACCCTTCAGGACGAGCAGGGCGATGTCGTCCGTACGTTGCCGGGCGGGCCGGGTCCGGCTCAGGAGGGCGTCGACGAGAAGGTCCAGATCGCGGTCGTCCGCCTCGGCCAGATGACCGGCGAGTTCGGCGAGGGAGTCGTCGAAGTCGGTCCCCGGGGTCTCGACGAGACCGTCGGTGTAGAGAAGGAGCACCAGTCCCGGGGTGAGCGCGATCTCGGTGACCGGGTAGCGGGCGTCGGGCACGATGCCGAGCAGAGGGCCCGGCGGCACGTCGAGCGGGGCGGTACGGCCGTCGGGCAGCCGCACCAGGGGCGGCGGGTGGCCGGCGCTGGCGAGGCCGAGCCGCCGGCGGGCGAAGTCGAAGTGGGCGTAGAGGCAACTGCAGAACAGCCCGGGGTCGAGATCGATGAGGAGGCGGTTGGTCGCGGAGAGCACCTGCTCGGGGGGCTCGCCGAGGGTCGCGTGGGCGTGCACGGCGGTCCGGACCTGGCCCATCAGAGCGGCGGCGGCGACGTTGTGGCCCTGGACGTCGCCGATGACGGCCGCCGCCGCGGTGTCGCCGAGCCGGATCAGGTCGTAGAAGTCACCGCCGATCTCCATGCCGCGCGTGGCGGGCAGATAGCGGGCGGTGACGTCGAGGCCGGCGACGGCGGGGAGGCGGTGCGGCAGCAGGGCCTCCTGGAGTCCGTGGGCGAGCCGGTGCTTGGCGTCGTACAGGCGGGCGCGGTCGAGGGCCTGCGCGATGAGCCCGGCGAGCGAGGTCATGACGGCGCGTTCCTCGGCCGAGAACGCGTGGGGGTGGTCGTAGGAGAGCACGCAGCAGCCGACGGGCCGGCCGGAGATGATCAGGGGCAGGATGGCCCAGGCCTGTTTGCCGCTGATCGGCGCCGCCTCGGGGTAGATGCGTCGCATCTCCTCCGGGTCGGCGAAGAACGAGGGGATTCCGCTGGCGAGCACCTGTCCCGCGGGGGTGAAGGTCGTGTCGAGCGGCAGGCCGTCGAGGCGCGCGATGGTCTCGGCGGGGTAGCCGCGGTGTCCGGTGATCCACAGCCGGCCGGAGTCGACCGTGGACAGGACCAGGCCCTGGGCGCCGAAGGCGGGCATGATCTGGTGGGCGACCAGATCGACGACGTCCTGGACGCCGACGACCTCGGTCAGGCCCGCGGCCAGGTGCAGGAGCTGGTAGAGCTGTCCCGCACGGGCCGGGGTGGCGGTGCTCAGGGTGCTGCGGGGCGCGGGAGTGGGCGGGGGCTGTGCGCCGGTGGGCACGATCCGGACGCTGATCCCGTCGGCGTCCGGGTAGAGGTGGAAGTCGAGCCATCGGTCCGGCGGGCGGCAGGCCGTGAAGGAGACGGGCTCGCGGCTGATCACGGCGGCGCGGTAGCGGTCCTCGTAGCTGGGGTCGTCGAGCCAGGGCAGGGACTGCCACGGCAGTGTCCCGAGCAGTGCCCCGGCGTCGCGGCCCAGGAGTTCGGCGCCGCCCGAGCTGAGGAAGGTGATGTGTCCTTCCAGGTCCAGGGCGCAGGAGCCACCGGGCAGCCGTTCGGCGAAGGCGGCGGCCTCCTGCGCGGGGGCGCGGGGCGGGCGGCGGGTTTCGAGGGGGAGGACGCGGGGCCGGTCCGCGTGGGCCAGCGGCCGGCCGGATGCGGTGGCCTCCTCCAGGAGACGGGCCAGGCGCCGGCAGCCGGAGAAGAGCCGGCCGCGCTCCCGCGGTGTCAGGTGCGGCGGGCGGGTGGCGGGCCACAGCAGCAGCAGGGTGCCCCAGCGCCGGGTGCCGGTGATCGGTGCGGCGGCCAGCGCGAGCGGATACGGGAGGGCCATCGCAGTCCGTGGGTAGGAGCGGGCCATCTCCTGCTGGCTGCCCACCCAGACCAGGCGGTCCTCGCGTACGGCGACGGCGATGGGGGCCGGCGCGGCCAGGGGGACCCTCGCCCACGGCTCGGCGAGATCCGCGGGTGCCCCGCAGAGGGCCTCCAGGCGCAGCACCTGCGCATCCGGTTCCAGGAGGTAGACGGCGCCGATGGAGGCACTGGTGCGGCGGATCGTCTCGGTGAGCGCGGCGTCCACGCCTTCGGCGCCCCGGGCCTGACCCACCGTGCTGGTCACCTCGCACCTCCAGCGTCGCAGGCCCATTATCGCGCGGGCACCGGTCCGACGGCTCGGGCAACGGCCCGGGGGGAGGCTGAGGCGGGGCTCGGGAGGCGGTTCAGAAGACGGAGAGACCGGTGATCGTGGTGAAGCGGTCGAGCGCGGCGACGCCCGCGACCGAGTTGCCACGTTCGTCGAGGCCCGGGCTCCAGACGCACAGGGTGCAGCGGCCCGGGACGACGGCGATGATGGCGCCGCCGACCCCGCTCTTGCCCGGCAGGCCCACCCGGTACGCGAAGTCCCCGGCAGCGTCATAGGTGCCGCAGGTGAGCATGACGGCGTTGACCTGCTTGGCCTGGCTGCGGGTGAGCAGGCGTGAGCCGTCGGCGCGGATGCCGTGGCGGGCCAGGAACCCGGTGGCGAGTGCGAGGTCGGCGCAGGACGCCTCGATCGAGCACTGCCGGAAGTACTCGCGCAGGAGCGTCGGCACGGGGTTCTCGATGTTCCCGTACGAGGCCATGAAGTGGCCCAGCGCCGCGTTCCGGTCGCCGTGCGCGGTCTCCGAGGCGGCGACGTCCCGGTCGAAGTCGAGGTCCTGGTTGCCGCTCTCCGCGCGCAGGAGGTCGAGCAGGGCGCCCGAGGCGTCACCGGTGAGGCTGTGCAGCCGGTCGGTGACGACCAGGGCGCCGGCGTTGATGAAGGGGTTGCGGGGGATGCCGTTCTCGTACTCCAGCTGCACGAGCGAGTTGAAGGGGTTACCGGACGGCTCGCGGCCGACGTGCTCCCAGAGCGTCTCGCCCTCCCGGGCGAGGGCGAGGGCGAGCGTGAACACCTTGGTGACGGACTGGGTGGAGAAGGGCTGTTGCCAGTCCCCCACCCCGTACACCGTCCCGTCGAGCTCGGCGACGGCCATGCCGAAGCGGCGCGGGTCGCCCGCGGCGAGCGCGGGGATGTAGTCGGCGGGGCGGCCCCGGCCGACGAGGTCGCCGATCTCCTCGGCGATGCGCTCGAGGACCGGCTGGAACGACAGCAGCATGATCCTCATTGTGCCGCCCGCCCCGGCAGGGGCGAGCCCCGGGTCCCGGGCGGCGGCCGCGGTGGGGAACCGTGCGGCGAGGAGAGGGGTTCAGGGGGTATGGCTGTCATTCACCGCACCACCATGAATCCCGGCAAGCTGGAGCTGCTCGCGTCCTGGCTTCCCTCCCGCCCCTGGTACGCCGGCACGGGGCGCGCGCCGGAGCTGTCCAAGGCCGGTGGCTTCCGGCTCGACGACCCGGAGGGGGAGGTCGGCATCGAGTTCATGGTCGTCACGGACGTCTCCGGTGACGAACCTGTCGCGTACCACCTGCCGCTCACGTACCGCGGTGTTCCGCTCGACGGCGCCGAGGACGCTCTCGTCGGCACCTCCGAGCACGGCGTGCTGGGGAAGCGGTGGGTGTACGACGGGATCCACGACCCCGTTCTCGTGGCGCAGTTGCTCGCGCTGCTCGAAGGCCGCGCGGAGCCGCAGGCCCAGAGCCTGACCGACGCGCCGGACCACTCGGTCATCGGCCGGTTCGACGGGGGCGGCCTCTCGGCCGTGAGCGGTCCGGGCGCCGTCGAGGACGGGCCGCAGGGGACGGACCTCGCGGTACGCGCGGCGGTGACCGGCGCGTCCCCTCTCACCCTCACGGTGACGCGTGTCCTGGACCCGGACCGGGCGGCCCCCGCCACGGGCGCGACGAACGTCCGCGGGCACGTCAGCGCCGAGTGGAACTCGGCGGACGGGGAGCGCCGGCGCGGCGCGTTCGTCGTCGTGAGCTGACAGGGCCGTCCGGCCGTGTGCGTGGGACGGGCCCGCCCCTGGGAGGGCGGGCCCGTCCGCGGCGGTCACCGGGACGGTGTCCCGGCTGCCACGCCCGCCGGGACGGGGGCGTAGCCGGTGGGCCGCGTGGTGAAGGTGCCGCGGCCCTGGGTGCGGCTGCGCAGCCGGGACGCGTAGCCGAAGAGTTCGGCCAGCGGCACGGTCGCGGTGATCACCGCCGTCCCGGCTCGCGCGGTCGAGCCGGAGACCCGGCCGCGCCGCGCCGCCAGGTCACCGAGCACCCCGCCCACGGCGCTGTCGGGCACCGTGACCGTGACCTCGACCACCGGTTCCAGGAGCGTCATCGCGCAGGCGCGCAGTGCCTCGCGGAGCGCGAAGCGGCCCGCCGTACGGAACGCCATCTCCGAGGAGTCCTTGGAGTGGGTGGCGCCGTCCGTGAGCGTCACCCGCACGCCGGTGACCGGGTGGCCGCCGAGGGGACCCTCCGCCAGGGCGTCCCGGCAGCCGGCCTCCACCGCGCGGATGTACTCCTGCGGAACCCGGCCTCCGGTGACGGTGGAGGAGAAGGCGAACTCCCCCGCCGTGTCCGCCGCGGCCTGCGTGCCGGTGTCCAGAGGTGCCACGTCGAGGACGACGTGCGCGAACTGGCCCGCGCCACCGTCCTGTTTGACGTGCCGGTGGACCAGGCCCGTGACCCCGCGGACGACCGTCTCCCGGTAGGCCACCTGCGGCCTGCCGACGCCGATGTCCAGGCCCTGGGCCCGGCGGATCTTCTCCACGGCGACCTCCAGATGCAGCTCACCCATGCCGGAGAGCACCGTCTGGCCGGTCTCGCGGTCGGTCCGGACCGCCAGCGAGGGGTCCTCCTCGACGAGCCGGGCCAGCGCGGTCGCCAGCCGGTCGGTGTCCAGGCTCCTTCGGGCCTCGACGGCGACGGAGACGACGGGGTCCGCCACGGTGGGCGGTTCGAGGAGGAGGGGGGCCGAGGGCGCGCACAGCGTGGCACCGGCCCGGGCCTCCTTCACTCCGACGACCGCGACGATGTCCCCGGCCACCGCCCGGTCCACCTCGGTGTTCCGGTCGGCCTGCACCCGCAGGATCCGGCCGATCCGCTCGGTGCGCCGGCCGGCGACGTCGAGCACCACGTCCCCCTTTCCGATCGTCCCCGCGTACACGCGGAGGTACGTCAGCCGCCCGGTGGCGGTCGAGTTCACCTTGAAGACCAGGGCGGCGAACGGTTCCGCCGGGTCGGCGGCCCGCTCCCGCTCCGCGCCGTCCAGGGTGCCCCGTACCGGCGGCACGTCCAGCGGCGAGGGCAGGTAGGAGACGACGGCGTCGAGCAACGGCTCCGTCCCACGGTTGCGGTACGCCGATCCGCACAGCACCACGACTCCGTCACCGGTCCGGGTCAGGTCGCGCAGCGCCGCGGTCAGCGTCGTGTCGGCGAGCGCCGACTCGGCGCAGAACTCCTCCAGTGCGCCCGGGTGGAGTTCCGCCACCGCCTCCTCCAGGGTCCGGCGGCGGAGCCGCGCCTCCTCCGCCAGTGCCTCGGGCACGGGGCCCTCGGTGTACGTGTCGCTTCCCGCCTCCCAGACCAGGGCGCGCATGCGGACGAGGTCCACCACGCCGATGAAGTCGTCCTCCTGACCGATCGGCAGCTGGACGACGAGCGGAACCGTGTGGAGCCGGTCCCGGATCGAGGCCACCGCCGTGTCGAGATCGGCGCCGGCGCGATCCAGCTTGTTGACGAAGGCGATCCTCGGCACCTGGTGGCGATCGGCCTGCCGCCAGACCGTCTCGCTCTGCGGTTCCACGCCCGCGACGGCGTCGAACACCGCGATCGCGCCGTCGAGTACGCGCAGCGAGCGCTCCACCTCGTCGGAGAAGTCGACGTGGCCGGGCGTGTCGATCAGGTTGACGCGGTGGTCGTCCCAGACGCAGCTGACGGCCGCGGCGAAGATGGTGATGCCACGGTCGCGCTCCTGGGCGTCGAAGTCGGTGACGGTCGTGCCGTCGTGGACCTCGCCCCGCTTGTGGATGGCGCCGGTGAGGTAGAGCATCCGTTCGGTGACGGTGGTCTTGCCGGCGTCGACGTGGGCGAGGATGCCCAGATTGCGCACGCGGTCGAGGGTGCCGGTCGGTCGGTGGGGAAGGTGGGTACGCACGGCCCAGGGCCTTTCGCTGTGTGACGAGAACAGGGCGGCGCGATTCCCGGACGAAGCCGGCCCGGAGGCGGGCAAGGAGTGACCCGGCGCACTGGTGCGCCGCGTGACGGGCCGTCGGTGATCGGCCCGGCGGCGCACGGCACGCTCAGGGGGTCAGGAGTCAGGAGTTCGTCACGGGGATCCGGTGGCGGCCGCGCAGCCGGCACCGGGACGACCGGGACATCAGGATCACGTCGTACCGTGACCGGGGAACGACGACAGCGGTGCGGCAACGCACGGTCGGGCTCCCCTCGTTGGTCGTCGGCGCGCCGGGTTCCCGGCGTCACGTTCAGCGAGTGTAGGGAGCCTTCCCGTGGACGGCACCGGATTATTCGCGCGCGGTCACTCGTCGTCGGCCTCCGGGCCGAGCCAGTGCGCGGCGGCGGCGAGGAGGGCCGTCACGCCGATCTCGAGGGTCGGGTCGGGTACGGGTGCGAAGTGCGGCGAGTGGTTGGCGGGGACGGTGTCGGGCAGGCCGTTCTCGAGGAGGTCGGCGGGGTCGATGTCGCGGTAGAGGGCGGGGTCGGCGCCGCCGAAGTGCCAGAAGACGGAGGGGACGTCGAGGGCGGTGCCGAAGGTGCCGAAGTCCTCGCTGCCGGTGAGGGTCGAGGGCAGCGTGAAGACGTGTCCCTCGCCGAGGGCGGCGGACAGAGCGGTGTGGACGGCGCGCGTGGCGTCGTGGTCGTTGACCGTGACGGGGAAGGATGTGAGGGGGACGATCTCCGGGTCCTTCGGGGCTCCGGACGCGGCGGCCTCGGCGCGGATGATCCGCTCGACGGCCCGCAGGACCCGTTCCCGTACCGACGGAGTCGTGCTGCGGATGTTGATCCGCAGGTCGGCGGTGTCCGGGATGATGTTCTCCTTGGTGCCGGCGTGGAGCGAGCCGACGGTCACCACCGCCGTCTGCGCCGCCGCGACCTCGCGCGCGACCACGGTCTGCAGCCGCATGACGATCGCGGCGGCCATCACGACCGGGTCGACGGCGGTCTCGGGCATGGATCCGTGGCCGCCGCGCCCGAACAGCCGGACCTTGAGGCTGTCGGACGCGGCCATGAGCGGGCCCGGGCGGGTGCCGACGAAGCCGACCGGCGCGGCCGCCACGTGCTGTCCGAGGCAGATGTCGGCCCGGGGGAAGCGGTCGGCGAAACCGTCCTCGATCATGGCCGGTGCCCCGCCGACCTCCTCGGCCGGCTGGAAGACCGCGACGACCGTGCCGCGCCACCGCGCGCGGGTGGCGGCGAGCTGGGCGGTGGCGCCGAGCAGGCAGGCGACGTGCATGTCGTGACCGCAGGCGTGCATGACCGGGACCTCGTTGCCGTCCGGGTCGGTCGCGGTGGTGGTGGAGGCGTACGGGAGGCCGGTCTCCTCCCTCACCGGGAGGGCGTCCATGTCGGCACGGAGCAGGACGACCGGGCCTTCGCCGTTGGCCAGGACGCCGACGACTCCGGTGCCGCCGACGCCCTCGGTGACCTCCCAGCCCTGTTCCCGCAGCAGGGCGGCGGCGATGCCCGCCGTACGGAACTCCTGGAAGGACAGCTCGGGGTGGGCGTGCAGGTCCTCGTACAGGGCGCGCAGGGCGGGCAGCCGGTCGGTGAGCCCGGCGAGCAGGGGGCCGACGGGGCGGGTGGAGGGGAGGCGGGGGGCGGTCGTGGTCATGAGGGCTGCTCCGTGCTGAGAGGGGAACGGTCCGGTTCGTGGTCGAAGGTGCCGAGCGCGGTCCGGAAGGATTCGGCGTCCTGGGGGGTTGCGAGCGACATCACGGCGACGATCACCGCGCCGAGGACGAGGAAGGCGAAGGCCACCTCGAAGGAGAAGGTGTCGGCGAGCACACCCATGACGGGCGGGGCGGTCATGCCCGCGACCTGGCCCCCGAGGACGATGACGGCGCTGCCGACGCCGACGTGTGCGGGGTCGAGCCCCCGCAGGGGTACGGCGAAGATCGGCATGTAGGCGAGGGAGGTGGCGCAGGCGGCGACGGTGACGAAGGCGACGAAGCCGGTGAGGGAGGCCGAGTAGGCCATGAGCGGGAGGGCGAGGGCGGCCACGGCCATCGCGGGCAGTATCACCTTCCGGTGGTGTCCGCCGAGCCGGTCGGCCAGCCGGCCGCCGACGACCGTCGCGAGCGCGGCGGCGAGGGCCGGGATGGCGGCGAGCGCGCCGGCGGAGGTGAGGGAGATGCCGCGTACGTCGTTGAGGTAGGAGGGGATCCAGGTGCTGAGGCCCCACATGATCGTGCTGTAGCCGAACATCATCGTCGCGAAGCGCCACAGCACGCCCTTGCGCAGCATCTGCCGGAGCCCGTGGCGGATCGTGGGCGTCTCGGCGCGGGTGCGTGCCAGCGGCGCCGGCAGCCACATCCGTACGGCGACCAGGACGAAGACTCCCAGCGCCGCCGTCGAGAAGAAGGCCGAGCGCCAGCCGAAGGCGGCGATCAGCGGGGCGACGGCGAGCGGGGTGAGGACGGCGGCGAGGGCGTTGGAGCTCATGATCAGCCCGTTGGCCCCCATCCGTTCCTCGGGTGTGGTCCGTTCGACGAGGACCTTCATCGAGGCGGGCGGGAAGATTCCCTCGGCCGCGCCGAAGGCGAACCTCAGGACGAGGAGGACGGCGAAGGACCAGGCGAAACCGGTCAGGGCGGTGAACACCGACCAGCTCAGCAGGGCCCAGCAGGTCACCCGCTGGGCGCCGAACCGGTCGGCGAGCAGGCCGCCGGGGATCTGGCAGAGCGCGTACGCGAGGAAGAAGGCGGAGACCACGAGCCCCTGTTGCCCACGGCTGAGGTCGAACTCCTTGCCGATGGCGGGCAGGGCGAGGGTGATGACGAGGCGGTCGGCGTAGTCGACGAGCCAGGCGGCGAACAGGACGACGACCGTGATCCGGACGGTGCGCTTGGTGCGCTCGGTCCGGCTGGTGCGGGCGGCGCTCGGGGGTGGAGCTGACACGGCACTCCTCTCTCACCGGTGGCCGGGTTTCCCCGGCCGGAAGTGCCCTTACGATCCGGTCCGTGAGCGAAGAACCCCGGAAATTGCAGGAATGCCTCATGGCTGACGATCCGATGCCGGAATCCGGCGCGCCGGGTCCGGGCCCGGCCGGTCCCGACGCCGGCTTCTCCGAACTCGATCTGGCGCTCATCGACGCGCTCCAGGCCGCCCCGCGCGCCCCGTGGTCCCGTATCGGCCGGGCCCTGGGCGTGGACCCGACGACGGCGGCCCGCCGCTGGGAGCGGCTGCGCGCGGCCGGTCTGGCCTGGATCACGGCGTACGACGCGGCGAGGACGGCGACGGTCGCCTATGTCGAGGTGCGCTGCCGACCCCGCTCCCTGGAGGCCGTGAGCACCGCGGTGACCGCGCTGCCGTGGGTCTTCAGCGTGGACGAGACGGCTGGTGACTTCGATCTCTTCCTGTCGGTGGCGGGGCCCGACCTGCCGAGTCTCGGCCGGCAGATCCGCGGCACCATCGGGGGGCTGCGCGGGGTCCTCTCCACCCGTACGCGGTTGGGCATCACCCTGTACGGCGAGGGGCGTGACTGGCGGATGCGGGCGATGGAGCCCGCGGAGCGCGCGGCCCTGTCGACCCCACGGGCGCTCGGCCGCACGGTCTACAGCGCCCACTGGCGCAACCGTCACTCGCCCGAGGACCGGGCCCTGATCTCGGCGCTCGGCGGTGACGGCCGGCTCGGCTACACGGAGCTGGGGGCGATGACGGGCATGAGCGAGCACACGGCCCGCCGCCGGGTGCAGCGGATGATGCGGGACGGGGACATCTCGATCCGCTGCGACCTCGCCCATCAGCTGGCGGGTCTGCCGACGATGGTGGTCTACCGGGCCGCGGTCCCTCACCCCGAGCTCGAGCGGACCGGGAACGCGCTGGCCCGGTTCGACCAGGTCCGGATGTGCGTCTCCGTGAGCGGGCCGCACAACCTGCTGGTCCTCGTCTGGCTGCACGGCCTCGGCGCGATCGACCCGTTCGAGGCGCTGCTCGCGGAGCGTTTCCCGGCGCTGGAGGTCAAGGACCGGACCGTCGCGCTGCACACGCCCAAGCGCATGGGCCGGCTCCTCGACGACCACGGCCGCGCCATCGGCCGCGTACCGCTCGGGATGTCACTGGACGAGCCGTGGGACGGTCACCGTGAGAACGGCTCCGGGGCGCCCGAGGGGGCGAAGTAGCGGGCGACGTCGTCGTCCGTCACCTCGGCGAGGGTGGGCGGGGACCAGTGGGGGTCGCGGTCCTTGTCGACGACCTGGGCGCGGATGCCCTCGACGAGGTCGGCGGAGGTCAGGGCGGCGCAGGAGAGCCGGAACTCCATGTCGAGGACGGACTCCAGGGAGTCGAGTCGCCGGGCGCGGCGGATCGCCGCGAGGGTGACCTTGAGGGCGACGGGCGATCGGCCGAGGAGCGTGGCGGCGGCCTCCTTCGCCTCCGGCACACCGAAGTCGAGGAGCCGGTCGACGACGTCCTCCACCGTGTCCGCGGCGTAGCAGGGGTCGATCCACTCGCGCTGGGCGGCGAGTTCGCCGGGCGGCGCGGGCCGCGCGAACCGGGGCACCACCTCGTGCGCGGGCGCCCGCGTGAGCTCCGAGGCGAGTCGGGGCAGGTCCTCGGAGGGTACGAAATGGTCGGCGAGCCCGGTCAGCAGCGCGTCGGCGGCGCCGGCCTGGGTGCCGGTCAGGGCGAGGTGGGTGCCGAGTTCGCCGGGCGCGCGGCTCAGCAGGTACGTGCCGCCGACGTCGGGCACGAAGCCGATGCCGGTTTCGGGCATGGCCACCCGGGAGCGTTCGGTGACGACGCGGACGGAGCCGTGGGCGGAGACGCCGACGCCGCCGCCCATCACGATCCCGTCCATGAGGGCCACGTAGGGCTTGGGGAAGCGGGCGATGCGGGCGTTGAGCCGGTACTCGTCGCGCCAGAAGTCCACGGAGGCGGTGCCGCCGGCGCGGGCGTCGTCGTGGATCGCCCGGATGTCGCCGCCGGCGCACAGCCCGCGCTCACCGGCGCCCTCGATGACGACGGTCTCGACGGCCGGATCGCCCTCCCAGGCCGTCAGCGCCTCGTCGATCCGGCGCACCATGGCGTGGGTGAGCGCGTTGATGGCCCTCGGCCGGTTCAGGGTGAGGAAGCCGGCTCGTCCTTCGGTGCGCACCAGGACGTGCGGGCTGTCGGCCGCGGTCATCGCAGGGCCTCCGCCGGGCCGGGGGCCTGAAAGAGTCGCATGGTCCCGTCACTTCCCTCGAGAACGATCTTCCGGCCACCGTATCCGCTGAACCACGTCCGGGCACAGACGATCATGCCCGGCCCCGGTCCCTGCCGCCGCGTGCGGCTGTGGAACAGTGACGCCATGCTGCTGCCTCCCGAGAACACGCTGTTCGTCCCCGGGGACGCCCCCGCTCTGCTGCTGGCCGGCGCGCCCGTGCACGAGGAGTTGCCCGCGCTGCACGCACCCGGCGGGGCGGTGCCGCCGTGCGCGGGATGGAGTGTCGTTCCCCAGCTCACCGTGTGCGTCGTGGACGGGCCCGGGGACGCGGGGTGTCTCGTTCCCGCCTTCGTGGCCCCGGTGTTCGGCGGATCCGGGACCCCGGACGACATGGCGGGCTGGTGCGAGGACGTCGTACGGGCGGGCGGGGCGGTCGTCGTCTCGCTGCCCGAGCTGCCGCGGACGCTCGACTGGGAGCTCCTGCTGACCGGTGGCGTCGCCCGTGGCGGTTTCGTGCCCGTGGCCGGCTGACCCTCCCGCACCCGGCAACAGGGGCTTTTCCCCAGAGCAGTTGAGTACGGGCACTCAGGCCCCAGGTCCCGGCCCGTTCATAGCCTCGCTCGTATGAACAGTCACAGTGCCGTCGCCGACGGCCCCCTGCGGGTCGGGATCACCGGGGTCGGGGTCTTCCTCCCCGAACAGGTCGTGGACTCGGAGCACCTGCGGCAGCGGGTGGTCGCGAGCAGTGGGGTCGCGCTGCCCGCCGGGGTGTTCGAGCGGGCCACCGGGATCGTCACCCGGCGGGTCGCCGGCCCCGGCGAGTACGCCTCCACGCTGGCGGTGGGCGCCGCCCGGGACGCGCTCGGGCGGGCCGGGCTCGAGCCGGCGGACATCGATCTGCTGGTGTTCGCCTCCGCCAGCCGCGACATGGTGGAGCCGGCCACCGCGCACATCGTGCAGGCCGAACTCGGCTCCCGGGCGCACGCCCTGGACGTGACCAACGCCTGCAACAGCTTCGTCAACGGCGTCGACCTCGCCCGCACCATGATCCTGGCGGGACGTGCCCGGCGGGCCCTGGTGGTCACCGGGGAGACGCCGAGCCGTGCCGTGCGCCAGGCGCCGGCGGATCTGGCCCAGTTCCGTGACGGCTTCGCCGGCTACACGTTCGGCGACGCGGGCGCGGCGGTGGTCCTGGAGGCGGTGGACCGCGGCGGGATCCTCGACGTGGACAGCGAGACGCACTCCGAACACTGGTCGGTGGGCGGGATATTCGGCGGGGGTTCGCGTCACCCCCGCAGCGAGGAGCACACCTACTTCCGCGGTGACGGCAGCGAGCTGCGCAAGGTGTTCGAGAAGGTCGGCACCTCGGTGCTCGACCGGGTGCGGCACCGTACGGGGCTGAGCTGGCACCACTTCCGGTACGTCCTGGTGCATCAGGTCACCGTGCCGTACCTGGAGCGGTTCGTGGAGATCACCGGTGTCCCCGAGGACCGGCTCGTCGTCACCGTCCCCGAGCTCGGCAACGTCGCGAGCGCGAGTCTGGGTGTGCAACTGCACCGGGTCCACGACGCGTTGCTTCCCGGCAACCGCGTCCTGTTCGTGGGCCTCGGCGGCGGCGTCAGCATCATGACGATGGTCTGGGAGAAGGCGTGAGCGCGCTGTGGGTGGTGGTGCCCGCCCATCAGGAGGCCGCGCGCATCGGTGACGCCCTTCAGGCGCTCGCGGCGCAGACGGACCGGGACTTCCAGCTCGTCGTGGTGGACAACGCCTCCGAGGACGGCACCGCGGCGATCGTCCGCGCGTTCGCGGAGCGGGCGCCGTTCGGCGTCCATGTGCTCGACGAGCGAGACAAGGGCGTGGGCTGCGCGGTCGACACCGGGTTCCGGTACGCGATCGGGCGGGGGGCCACGCTGCTCGCCCGCACCGACGCCGACTGCCTGCCGCGCCCCGGCTGGACGGCCGCGGCCCGTGCCGCGCTGCACGGCGGGGCGGGTCTTGTGTGCGGGCGCATCGACGCCCGCCGCGACGAGCACGGGCCGCTGGGCCGTGCCTTGTTCCGTACGCTCGTCGGCGTCGCCGCCTTCTTCGGCCGGGTGCGGCCCGCGCACCGGCGCCGGCACGGCTATCTCGCCCCGTACCGCATGCACGCGGGCAACAACATGGCGATCACCGCGCGGCTGTACGAGGACGTCGGCGGGATGCCCCGCCGTCCCTCCCCCACCGACCGGCTGTTCCTGAACCGGGTCCGCCGCCGCACCACCGCCATCGTCCACGCGCGCGACATGGTCGTGGAGAACTCCACCCGGCGGCTGCGCGCCTACGGAATCGTCGGAACCGCCCGCTGGTACCTGGACAAGGGACCCGGGCGTCACGGGGAGGACCCGCGCTGATGCTGGACGCTCTCGCTCGCACGCTGCGGTCGGACCCGGGCCGGCCCGCCGTGCTCGGTACCACGCGCACCGGCGCGGTCCGTACGAAGGCCACCTGTGGGGAGCTCGCCGATCTCGCCGACCGGTACGCCGCCGCTCTGCACGCCCGGGGACTGCGGCGGGGCGGCACGGTGGGGGTCGCGGTGCGGCCGGGGCCGCGCGCGCTGGCCGTGCTGCTCGCGGTGCACCGGCTCGGGCTGCGCGCCGCGGTCCTCGACCCGGCCGCGGGGCCCGACGTGCTGCGCGCCCGGCTCGCGCTGGCCCGCCCGGACGTGGTCCTTGCCGACGCGGCGGCCCAGGCGGTCGCCGGATGGGCCAGGCCGCTCGCCCGCCGGGCCCGTCTCGCGCTGCCCGACCTGGCGGACCTCGGCCCGGTCGCGACGGTCGGCCCGAGGCTGCCCGGCTGCGCCGCCGCGCTGGACACCGGCGCCGGCACCGCGGGGCTGCCGCGCCCGGTGGACGAGGACGGGGACGCGGTGATCGTCTTCACCTCGGGCACCACCTCGCGGCCCCGCGCCGTGGTCCACACCCGTTCCTCGCTCGCCGCCGGCATGGCCACGGTGACCGGCCTCGTACGGCCCGAGCCCGGGCGGCCCGTGCTGGGCGGCACCTTCTTCGTCCTCGTACCGTCCCTCGCGAGCGGGGCGCCGGTCGCCCTGCCCGCCCGCTCGCCGCGCGTCCTGGCGCGGCAGCTGCGCCGGCTCTCCCCGCAGGCCACCTATCTGACGCCGCCTCAGCTCCGGGCCGCGCTGGCGGAGGACGCGCGGTTCACCGGACGGGTGTGGACCGGTTCGGCCCCGGCGAGCGCCGAGCTCCTCACCCGCGTCAAGCGGGCGGGAGCGGACGAGGCGTGGGGGGTGTACGCGCTGACGGAACTGTTCCCCGCCGCGGCCGTCGAGCAGGCGGCCAAGGCCGCGTTCACGGGCGAGGGGGATCTGGTGGGCGCGCCGCTGCCGGGGGTGGAGGCCAGGACGGGGCCGACCGGCGAACTGCTGCTGTCCGGGCCCGCGGCCCGGGACCGCTACCTCGGTGAGGAGCCCGATGCCTCGGTCGCCACGGGCGACCGGGGGCGGCTGGACGCGCACGGCAGGATCGTCCTCGAGGGCCGCTGCAAGGACATGGTGCTCAGGCGGGCGGAGAACATCTACCCGGGTCTGTACGAGCCCGGGCTCCATGTTCCCGGGGTCGAACTGGCCCTGCTGGTGGGCGTTCCGGCCGGGGACGGCGACGAACGTCTGGTCGCCGTCGTCCAGCCGCGCCGGGAGGCCGACCACGCGCGGGTGCGCGCCGCGCTGGCCGGACCGCTGGAGCGGATGGGCGCCGCCCGCCCGGACGCGGTGCTGCTCGCCGACATTCCGCTGTCCGGGCGCTCGTCGAAGCCCGACCGCGCGGCGACGGCGATGCTGGCCGCCGCGCGCACGAGGGGGTCGGCGCGATGACCGCCGTCGCCGCCGCTGTGCGTGCGGCGCGCCGTCGCGACCGGCGCGTGTACACGCGGTCGCACCCGCTGCTGTTCGCCCTGCTCGCCGCCGTGCGGCGGCGTCCGGTCGCCCGGCTCGGCCGCGCACTCCTGGTGAACGGCGCAGAGCCGTACCGCGAGGCTCTCACCCGGATCCCGCTGGACCGCGCGGCCGCCGGCACCACCGGCGGCGCGGCGCGCGAACTGTCCGGCGGTCGAACGCTCTTCGACCAGGAGGGCGCCGGTCACCGCGACACCCGGCGGACTGTCGCCGGAGACCTGAGCGCGGCCGGTGTGGCGCGGCTGCGCCCGGTCTGGCAGGAGGTCCTCGCCCGTCGCCTCGCCCCGCTCGCCGCCGGGCATCCCGTCGACCTGGTCCCGCTGGCCCGTGAGCTGGCCGGCGCGACCGTCCGCGCCCTCGTGGACACGTCCGCCGACCCGTCGGCCCTCGCCGAGGCGGCGGGCGACGCGGCGGCGGCCGCCGTCCGTGACCACCTGCCTGGCCCCCGCCCACCGGGCACCGCCCGACGCGCGTCCGAGGCGACGGCCCGCCTGGAGGCGATGCTCACGGGCGGGGGCGACGACACCGATGTGCGGGCGGCGTCCACGGACGTGCGTGCGGGGTGCGCTGACGCAGTCGGCGGCACGCCACCGTCGTCGGCACCTGTGGGCGGCACCAGCGCCACGGCGGGCCGGCCGGCTCCCGCGGGCCGATACCGCGCCGGCGACGCGCAGACGATCCCCGCAAGCGGAGGCGGCGTCGCCGAAGCACCGGCGCCGCGCCCGCCGGCGAGCGACCACACCGGAGCGGCCCCGGCGACCACGGACGGGGCCACCAGCGCGACATCGCCGCCCACGCCCATGGACGGCGACAGCGACACGGGCGGCAAGCCGATCCCCGCGCACGGAGGCGACGGCGGCGAAGCACCGGCGCCGACGTCTCCCGGAGGCGGCGTCGCCGGTGTACCGGCGGGGTCCACGGAGATGGAGGCCGGGCTGCGGGCCATGCTTGTCGTCGCCGCCGTCAATACGACCGTCGCCGCGCTGCCGCGCGCCGTCGCGTGGTGTGCGGACGCCGGGCTGTGGGCGGATGCCGGGGACGAACGGTTGCGGCCCGCGCTGGTCGCCGAACTGCTGCGGGTCACCGCCCCGTCCCCGTTGCTGCCGCGCGTGGCGGCCGCCGACGCGTCGCTCGGGGGCTGTCCGGTGCGGGCCGGGGACCGGCTGGTGCTGGTGGCGCGGCATGCCGTCGAGGCGGACCGCGTCCCGCCGGACGCCCGTCACCCGGCTCCGGCCGCGGTGGCCCAGCTCGTCTTCGGCGCCGGGCGGCACGCCTGCCCGGGTGCCGGGCTCGCCCGTGCGCAGTTGGAGGACGTGCTCGCCGCGCTCGCCCCGTACCGCCCGTCCGTCGTCCGCGCCCGGGTGGACCGACGCGCCGCGCTGCCGGGCTGGCGCCGGCTCACGGTCCGCGCGACCACCGTACCCCTGCCCTCGGAGGCCTGAGATGACCACGATCGCCGTCACCGGGGCGAGCGGCTTCTGCGGCTCCCATGTCGCCGCGCTCGCCTCGGCGCGCGGTGCGCGGGTGCTGTGTGTGGGGCGGCGGCCGGGACCGGTCGGGCGGCATGTCCCGTGGGACGCCGAGACCTCCCTGCCCGACCTCGCAGGCGCCGACCTCGTCGTGCACTGCGCGGCCGCGGTCGGCGACCCGGTGCCCGGTTCACCGGCCGAGGCCACGATGCGGGCCGTGAACGTCGACGGCACCGCCCGGCTCCTGGAGGCGGCGACGGGCCGCCCGGTGGTCTGGGTGAGCAGCGCCAGCGTGTACGCCCCCGGGCCGGGCCGGTCCCGGATCACCGAGGAGCACCCCGTACGCGGGCAGTTGAACGCCTACGGCCGTACGAAGGCGGCCGGCGAGGCCCTCGCGCTCGCCGCCGGGGCGGTGGTCCTGCGTCCGCGCGCGGTCTACGGCCCCGGCGACCCCCACCTCGTGCCCCGGCTCCTCTCCCGGGTCCGGGCCCGCCTGTTGCTGCTGCCCGGCCCCGACGTCGTGCTGAGCCTGACGGCGGTCGAGAACCTCGCCGACGCGTGTCTGGCCGCCGCCGGCTGGCGCCCGGGCGCGTACAACATCGCCGACCCGGTGCCGTACCACCGTGACGAGGCGATCCGGACGGTCCTGCGCGCCCACGGCGTGCGCGCCCGGATCGGCCACCTCCCCCTCCCACTGGCCCGTACCGCGGCCGTGGCGGCGGAGGCCCTGTCCCGCCTGCGGCCGGGGGCCGAGCCGCCCCTGACCCGGTACGCCGTCGACCAGCTCGCCCACACCGTCGTCCTCGACGTGTCCAAGGCGGAGGGCGAGGGCTGGCGGGCGGGCCGCGCCCTCGCCGACTACGCCGTGCCTCGCGTCACGGAGCGTCGCCCCCGGTGACGTACAGCCTGATATCGCTCGTGAAGGAGACATACCCGCCCACCTGATGTATGCCTTTCCCATGGATCCCCGGCGGCGAGACCTCACTCCCCGCCTCTCCCGGCGCGGCGGGCGGCTGCTGCTTGCCGCGCCCTTCGTGCTGATCGCCACGGTCACCGTGGTCGACATCCTGTCGCCGCCCGAGGTCCACCTCGGGCCTTTCCTGGTCGCGGCGCCGGCCGTCACGGCCTCGTTCGCGGGTCCGCGGATGACGGCGTTCGTGGGTGCGGTCGCGGTGCTGGCGCAGTCGGTGGTGGCGGTCGCGCGGACGAGTCTGACGGACCTCAATCACACGTATCAGATCGTCGCGTTGATCCTGATCTCGGTCATCGTCACGTTCTTCGCCCATCTGCGCGAGCGGGACGAGGGCAAGGTCTCGAAGCTCCGCTCGATCGTCCATACCGCCCAGGGGGTCGTGCTGCGGCCGCTCCCCCGGCGGGCGGGTCCGCTGCGGATCGCCTCGGTCTACCTGGCGGCGGACGAGGAGGCGCAGATGGGCGGGGACCTGTACGCGGCCGCCCGTACGCCGTCGGGGACCCGACTGCTGATCGGCGACGCCCGCGGCAAGGGACTCGACGCGATCAGCGAGGCGTCACTGGTTCTGGGCGCCTTCCGCGTCACCGCGGGGCGGACGGCCGAGCTGCCCGAGCTGATCGGGCAGCTGGAGGCGGGGGTCGGTTCGGCGCAGGGGCGGGGGGAGGCGGACGAGGCCGGGTCCGGGCGAGCCGACGGGGCCGACGACGCCGAGGAGGCGTTCGTGACCGCCGTGGTGCTCGAGTTCCCCGATCACGAGCCGGTCGTGCGGCTGGCCAACTGCGGGCACCCGCCGCCGCTGTGTCTGCGGCAGGGGCGGGTCCTCGCCCTCGACGCCGTCGACGCGAGCCCGCCGCTGGGACTCGCGGACGTCCTCCCGCCCGCCTCGGCCGTGCCCGAGGTCACCGTGGACACCTTCCCCTTCGACGTCGGCGACGTGCTCCTGCTCTACACCGACGGTGTCATCGAGGCCCGCGACCACTCCCGCGCCTTCTACCCCCTGTCCGAGCGGCTCACGACGTGGGCCGGGGACGACCCGGACGCGCTGCTGCGGCACCTGTGCGACGACCTCCGCGCGTACGCGGGCGGTCATCTCGGCGACGACGCGGCGCTGGTCGCGGTCGAACGCCTCGCACAGGACACCCGCTAGGAAACGGGGGCGAGCGCGCCGGCCAGCGCCGTGAGGAAGGCCCGGCCGTCGCGGGTGGCGATCTGGAGGGCCTCGCCGCGGCGGGTGGAGATCACCACACTGTCCATGCCCATCGGGACGGCCCAGCCGCCGCCGACCAGCCGCGGGGCGCGGCGGTCGGCGGCCCGCAGGCCGCGCAGCGGGGCGTCGACGGACCAGGCCGACGCCGCGTTCCGCTGGACCGGGCCCGGCGTGGCGCGCCGCAGCGCCTCGTGCACGGAGGCGGGGTCGACGTCGGTGAGGGCGATCCGCTCACGGCCGACGCTGAGCAGGCCGCGGCCCGGATCGACGCGGACGCGGTGGTAGATCGCCTTCGAGACCGGGACCGCGATGCAGGGGAGCAGGACCAGCAGGTAGGCCGCGGAGACGATCAGCCAGACACCCACGTCCTGCGGGAGCGCGTCGACGCCCAGTTCGACGACAGCCACCAGATAGACACCGATACAGACGGCCGACCAGATCTTGGGAAGCTTCTCGACGTACATGCGCGGTTCCTCGGTGTTCGACGGCAAAGTCCCATCCTCGGGACTCCCCCCGGCCGCCGTCCTGAGTAGATGTACTCAATTCCCCGCGCGCTCGCGTGCCGTCGCCCCGCTCAGGGATGCAAGGTCGCCGTGCCCGTGACGGTGATGCCCGTACGGTCTCCGGGGCGCACCGTGGCGGTGCCCACGACCCGGACGTCGACGGGCGTGGCGAGGCCGTCCACGGCGACGCTGACCATGGCGTCGTGGCCGTAGAAGCTGACCTCGGTCACGGTGCCGTGCGCGGGTGCCGATTCCGGTGCGACGAGGCGCAGTTGTTCGGGGCGAAGGAGTACCGTTCCGCGGTCCGGGGCTCCTTCGCCGGTGAGCGGGAGGCGGCCGAGGGCGGTGTCGGCGGCTCCGCCTGCGGCCGTGCCGGGCAGGAGGACGGCGTCGCCGACGAAGCCGGCGACCCAGGGGTCGGCGGGGCTGCGGTAGAGCTCCTGCGGGGTGGCGCACTGGGCCACCCGGCCGTCGCGTACGACCGCGACCAGGTCGGCGGTGGAGAGGGCCTCCTGCTGGTCGTGGGTGACGAGCAGGGCGGTGGCGCCGGTGGCGCGCAGGGCGCTGCGGACGTCGGCGCGCACTCCGGCGCGCAGCGCGCTGTCCAGGGCGTTGAACGGCTCGTCGAGGAGCACCAGTTCGGGTTCGGGGGCGAGCGCCCGGGCCAGGGCGACGCGCTGCTGCTGCCCGCCGGACAGCTCGTGCGGCATGCGCTCGCCGTAGCCGCCGAGTCCGACGAGGTCCAGCATCTCCTCCGTACGGTGACGGCGGGTGGACCGGTCGGTGCCGGACAGGCCGAAGGCGACGTTGCGGGCGACGCTGAGATGCGGGAAGAGCGCGCCCTCCTGGGGGACGATGCCGATCCGCCGGCTCTCCGGCGGCACGTGGACGCCGGGTCCGGTCAGGGTGCGCCCGCCGACCGTCACGGTGCCCGCGTCCGCGCGCAGGAACCCGGCGATGATCCGCAGCAGAGTGGTCTTGCCGCAGCCGGACGGGCCGAGCAGGGCCGCGAACGAGCCGCCGGGCACGGTCAGGTCGAGTCCGTTCAGGACGGCGGCGCCGTCGGAGCCGTACGCCTTGGTCACTCCGGAGATCTGCAGATCGGTCATGTGCGGTGTCTCCCGAGGAGGTACGAGGGGACGGCGGCGAGCAGGATCAGCGTGGCGGCGTAGGGGGCGGCCGCGGCGAACGAGCCCGAACCGGTCTCCGTCCACAGCCGGGTGGCGAGGGTGTCCATGCCGGTGGGGCGCAGCAGCAGGGTCGCGGGCAGTTCCTTCATGCACACCACGAAGGTGAGCGCGGCCCCGGCGGCGACACCGGGTGCGGCCAGCGGGACGGTCACCTCGCGCAGGACCCGCAGCGGGGAGCGGCCCAGGGAGCGGGCCACGTCCTCCAGGACGGGCGGCGCCTGGAGGACGGCCGCGCGGGTGGCCGCCACGGCGACGGGCAGGAAGAGCACGGCGTACGCGCAGACCAGCAGCGGCAGTTCCTGGTAGACCGGCTCGGCGTAGCGGACGGCGAAGAAGACCAGGGAGAGCGCGACCGTGATGCCGGGCAGGGCGTGTCCGGCGTACGCGGAGTGTTCCAGGAGCCGGGCGAGCCTGCCCTGGTGGCGGGCGGCGATCACCCCGACGGGCAGGGCGAGCAGGGTGGTCAGCGCGGCGCCGGCGGCGGCGACGCCGAGGGTGGTGCCGGCGATGTCGGCCAGGCCGGCCGGGTCCCAGGTGGCGGAGCTGCCGACGGCCAGCCAGTAGCCGAGGGTGGCCAGGGGGGCGGCGACGGCCGCGGCGACGACGGCCCCGCACCAGAGCAGGGCGGGCGCCTTCCAGCGGCCGAGGGCCATCGGTACGGCGGGGCGTGCCGTGCCCGTTCCGGTCCTGGCCTGTCCGGCGCGGCCGCGCGTGCGGCCCTCCGCCCAGACGAGGGCCACGGTCATGACGACCAGGACGACGCTGAGGGCGGCGGCCGGGGTGCGGTCGAAGCTGGCCCGGTAGGAGGTGTAGATGCCGCGGGTGAACGTGTCGTACCGCATCAGGGACACGGCGCCGAAGTCGGAGAACACGTACAGCGCGACCAGCACGGCGCCGCCGGCCGCGGCGTGCCGCAGCTGCGGCAGGGTCACCCGGAGGAAGGTCGCGAGCGGGCCGAGGCCCAGGGAGCGCGCCACCTCCTCCTGCGCCGGATCGGTGCCGCGCAGGGCGGCGGTGACGGGCAGATAGACGTACGGGAAGCTCACCAGGGTCAGGGTGAGCGCGGCGCCCCAGAACCCGGCGAGGTGCGGGTACAGGGACAGCCAGGTGAACGCGGCCACGTAACTGGGCACGGCGAGCGGCAGGGTCACCAGGACGGACCAGGCGCGGGCGCCGGGCAGCGCCGTGCGGACGGTCAGCCAGGCCAGCGAGATGCCGAGGACGAGGCAGGCCGCGACGACGAACGCGGCGAGGCCGAGGCTGCGGCCGAGGAGCTGCGCGCTGCGCTCGCCGGCGATGACGTCCCAGGCGAAGCCGGGACCGCGCTCCAGGGACCGGACGGCCAGGTAGCCGAGCGGCAGCAGGGCGAGGAGCGCGGCGACGGCGGCCGGGACGACGAGCACGGCCGGTGGCCGGCGGGCGGCCCGCAGCGCGCGGGCCCGGCCGGCCGGCGCACGGCGAGCGGGCACGCGGGGGGCCGGGGCGGCGTCGCCGGACGGCGTGGCGATGCCGTCCGGCGCGATGCCGTCCGGCGCGGTGCCGTCCGGCGCGGTGTCACCTGACGCCGCGCCACGTGACGCCGTCGTGCCGTCCGTCGTCTGCCGCCCCTTCGGGGAAACGGGTCTCATACCCCTCAGACCAGCCCGACGTCCTGAAGCATCTTCAGGGTCTCCTGAAGCGATTCGAGCTTGCCGAGGTCGATCTTCGGGGCGTCCAGGGACTCCAGCGGCGGCAGGTCCTTGGTCGTGGTGGGGACACCGGCGGCCAGCGGGTACTCCTTCGTCTCCTCGGCGAAGTAGGTCTGCGCCTTCTTGGAGAGCAGGAAGTCCACGGCCTTCTGGGCGACGTCGGACCCCTTGCCGCCCTTGACGATGCCGACGCCGGCGGTGTTGACGAGCGCGCCGGGGTCGCCGCCGGGCAGGAAGTGGATCTTCGCGCCGACCTTGTCCTCGCCCTTCTCGGCGACCTGCTCGTACCAGTAGTAGTGGTTGACCAGGCCGAGGGCGACCTCGCCGGAGCCGACGGCGTCCATCACCTTGAGGTTGTTCTCGTACGCCTTGGGCTCGTTGGCCTTGAGGCCCTTGAGCCAGGTACGGGTGGCCTCGTCGCCCTCGAGGACGCGCATGCCCGTGACGAACGACTGGAAGGAGGCGTTGGTCGGGACGAAGCCGATCTTGCCCTTCCACTCGGGCTTGACCAGCTCGTGCACGCTGTCGGGCACCTTGGTGACCTGCTTCGGGTCGTACGCGAGGACGCGCACCCGGCCCGAGGTGCCCACCCAGTCGCCGTTGCCGCCGCGGAAGGCGGCGTCGACCTGGTTCAGCGTGGCGTCGGGGAGCTTCTGCAGCCGGCCCTGGGTGGAGAGGGCGCCGAGCGCCCCGGCGTCCTGGGAGAAGAACAGCCCGGCCTTGGTCTTGTCACCCTCTTCGAGGATCTGGGCGGAGAGTTCGGCGCTGTCGCCGTAGCGGACGGCGACGGTCGTGCCGACGGCCGCCTCCAGCTCGTCGAGCAGCGGCTTGACGAGGTTCTCGTTGCGCCCGGAGTAGATGACGAGACCGGCGTCGTCCTCGTCGCTGCCGCAGCTCGTGAGCGCGGGGACGAGCAGCGCTGCCGCGGCGAACACGGTCAGACGGCGAATCAGGGGGCGTCGCATCGAGATGCCTTCCTCGCGGTGCCGCGGAGGACCGCGGAGGCCTGGGGTCTACTGAACGCCTTAGGAATAAGGTAAAGCTAACCTAAAGGTCAAGTGGAGGGCGGCCGCTGTGTCGCAGGTGACACAGGCGCCGGACGTGGGGCGCGTGGCGCCCGAGACGGGTGACACGTGTGTGCACGCTGTGGATCAGCTGTGATGCTTCTGTGACTAGGCGATGAGGTAAGCCTTGCCTACGATGCGTCCGTGACAGCACCACCGCTCCTCCTCCCCGACACCCGGACCGTCCCGTTCGCCGCAGACCTCGCAGCTCACGGCGACCGCACCGCGGTTCTCACGACCGACGGGGCGGTGTCCTACCGGGAGCTCGCGGCCCGGGTCCAGGCCGTCGCCGAACGCCTCGGGACCGCCCGCCGTCTGGTGCTGCTCGTCGCCGCCAACACCCTCGACGCCCTCGTGGTCCACCTGGCCGCGCTCGCCTCGGGCAACCCGCTGCTCCTCGTGCCGGGCGACCACCCGGACGCCGTACGGTCGCTGATCGAGGCGTACGACCCCGATGTCATCGCCCGCCCGGGTGACGAGCGGGGCTGCGGAGGCGAGGGGGGCGAGAGGGGCGAGGGGGTCGCCCCTGACGGCCTCACCCGGTCGGGGTGGGTCCTCGACGAGCGCCGCGCCGAGACGGCGCACACCCTCCACCCCGATCTGGCGCTGCTCCTGAGCACCTCCGGCTCCACCGGATCGCCCAAGCTGGTCCGTCTCTCCCACGAGAACCTGCAGTCGAACGCGGCGGCGATCGCCCAGTACCTCGATATCCGCGACACGGACGTGGCCGCGACCACCCTGCCCCTGCACTACTGCTACGGCCTCTCGGTCGTGCACAGCCACCTGCTGCGCGGCGCCGGACTGCTCCTCACCGACCTCTCCGTGTCCGACGCCTGTTTCTGGGACCGGTTCAGGGCCGCCCGGGCGACCACCTTCGCCGGCGTCCCGTACACCTTCGACCTGCTGGACCGGATCGGCTTCGACGCGATGGACCTGCCCCATCTGCGGTACGTGACGCAGGCCGGCGGGCGGCTCGCCCCCGACCGGGTCGCGCGCTACGCGGCGCTCGGGCGCGCGCGCGGCTGGGACCTCTTCGTCATGTACGGGCAGACCGAGGCGACCGCGCGCATGGCGTACCTGCCGCCCGAGCTCGCCGAGAGCAGGCCGGGAGCGGTGGGTGTCCCGATCCCCGGTGGCGCCTTCCGGCTCCGGCCGCTGCCCGAGTGGACCGGAGAGGACGACGGCGGCAGCACCGGCGAACTGCTGTACTCCGGCCCCAACGTGATGCTCGGTTATGCCGAGAGCCCGCGGGACCTCGGCCTCGGCCGCACCCTGAGCGAACTGCCCACGGGCGACGTCGCCCGGCGCGCGGCCGACGGGCTGTACGAGGTCGTCGGGCGCACCAGCCGGTTCGCGAAGATCCTCGGCCTGCGGATCGATCCGCAGCAGATCGAGACCGTGCTCGCCGCGGAGGGGGTCGTGGCCGCCTGCGTGGGCGCCGACGACGAACTCCTCGTCGCGGTCGAGGGCGATCCCGGGGCCTTCGAGGCCGGTCCGGTACGGCGGCGGGTCACCGGCCTGTGCGGACTGCCGGCCCGCGCCGTACGGGTCGGCGCCCTGCCGGCGCTGCCGCGGCTCACCACCGGCAAGATCGACTACGGGTCGGTGGCTGAGGCCCTGCGGGGCATCGATCTTGCGCCGCTGTCACCCGGCGACGGGTCGCACGAGGATCTGGTGCGCTTGTACGCGACGATCCTCGATCGCGACGACGTGACGCCGGACAGCAGCTTCGTGGGCCTCGGCGGAGACTCACTCAGCTACGTCGAGATGTCCCTCCACCTGGAGGAGACGCTCGGCACGCTCCCCGACCACTGGCATCTGCTGCCCCTGCGCGAGCTGCGCGCCGCCGCCACCCCGCGGCTCGGGACCCACGAGGAGTCCGCCCCGGCTCCGGACGGCCGCCTCGCCCGGATGCGCGCACGGATACGCGCACGGATTCCGGCTCGGGTACGGGCCCGGGCGCGGACCGTGGAGACCGGGATCGCGCTGCGCGCGGTCGCCATCGTGCTGATCGTGGGCTCGCACATCCAGATCTTCACGGTGAAGGGCGGCGCCCATGTGCTGCTCGGTGTCGCCGGGTACAACTTCGCCCGCTTCCACCTCACTCCGGCGGGCCGCGCGGACCGGGTGCGGGGCATCGGACGGAGCCTGATGCGCATCGTCCTGCCCTGCACGGCCTGGCTGGCCCTGATGATGCTGGTCACGGACGACTACGGCGTCCGTACGGTGTTCCTGCTCACCAGTCTGCTCGGGCCGAACGACGGTTTCTGGTTCGTCGAGTCCCTCGTCTACACGCTGCTCCTGGTCAGTGCGCTGCTGGCGTTCCCGTACGCCGACCGTGCCGAGCGGCGCTTCCCGTTCGCCTTCCCGATGGTTCTCACCGGCGTGGGGCTCGTGGGCCGTTACGACCTGCTGGGCCTCGACGCCCAGGGCCATGTGCCGCTGGCCGCCACGCTCTTCTGGCTCTTCGGCATGGGCTGGGCCGCGGCCCGCGCCTGCGGTGTGGCGCAGCGGGCGGCGGTCACGGCGGTCGCCCTCGCGACCGTCCCGGGCCTCTTCGGCCAGCCCGCTCGCGAGGCGGTCGTCGTCGGCGGTCTGGTCCTGCTGATCTGGGTGCGCAGGCTGCCCAGCCTCGGTGTGCTCAACCGCCTCGCGGGGCTCCTGGCGGGCAGCTCCCTCTACATCTACGTCACCCACTGGCAGGTCTTCCCCCGTCTGGACGCCTACCCGCTCCTCGCCCTGGCCGCCGCCCTCCTGTTCGGCGTCGCCTTCGCGGCGGCGACCTCGCAGGTGACGCGGCGGCTGCCGGCGCTGCGGCCGCTCGCGCCCCGGCCCGCGACCTGAGCGGGGGCGACCGCGGGGCCGACCGGGGCGCCGTCGGCCCGTAGGCCCGCGCCCGCCGGCCCGCGCCCGCCGGCCCGGGAGCAGGCTCCTGATCGGCGCTCCGCGCATGGTCCGCGGCCCTCCGGGCACGCGCGGGGCAGCAGCCCCGTGGGAAGGAGCGCGCCATGCCGACCGAAGCCGGCCTCGGCCCCTCGTACTGGATGCACGGCACCCCCTCGCCCGGACGGCCCGCCCTCACCGACGACCTCACGGCCGACGTCGTCGTCATCGGCGGCGGCATCGCGGGCCTGTGCACCGCCCACGAGCTCGTCCGCGCGGGCCGCGAGGTCGTGCTCCTCGAAGCCGGCCGGATCGCCTCCGGGGTCTCCGGCCACACCACGGGCAAACTCACCTCGCTGCACGGACTCATCTACGCGCGGCTGCGCGACACGCTCGGGGCCACCGCCGCCGCCCGGTACGCCCGCGCCCAGCAGGAGGCCCTCGAGCACGTCGTCGGCCTGTGCGCCGAGATCGGAATCGACGCCGAGCTGGAGCGCGCCCCGGCCTACATCTACGTGACGGACGAGGGGCGGGCCGGGGAGATCCGCGCCGAGGCGGCCGCGGCGCTGGACGCGGGGCTCGACGCCGCGTACGTCACGGAGACCGAACTGCCCTTCCCGGTGGCCGCGGCCGTCCGGCTGGACGGTCAGCTCCTCTTCCACCCCCGCAAGTTCCTGCTCGGCCTCGCCGAGGACCTCGTCGCCCGGGGCGGCACGATCCACGAGGAGACCCGGGTCACCGACCTGCAGGAGCACACGGACTGCCGGCTGACCACCGAGGGCGGCGCGACGGTCCACGCGCAGGACGTCGTCATGGCCACGAACTTCCCGCTGACCGTGCACACCTCGCTCCTGGCCAGGCTGACGGTCCGCCGCGAACTGGTGGTGGCCGCGCCCGTGGCCACCACGGCCGCACCCCAGGGCATGTACCTCACGCCCGAGGACAGCACGCGTTCGGTGCGCACCGCGCCCTACGACGAGGACCACCGGCTCCTGATCGTCACCGGCGAGGCCTTCGTGCCCGGCACGGATCACCCGGGCGAGCGCCTCGAACGGCTCACCGGATGGGCCCGCGGCACGTTCCCGGGCTTCGGTGACACACCGCCCTCCTATCGGTGGGCCGCGCAGGACGTACGGTCCGCGGATCACCTGCCGTACGTCGGTCATGAGCACCCGGACACGCAACACGTCTTCGTGGCCACCGGGTTCGGTGGCTGGGGCATGAGCAACGGGGTGATGGCGGGACGTCTGCTCGCCGCGCATGTGACGGGCGCGCCGCGCCCCGACTGGACCGAGCTCTTCGATCCGCGCCGCCATCTGCCGCTGCGGGAGTACCCCGACGTGACCCGGGCGCAGTTGTCGGTGGCACGCCACTACCTCGTCGGCAGGCCGCCGCGCTGCACCCACATGGGGTGCGAGCTCGGCTTCGACGACCTGGAGGGCACGTGGGAGTGCCCGTGCCACGGCTCGCGCTTCGCGGCCGACGGCAGCGTCCTTCAGGGCCCCGCGACGCGCCCCTTGGAGCGTGAGCACCTACCGGAGTCAGGGCCGTAGGACGCGTCGGGACGTCTGCGGGCCGGATTCCCCTTCGAGGCCGGGATATGGGGCCCTCGCGGGCCCTCGCGCCCCGAGATGCCGTGTGACATAGTAATGTGAAATTGCACTACGCGCTCGTCCGCGCCGTGTCCGCAGCCGCACCATCTTCCCCATCCCCTCCTCGCCTTCGGAGTCCTCATGACCGAGGTGTCCGCACGACCGCACACCACCAGCCACGACCTGTCGGTGTCCCCGGAGCTCGCCGCGTTCATGGCGCGGGGCTGGGCTCCCTCGCCGCTGCCGCAGGACGCCCGGGTCCCGGGGTCGGGACTGACGCCCGCCCGGCGGGCCCGCCTCTCCGCCCGCTTTCCCGGTGAGCGGCTGATCGTCCCGGCGGGCGAGCTGCGCGTCCGCTCCAACGACTGCGACCACCGCTTCCGCCCGCACAGCGCGTACGCCTGGCTGACCGGGCTGACCGGCGAGGACCAGGCCGGTCATGTACTGGTCCTGGAGCCGGACGGCGAGCGGGGGCACGAGGCCGTGCTGCACGTGCGGCCCCGCTCATCGCGCGACGGGGGCGAGGAGTTCTACCGGGATCGCCGGTACGGCGAGTTCTGGGTGGGACGCCGTCCGGACCTCGCCGAGGCCGAGCGCCTCACCGGGATCCGCTGCGTCCGCCTCGACGACGGCGGTGCGCTGCCGCCCGGCCGCGACGCGGCGACCGACACCGAGCTGGCCTCCGTGCTCAGCGAGCTCAGGCTGGTCAAGGACGTCTGGGAGGTGTCGCAGCTGCAGGCCGCGGTGGACCACACCACGACCGGTTTCGAGGACGTGGTGCGGGCGCTCCCCCGGGCGCTGGCCCATCCCCGCGGCGAGCGGTGGATCGAGGGGATCTTCGACCTGCGCGCCCGCGCCGAGGGCAACGGCACCGGGTACGAGACCATCGCGGCCTCCGGCGCGCACGCCTGCGTCCTGCACTGGATCCGCAACGACGGCCGGCTCGACCGCGACGACCTGCTGCTGCTCGACGCGGGCGTGGAGACGGACACGCTCTACACCGCCGACATCACCCGGACCCTGCCCCTCTCGGGCCGCTTCTCCCCCGTCCAGCGCCAGGTGTACGAACTGGTCCTGGCCGCGCAGGAGGCGGGGATCGCGGCGCTGCGCCCCGGCGCCAGCTTCCGGGACTTCCACCGGGCGGGCATGCGGGTGATCGCCGAGGGGCTCGCCGACTGGGGCGTCCTCAAGGACGCGACGGGCGACCTGTACCGGCGCTACACCCTGTGCAGCAGCGGGCACATGCTCGGCCTCGACGTGCACGACTGCGCGCAGGCCCGGGCGGAGACGTATCTGGACGGCGTTCTCGCGGAGGGCCATGTCCTGACGGTCGAGCCGGGCCTGTACTTCCAGCCGGACGACGAGACCCTGCCTCCCGAGCTGCGCGGCATCGGGGTACGGATCGAGGACGACCTGGTGATCACGGAGGGCGGGGCGCGGCTGATGTCCGACGCGCTGCCGCGTACGCCCGACGCGATCGAGTCGTGGATGGGCGCGCTGCTGGAGGGGTGAGCGGCCGCGGCCGCTCCGCCCGGTCGGCCCGCCGCGCGGGCCGACCGGGCGTACTCGGGCGAGAATATCGGGATGAAGTCAATCAATCGCCCGAATCGCCCGATAATCGACCCATGACCACCAAGGCATCCACGCCCCACCGTCCCTCGACCCTGACGGTGAAGGGCCGGGATCTGCGTCTGCGCACGATCGGCTTCGTGGCGCTCGCGGCCCTCGCGATCTGGTTCATCGCCGCGAACACGGGATCGGTCACGGTCACTCTGTGGGTCCCCGACGTCACGCTGCCGCTCTGGGGCGTGCTCACGGTCACCCTCGCCGTAGGGCTGGTCCTCGGGGTGTTCCTCGCCCGACGGCGCGCCAGGCGCTGACCGGCCTCGCATGGATGGCATGGGGCCGCGGCTCGACCGGGGCGAGGCGCTCGCGGCGGCCGGCGTGGGCTGTTTCGTCTGGGTGCCGGCGACCGGCCGCCTGGTCCTGGACGCCGTGGGCCGTACCGTGCTCGGTCTGTCGCCGACCGAGTACAAGGGGCGGACGGCCGATCTGCGCTCCCGGATCCCGCCGGCCGACCGGGCGCTCCTGTCGCGGCTCGCCGCGGATCTCCTGGCCGGCCGGACATCGACGTACAGCACCTACTTCCACGTCCGTCTCCATGACGGCGGCAGCCGCTGGACGCACGCCACGGGAAGCGTCGTACGCGGGGGCGTGGACGGGCCCGCACAGCTCGTGGGGGTGGTCCGTGACGCCACCCTGGATCTGTCGCCGTCCGCCCGCCGGGACGGCGGCGCGGGCCGCGGCCTGCCCGGCCAGGAGGACCGGGACGGCGAGGAGGACCGGGACGGCGAGGAGGACCACGAGCGGCTGGGCGCCCTGGGCGAGGGCGTGCTCGCGCTGGCCCGGGCGATGAGCGTCGAGGACGTCGCCGCGGTCCTCGGCGACGAGCGCAGCGCGCGCCGGCTCGGCGCCGGGGCCATGTCCCTCGCCGTCCTCGAGCAGGGGCGGCTGCGTTTCGTCCGCACCGTACTGACCGCCGAGGCCACCCACCCCCCGCGCAAGTCCCGGCTCGCGGACTCCTGGCCGCTGAACGACGTCGTACGGTCGAGCAGGCCGCTCTTCTTCACCTCCGTCCGCGACTTCCTGGACCGCTACCCCCGGCTCGAACCGAATCGGGAGGGCTTCTGGGCGACGGCCGCCGCGTTCCTGCCCCTGGTGAACGAGGGGCAGCCGGTCGGTGCCATGGGCGTGTTCTACGAGCGGAAGGCCGTCTTCACCCCCGCGGACCACGCCGTGATGACCGCCTGGTCGAAGGCGGTCGCCCGCGCGCTGCACCGCGTACTGCTCCTCGACCAGTCGCGGGAGATCGCCGCCGGCCTGCAGAACGCCATGCTGCCGCGCCGGCTCCCCGCGACCCCCGGGGGCCGGATCACCGTGCGCTACCGGCCCGCCCGGGAGGGGGTCCGTGTCGGTGGGGACTGGTACGACGCGCTGGCCCTGCCGGACGGGGGCGTCGGGCTGGCGATCGGCGACGTCCAGGGCCATGACACCGAGGCCGCAGGGCTCATGGGCCAGCTGCGCGTCGCGATGACGGCGTACGCGGCGGAAGGCCACCGCTGCGACCGCGTGCTCGCCAAGGCCTCGGCGTTCCTCGCCGACCTGGACGCCGACCGCTTCGCCACCTGCCAGTACCTGCGGATCACCCTCGCCACGGGGGAGGTCCACGCGGCCAACGCGGGCCACCCGCCGCCCCTGCTGCGGCGCGCCGACGGCACGGTCGGCACACTCCACCTCGCGGGCGGTCCTCCGCTGGGCCTCCCCGGCGAGTGGGGTCTCGCCCGCTACCCGCACACCACGGCCCATCTGGCCCCCGGCGCGACCCTGCTCCTGTACAGCGACGGCCTGATCGAGAAGCCGGGCGAGGACATCGACCACGGTCTGGGCCGTCTGGCCGCCGCCTTCGCGGACGGCCCTTCCGACCTGGAGGAACTCGCCGACCACATCCTCGCCACCCTCGCCACCGGCCCCCACGCGGAGGACGACGCGGCGCTGCTGATGCTGCGCCGCGACGGGGGCGCGGCGCGGGCGTAGGTCAGTACGGCTGGTTCGCGCGCAGCCAGACGTCGAGGGCGGCGAAGTCGGCGTCGGTGAGGCCGCGCCGGGGATCGACGCGGAGCAGGAGGGCACGTCCGGGGTGGTGGGCGGCGACCCAGGTCCGGTCGGCGTCGCCGATCTCGTCGTCCACCCAGGCGAAGGGCCGCCCGGCGGCCCGTTCGACGAGCGCGCGGGTCTTCCAGTGGAGCCGGCCCGCCGGGTCCTCGTCCGGGGCATCGGGCCAGTCCACCACGGGCAGCGGCGGCAGACCGAGCCGCGGCGCGACGCACGCGTTCGCGTCCGCCATCCACGTCGTCGCCCACACCAGCTCGCAGGGCAGCGCCGACAGGCGAGGCCCGTGGGCGGGGTCGATCCTGGCCAGCAGCGGGTTCGACGCGCCTTCCTCCCCCTCGCCCCGGCGCGCGTACGTCCGGTACGTCCCCGGTGGGGCGCCGAACGGGATGAGCGGGCCGTCGATGTCGAGGAACAGCAGGGGGCGCTGCGCGGAGCCGGTCATGGATGCACGGTACCGGGATCTCCATTGGTTCGATCGTGCACCAATCGGACCCTCACCCTGACCATCAACTCCCCTGTGTCCCTCGTAAGTTCACCCAAGAATTACTGCACGGCCGTATACCTTTGGGCGCCCCTCCCCCATCCTGTCCTCGATGTGCCGCAGGGGCACGCGGTGACACGAGAGGCGGGGCATGACTCCCATCAGCCGCAGAGGATTCGTCGGCATCGGGGCAGGGCTGGTGGCCGGCGCGGCCCTCCCCCCGGGCACGGCATCGGCCACCGCCGCGGCGGCCACCGGCACCATCACCGACGTCGGGCACGTGGTGATCCTCATGCAGGAGAACCGCAGCTTCGACCACTACTTCGGCCGCCTGCGCGGTGTCCGCGGCTTCGGCGACCGCGCCGCGGGCAACCTCCCGGGCGGCTGGGGTACGTTCAACCAGCCCAACTGGGGCGGCCGCCAGTACCCGTGGAAGCTGAGTGCCACCCCGCCCGCGGGCGGCGTCGACGGCGAGACCCTGGCCCAGTGCAACGGCGACCTTCCGCACAGCTGGACCTCGCAGCACGCGGCCTGGAACAAGGGCCGGATGGACAACTGGGTCACCGGCGTCGGCAACACCCGTACGCTCGGCTATCTCGACCGCGGCGACATCCCGTTCCACTACGCCCTCGCCGACAACTACACCGTCTGCGACGCGTACTTCTGCTCGGCGCTCAGCGCCACAGGCCCCAACCGCACCTTCCTGTGGAGCGGAAGGATCGACGCCTCCAGCAAGGACGGCGGCGAGGAGTCCGGGCTCACCTGGGAGACGTACGCGGAGGCGCTGCAGCGGGCCGGCGTGAGCTGGAAGGTCTACCAGAACGCGCAGGACAACTACGGCGACAACGGCCTCGCGTACTTCAGGAAGTTCACCGACGCACGGCCCGGTGACCCGCTGTACGACCGGGGCATGGGATCGGTGCCCAAGGTCACCGGTTCGACGCCCGACGACATCGCGGCCGCGATCCGCGCCGACGTCGTCGCCGGGACGCTGCCGCAGGTCTCGTGGGTCGTGGCCAGCGAGGCCTTCTCCGAGCACCCGTACGCCCCGCCCGGCGACGGCGCGCACTTCGTGGACCTCGTCTACCGCGCGCTGGCGGCGAACCCCGAGGTCTTCGACGCGACGGTCCTCTTCCTCAACTACGACGAGAACGACGGCTTCTTCGACCACGTCCCGCCGCCGGTCGCGCCGCCCGGCACGCCGGGCGAGTATCTCGACGGGGTGCCGATCGGTCTCGGCTTCCGTGTCCCGATGGTGGTCATGTCCCCGTGGACGCGCGGCGGCTGGGTCAGCTCCGAGGTCTTCGACCACACCTCCGTCCTGCGCTTCATGGAGACCTGGACGGCCGCCCTCGGCACCCCCGCCACCTGCCCGAACATCAGCGCGTGGCGACGGAAGGTCACCGGCGACCTGACCGGCGTCTTCGACTTCGCCCGCCCCGTCTACGGTGTTCCCTCCGGCCTCCCCTCCACGGCCGAGGTCATCGGGCAGTCCACCTGCGCCCCGCTGCCCAACCCGGTGCCCCAGGACAACGCCCTGCCCGCGCAGGAGGCCGGCACCCGCCCGGCGCGCGCCGTGCCGTACCAGGTCAACGGCAATCTCGACCGGTTCGAGTTCGGGGCGGCCGGGAAGATCCTCGCCTGGTTCTCGATGACCAACCAGGGCGCCCAGGCGAAGCGGGCCGCCCACTTCGCGATCCACCCGCACCAGTACCGAGACACGGCGGCCTGGCAGTACACCGTCGACCCGGGCGCGACGTCCACGGACTACTTCAACATCGGGACGGGCTCGGGGTCCGGCAAGTACGACATCTCGATGATGGGCCCCAACCGCTTCCTGCGCCGCTTCATCGGCGACGCCTCCAAGGCGGGGAAGGCCATCGAGGTCGCGGCCCGCTTCGCGACCGAGCCGGGCACCGGGAAGACGGCCCTCTACTTCACGATGACCAACACCTCCGCCTCGCCGGTGACCTTCACCATCCGGTCGAACGCCTACCGCACGGACGGGCCGTGGACGTACACGGTCGCGGCGAACTCCTCCCGCGAGGACTTCTTCAACGCGGTGGCCTACCACAACGGCTGGTACGACTTCACGGTCCTCGCCGACATCGACGGCACGTGGTCGCGCCGCTACACCGGCCACATCGAGACGGGCGCCCCGAGCGTCACGGGCTGACGTACACCCACGTACCGACCAAAAGGGATACAAGTGGCCTTTTCAGCTCCTTGTATCCCTTTTATCGGCGCAGCGGAATTTCCCGGAATGACCGATTTTCTCGCCGGGTGAGATGAATCACGCCGCAGGGTGACGGCGCCCTCCCGCCGCGCCCCTCCCCTTGCGCCTCAAGGAAGTTCGGCGCACTCGGCGCCGCGCGAAAATCCCCCGGGAATTACCCACGGACTCGGCATCTTGTTTCGGCCGACATTTCTCGCCTACGGTCACCTCCACTCGGGCGGATCGCCGAATCCTGCCACCGCCCGAAAAGACCGACCATTCACCCGTAGGCAGGAGCGGGGGACCCACTTTTCGCCGGTCCGGATTCCCGGAGCGGCTCGGGGTGAAGTCGCATGCGTGCGGCCGGGCATCTCCAGCCCGAACCCGACAGCTCACCCCGCAGGCGCCGGAGAGGAATCTGTCATGCCCGCACACGGTAAGCACCGGCGCCCCAAGCGACGTCCCCTCAGCCGCGGTATCGCCCTGGCCGGTACAGGTGGCGCCGCACTGGCGCTCCCCCTGGTCGCCACGGCCGGCACCGCGCACGCCACGCCCCACAAGGCTCCCGAGATCGCGACCGTCGAGAAGACCGCCGCCGGCGTCTCGGCGAAGATCGCGGAATCGGTGACCGTCGCACCGAATTCCGCTCCCAAGACCTACACGGTCACCCGGGGCGACTCCCTTTCCTTGATCGCTCACGAGCAAGGTGTGCGGGGTGGCTGGAAGGCCTTGTACCAGGCCAATCGCAGCGCTGTCGGTGACAATCCGTCACTTATCCATCCCGGACTCGAACTGACGCTTCGCGGGAAATCCGCCACCGCTCCGAAGCCGAAGTCCTCGACCACCAAGCGCACCGACGCCACGGACCGCGCGGACCGCTCGCAGCAGCGGAGCGTCCCGGCCACCCAGAAGGCCCCGGCGAAGGCCGCCCCGGCCGCCGCCGCTCCGGCCGCCGCCGCCAAGAGCTACGCCAACAACCTCGACGGCTGGATCCGGGAGTCGCTGGACGTCATGGCGAAGTACGGCATTCCCGGTACGTACGACGGGATCCACCGCAACATCATGCGCGAGTCCTCCGGCAACCCGCAGGCCATCAACCTCTGGGACTCCAACGCCGCGAAGGGCACCCCCTCCAAGGGCCTCCTGCAGGTGATCGAGCCGACCTTCCTCGCCTATCACGTGCCCGGCACCTCGATGGACCTCTTCGACCCGGTCGCCAACATCACCGCCGCGTGCAACTACGCCGCGGACCGCTACGGCTCCATCGACAACGTCAACGGGCCGTACTGACCCTCGGCGGGCATCGACGCAGGCTGAAGGCCCCGGCCCTGGCCCCTTGCGGGCCGGGGCCGGGGCCTTCGCCGTCGCGCCCCAAGCGGTATGGGGTATTCCGTCCCATGGTGCGATCGTGGCGGGCAGGATGGGCGCCTGATGATCCGCGGCCGGGGAGCGCGGATCCCGTCCCAGGGGGGAACAGCGATGAAGAGAGCCCTTGCCGTGTCCGCGGCGGCCGCCGCACTCGCCGGTCTGCTGACGGCGGCCGGTCCCGCCGCGGCCGAGTCCGCGGCCGAGACCGCGGCCGGGACCGCCGCCGACCTCGCGCCCGGCACCGAAGCCTGCGCGTCGGGCCCGCGGGCCCTGCCCTCGCTCCCGCCCGCCGGCGGCAGCTTCACCACCGAGGGCGTGCACGATCTGGGACCGCGCGGCCTCGCCGTGGGTGCCAGCGGGAGCCTGCCCGTGTACTGGACGGGTGAGCGGCTCCATCGGGTGCCGATGCCCGAGGGGTATGACGAGGGGGTCGTCCGAGCCGTCAACCGGCAAGGTCTCATGGCCGGTTGGGTGAGCCGGCGGTCGGACCGCGCGACCGCTCTGTTCACCTACCGCCCGGGGGCGACCTCGGTGCGGCTGCTCGCCGAGGGCGGGGCGCCGGGCGCGTACGACGTCGATGTGAACGACGCCGGGATCGTCGCGGCCGTGGACGCCGACGGGACGGCGAAGCAGTGGCGGGGCGGACAGGTGGCGCGCACGCTGCCGCTGCCGCCGGACGCCGGTCCGGGCACGAGCGTGAAGCGGATCACCGGGATCAACACGCGCGGAGACGTGATCGGCGCGGCCGAGCAGTCGTACGACGGTCCCGACGGCTTCACCTGGAGTTCCTTCCCGGTCCTGTGGCCGGCGGACGGCGGCCCGGCACGCGCCCTGCCCGTCGCCCGCGCGGAGTGGCTGGTCCACAACCTCGCGGAGGGCATCGACGACGCGGGCCGGGTGACGGGGTACGTCTCGGTCACCGACCGGTTCGACCCGGACCACAAGCCGTGGGTCTGGGCGCCCCCGTACGAGGACCACGGCTCCTCCCCCGGCGTCCTCGCCGGTCGCCAGGAGGGCACGTTCGAGGCGATCAGCCCCACGACCGGTGTCTCGGTCGGGGCCGCCATGACGCACGCGGAGGACACCCCGGTCCCGCCGTACCAGGCGCAGTTGTGGCCGGGACACGGCCCGCTCCTCGCCCTCCCCTCGCTCACGGCCGATCGCGACGCCCGGGCCCGCGCGGTCTTCGACGACGACCGGGTCGGCGGTGTCGCCGTGGACGCGTCGTGGGTCGCCCACCCGGTGATCTGGACGTGCGCGAGCCGCCAGGCGTACGTGCCGTAGCCGTCAGAAGTGGTCGGTGAACCAGGCCGCGGCGTGTTCGCCGACCTGTTCCAGCGTGCCGGGCTCCTCGAAGAGGTGACTGGCGCCCGGGACGATCACCAGCTGGCTTTCGCAGCGGAGCTGACGCTGGGCCTGTTCGTTGAGGTCGATGACGAGGGTGTCGAGGCTCCCCACGAGGAGGAGTGTGGGGGCACGCACCTCGGCCAGGCGTGGTCCGGCCAGGTCGGGGCGGCCGCCGCGGGAGACCACCGCGGCCACGGTGGAGGAGGGGTCCGCCGCGGCCCACAGGGCGGCCGCCGCCCCCGTACTGGCGCCGAAGTAGCCGGTCCGCAGCCCCTCCAGGCCGGTCCGGGCGCCGAGCCACGCCGTCGCCTGGGCCAGCCGGCCGGCCAGGAGTTCGGTGTCGAACACATTGGCCCGGTCGAAGGCCTCGTCCTCGGTGAGCAGGTCGAAGAGCAGGGTGCCCAGTCCGGCCCTGTTCAGGTCGTCCGCCACGGCCCGGTTGCGCGGACTGTGCCGGCTGCTGCCGCTGCCGTGGGCGAACAGAACGACGCCCGCGGCGCCCTCGGGCACCACCAGCCGGCCCGCGACCCGCACGTCGCCGACCGGGATGCGCACCTCTGCGTCCTGCGCGGCGGTGCTGTTCCCGCTGTGGCCGCGCTCCAGGCAGGCGACGACCTCCTCGTCCGAGGTCTGTGAGAAGTCCTGGTAGAACTGGCCGATCGCGTAGAAGAACTCCGGTTCGTGGACGCTGACCGTCTCGTCCGCCTCCCCGCCGAGCCGCTCCGGCCAGCCGAGCGGCGCGACCGGAACCGCGAGCACGATCCGTGCGGCCCCCTGGGCGCGGACGACCCGGCAGGCGGCCAGCGCGGTGGCGCCCGTCGCCAGGCCGTCGTCGACGACCACGGCCGTCCGGCCGTCGAGCCGGGCCGGCTCCTTCGTCCCGCGGTAGCGCTCGGACCGCTGCCGCAGCACGGCGCGTTCCCGTTCCTCGACGGTCGCGAGGTCGCGGTCGGAGACACCCGTCTCGGCCAGGACGTGGTCGTTGAGGACCCTCACATCGCCCTCGCCGATGGCGCCCATGGCCAGCTCCGGCTGGAAGGGCACGCCGAGCTTGCGTACGAGACAGACGTCCAGGGGAGCCCCGAGTGCGTCGGCAACCTGTTCGGCGACCGGCACGCCGCCGCGTGGAAGTCCCAGGACCACGACGTCACGGTCCTTGAGATGGCCCAGGCGGGCAGCGAGTTGCCGTCCGGCGTCCGTGCGATCGGTGAAGTACATGTCCCGTTCGTCTCCCTGCTCCGAAGCAGTGCGCGCCGGCCGGTCCGCGCCGTGTCCCGCTAGGCGGGGCGGGCGACGAGGCTTCCGTCCTCGTCGAGGGCGACCTGCGCGCCGTAGGGCCGGCTGGTCCGGCCGAGAACGTCGTGGAGCCACCGCGCATCCCGGCCGGAGGCGTGCTCCAGCCGCATGCGCCGGGCCTGCAGGGGAATGATGCGCACCTCCTGGAGTCCGCCGTCCTCGGGCCTCACCGAGGCGAGGTGGAGCAGGCGCAGATCGTCGCGGTACTGCTCGTAGCCGGTGATGCCCTCGTAGTCGTTGATCAGGTCGCCACAGCCGTGGAGGACGAGTTTTCCCCGGTACACCTCCAGGGGCCGGGGGTGGTGCGAGGAGTGGCCGTGCACGATGTCGACGCCGCCCTCGATCAGCGCGTGCGCGAGCTCGACCTCGGCGCGTGAGAGCGCGTAGCCCCAGTTCGAACCCCAGTGGATCGACACCACGACGATGTCGCCGGGGTTCTTGGCGTCCCGTACCCGGCCGGCGAGCTGGGTGGCGGCGGTGTCGGCCGGCGCGGCGGCGAAGTGGACTCCGCCGCGCCGCGCGGTGGCGGCCCAGTCGTACGGGATGCCGCTGGAGGCCATGCCGAGGGCGTGGACGACGAGGCGTCCGCCCCCGGGAAGGCCGACGGTCGCGGGTCGCTGCGCCTCTTCGGCGGTCGCGCCCGCTCCGGCCGTGCGCAGTCCGTTCGCGGCCAGGGAGGCGAGGGTGTCGTCGAGTCCGCCGCGGCCGAAGTCCAGGACGTGGTTGTTGGCCAGGACGCAGACGTCGGGGCGCACGGCGGCCAGGCTCGGCAGATTGGCCGGGTGCATCCGGTAGTGGACCGCCTTGCCAGGGGCGAACGCGCCGTTCGTGGTCACCGCCGTCTCCAGATTGGTGACGCGGGCGTCGGGTGCGGCGGCGTCCAGGGCGTCGAGCGCGACCCCCCAGGGATACGCGAAGTCCGCCCGCCGGGGAACGGGGCCGTTGACCGCCTCGGCGAGCGCCACATAGGACCGTGCGTCGTGCACATACCGTTCGCGCAGGGCCGGGTCACCGGGATGAGGGAGGATCTGGTCCACCCCGCGGCCCAGCATCACATCGCCGCAGAGGAACAGTCTGACCAGGTCACTGCCCATACACCCAGGGTAGACGCGGTGGGCACGGGATCGTGGGCCTCGCGTGGGCGCCGTCTGCGAGTCGTAGCCGGGCGGTGACCCGTTGTGGCCGGTCCGGCCCTCGGGCATCGGCCGCGCCGGCCCGATTGTCAGTGCCTCCCGCTACGGTGCGGCCATGACACATTTCGTACTCGTGGCAGGGGCTTGGCTCGGATCGTGGGCGTGGGACGAGGTGGTGCCGGAGTTGCGCGCGGCCGGCCACGGGGCCCACGCGGTGACCTTGTCCGGGCTGGCCGAGAGACAGGGGGTGGCGGCCGGGCAGCAGACGCATGTGGCAGACGTCGTCGAGGTGGTCGAGCGCCTCGATCTGCGCGATGTCGTCCTCGTGGGGCACAGCTACGCGGGCATCCCGGTCGGCCAGGCGGCCGAGCGGATCGGTGACCGGCTGGCCCGGGTGGTCTTCGTGGACTCCGAGGTGCCCGCGCACGGGGCGTCGATGGCCTCCGCCTGGTGGCAGGGGCAGGCGGCCTTCGAGGCGGCGCTCGCCGAGAACGACGGGTTCTGGGTCCCGCTGACCGCGCCCGAGTTCGAGGGACAGGGGCTCACCGACGGGCAGATCGCCCGGATCGTCGGCGGCGCGACGCCGCAGCCGGGCGCCACGCTCACCGAACCGGCCGAACTGGCCCGCCCGCTCGGCGAGTTGCCCGCGACGTACATCAAGTGCCTGCTGGACGGCGCCGAGCCGAACGACGCCGTGGCGACGCTGCTGAAGAGCGAGCACTGGCGGCTGGTGACCATGGACACCGGCCACTGGCCCATGTTCTCCCAGCCGCGCGAGCTGGCGCGGATCCTGCTCGACGCGGCCGCGACGCGCACGTGACGGGGGCGGTGGGTGGTCTCCACTCGGGGCGGAGACCACCCACCGGCTAGAAGTTGCCGTAGTTGACCTGCCAGGTCGGCAGGCCCATGCGGCGCCAGAGGGCGACCACGCGGTCGCGGTCGTCGAGCGAGACCCGTACCGCGTAGCGGTGGCGTACGTGCGCGTCGAAGAGTTCGGCCTTCACGATGTCGTCGCTGCGGCCGTCGTCCGACGCGCGCATCCACAGCTCGTCGTACGGCACGTCATGGCGCGCGAGCCACTCCTCGGTGATGCCGCGGTGGTCCTCGCTGCGCCCGGACAGCAGCACGATCGTGTCGTTCTCGGCGCTGCGGAAGGCGCGCAGGGCCTGCCGTACCGAGACGTTGAGCAGGTCGAGGTCGCACCGTGTGAAGTCGTACGGGCCGCGGTCGCCGCGCAGCGCGAGCGTGCCGTCGATGTCGCACATCACCGCCGACGGCAGTGCCGGGTCGGGGACGTACGGCTCGGCCGCCGGCTGCGTGCCCAGCCACTCGGCGGTCAGCCGCCACCCGCCCCGGGTGGCCTTGGCGTGCTTCTCGGCGAGGACACGGATGATCTCCTCGCCGACGGAGCGTTCCCGCTCGGCGTCACGCCGTACGCACTCCTCGACCGGCACGTCGGTGAAGTCGTGCACGACGAAGCCCGCGTCGAGGCCCATGACGGCGGCCTTGAGCCGCTTGGGGATGTGGGGCGTCAGATGCGTGTTGTCGACGACCACGTCGAATCCGCCCTCGACGGCCGAACGGACCGCCGCGTCCTGGATGTCGAGGACGGTCCGCTCGTGCGCGTGGGAGCGGCCGCGCTCGGGGGCCGGGATGTCGAGCATGGTGCGCAGGTCGTCGAGGTTGACACGGCGCATCCGGCCCTCGGCCTCGGCCTGAAGCCGCCGGGCGGCCGTCGTCTTCCCGGAGGCGGGGAGCCCCGTCATGACGTGTACTACGGGCACGGTTCAGTTCTCCACATCGGTCGTGAACGGGTCGGACGCCTCGGGCCTGACGGCGCGCCAGACGACGAGGTCGGTCGGACGCCCGTCGAGGCGCAGGAACATGGCCGAGCGGACGTCCTGGTCGACGGGCAGGGTCCGGACGGCCCGGGCGAAGGCGCCCCGGTCCGCGGCGAGGTGGGCGACGCGCGTGTACGCCTCGTCGATGGCGCGCTCGCGTGCCGCCGCCTCGTCCTCCAGGCGGTCGATCACCCCGCGCACCCAGGTGTCGAACTCGTCCGGCACCTGCTCGAGGAGGGCGTCCAGCGGCCGGCCGGCCGCGGCCTTGATGCCGCCGAGCTCGGCGACGGAGCAACCCAGGCCCTGCGCCAGTCGCTTCACGGACATCCCGGCGAATCGCTGGATGCCGTGGCTGCGCCAGATGTCGCGCTCGGTGACCCCGGTCAGCACCTTGTGCAGCCGTACGTACTCGCTCAGCTTGGCCTTCGCCCGCACACCGGAGGCGTAGCGCAGGACGAAGCCCTCGGCGTCGGTGCCGGTGGCGGCGTGACCGCCGGGGAGCGTGTTCGACTCGGTCAGAGCGACGAGTTCGCCGAGCGGCATGGCGGGCCAGGTCCGGACGACGGAGCCGATGCCCTTCCAGTCCGCGGCGGCCTCGGCGAGGGGGATCTCCGTGCCGTCCGGGCCGAAGGCGGCGAGGAGCACGAGGTCCCGGCGGTCGCCGTAGTCGACGACGATACGATTCTGCGGGTACAGGATCTCGGCGAGGTAGGTGACTCCGGGGGTGAGCGCCCCCGTGTCCATGCCGTCGAGCCGGCGCTGGGCCCACGTCGCCTGGGCGCTGATGAAGGAGCCCTTGGACGCGACCTGCCACCGGCCCGCGTAGTGGAAGATCACCGCGAGGCTGCCGTCGACCTTGTCGTAGACCTCGAACGGCTCGTCGGGCAGCGCGGGCGCGTAAGGCTGACCGGCCTCGTGCTCCCCGATGTTGAAGAACTTCGGCAGGGGCAGCGCCACGATCCGCCCGGTGGCGTCGTCGGCGACGAGCCCACGGCAGCGCGTGGTCACCTGGTTCCAGACCCGCTCGTACTGGCACGCCCGCGTGTACGTGTAGATCGACAGCGGCAGCTCGGGGTGTGCCTTGCGGGTGACGTGTCCGGCGTCGAGCGCCGCCGCCAGCTCCTGCGGCGGCAGCAGCTCCTGGAGAGTCAGGTACGCCTGGCTCATGGGTTCCTCCTGGTCAGTGGTGGCTCATTCTCACCTGCGGGGAACCCGGGCGGACAGTGCTTTTCCCGTGAGCGACGGTGCGGGAGTGGTGGTCAGGTCACCGACTCGGCGTCAGATCGTCGGCGCCGCCGCCATGGCCGACCGGAACACTTCCGCCCCCGCTCCCCCGTGTCCTCCGATCGGTTGACCCGGCTGTCCACCGGACGGCTCTCCACGGCCACCCGCTGGGCCGACCGGCCGAGGGCCGCGGCGCACGCAGGATGGGAGGGGCCGAGCGGTCCCGCGCCCCCTGAAGGAACGACGTCCGTGCTGCTGACAGCCGTGAGAAGGAGAACCTCCATGCATCCGAACGACCGGCTTCTGCTCGCGGCGGCGCGCCGCGGGGACACCGCCGAGGTCCGTGCCGCGCTCGACGCCGGCGCGCATGTCGAGTGCCGGGACGGCGAGCGCCGCACCCCGCTGCTCCTGGCCGCCCGCGAGGACCGTGTGGGCGCCGCGGAGCTGCTTGTCGCGGCGGGCGCCGACCCCGACGCACGGGACGGCCAGGACGACACGCCGTGGCTGGTCACCGGGGTCACGGGGAGCGTGCGCATGATGCGCGTCCTGCTGCCCGCGGGCCCGGACCTGACACTCACCAACCGCTTCGGCGGGATCTCGCTCATCCCCGCGGCCGAGCGCGGCCACGTCGCGTACGTACGGGCGGTGCTGCGGGAGACCGACATCGACGTCGACCACGTCAACCGGCTCGGCTGGACCGCTCTGCTGGAGGCGGTGATCCTCGGCGACGGCGGTCGCCGGCACCAGGAGATCGTCGAGCTGCTGATCACCGCGGGGGCGGATCCGCTGCTCGCGGACCACGACGGCACGACGCCGCTCCGGCACGCGCGGCGGCGCGGATTCGACCGGATCGCAGGCCTGCTGGAGGCGGCGGGGCGGGCGGGCTCCCGATGAGCCTGCTACGTCTCCGGCGGGCCGCGCGCCTCCTCGTGCCCGGAGCGATGGCCGTGGCCGTCCTCGCGGGCTGCGCGCCCGGTGGCGGGTCTCCCGGGGCCGCCTCCCCCACCCCGGCCGTCACCGGCACGCCCCCCGAGGGGACCCTCCTCGTCGCCGACTTCGGCTCGGACACCGTCACCTTCGTCGACCCGAAGCGCGGCGCGCTCGCCTCCGTCGAGGTGGGCACCGCGCCGTACGGCCTGGCCGTCGGCGGCGACGGCCGCGCGTGGGTGGCCACCGCCGAGGGCGTCGCCGTCGTCGACACCCGTACCCGCGAACGGCTCGCCCTCGTCCCGTACGAGACCCCCACCGGCCCCGTCACCACCGGCGAGTACCGCGGCGGGGGCATGGGCATCGCGCTCTCCCCCGACGGCAGCCGGGTGTACGTCGGCGTCAACGTCCCGGGCGGCGACGGCGCCGTGGAGGTCATCGACACCGCGAGCCGCACGGTGACCGCGACGGTCCCCGTCGGCCGCCGCCCGTTCGACGTCGACGTGTCGCGGGACGGCTCCGAGGTGTACGCGACAGGGCACGACTCGTTCGACGTCACGGTCGTGCCGACGGACACGCTCGTCCCACGCCGAATCGAGGTCGCCCCGTACGGCACCGAAGGCGGTCTCGGCTCCTGGCTCAAGCCGCACTACGCGGTCGTACGTCCCTCCGACGGCAGGCTGCTGCTTCCCTTCGAGGGCGAACGGCTGGTGGTGGTCGATCCGCGGACCGGCCGCTCGCAGATCGCGCCGATGACCGCCGACACCCACCAGCACGGCGCCACGATCGCCCCCGACGGCACCCTCCTCGTCGTCGGCACGGGCCCGATCGACCCCGCCGAGGACGCGGGCCCCTCGCTCACGGTCCGCGCGCCCGGTGGCGCCGAACGGCTCTACCCCCTCGACGGTCCCCACGAGGCCGTCGCCGTGTCGCGCGACGGCCGCACCGCGTACGTGACCGGCGGCTTCACCCGGGACGGCTACTGGAACGGCATCACCGTCATCGACCTCCCGAAGGGCGCCACCCACCGACTCACCGCCGGTCAGCGCCCGCTCGCCATCGCGGTCCTGTGACGGGGCCGGGAACTGGATCTCCCGTTGCGGCGTCCCCTCCCCCGAGGGGGCGTGGTGGAGGCGATCAGAAGGACCCGCGGGCTGGTCACCGCGGCGGTGACGGCCGTCGTCGCCTGTCTGCTGCTGTTCCACACCGCGGTGCCTCGCCTGCCGGGGAACGCGATGAGCCTGCTGGAGACCTTCCTGCCGTGGCTCGGGCTCGCGGTGCCGGCCGGGCTCGTCGTCGCCGTCGTGCGCCGATCGGCTGTCGCGGCGGTGGCGTGTCTGGTGGCCGCCGTCGTCTGGGTGGGCGTGTTCCGGGAGGTGCTCCTGCCCTCGGGGGCCGGCTCCCCCGCCGCGTACGAGTTGACCGTCGTCCAGCACAACGTGAGCGACGAGAACACCAGCCCGTCCCGCGTCGCGCGTGTCCTCCTCGGCGCCGACCCCGATGTCGTCGCGCTCGAGGAACTCACCCCGGAGAGCCTGCCCGCGTACCGCACGGCCCTCGGGCGCACCCACCCGTACCACGCGACGGTGGGGTCGGTCGGCCTGTGGTCGGCGTATCCGCTGGTGGACATCGCCCGTGTCGACCTCAGGCCGCGGGCGGTGGGCAGCGGTTGGGATCGGGGGCTGCGCGCCGTGGTGCGCGGGCCGCGGGGGGAGGTGGCCACGTACGTGGCGCATCTGCCGTCGGTCCGGGTTCGGCCTGCCGAGGGGTACGCCACGGCGTGGCGCGACGAGAGCGCCGTGCTGCTCGGCCGTGCGCTCGCGGCGGAGCGCGCGCCCACGGTGCTGGTCCTCGGCGACCTCAACGGCACGGTCGACGACCGGGGGCTCGCTCCCGTCACGAGCCGGGTGCGGGGCAGTCGCGGTGACTTCGCGTTCAGCTGGCCCGCGGGCGTGCCGCTCGCGCGGATCGACCAGGTGCTGGCGCGCGGCGCCGAGGTGACCGCGACGTGGACCCTGCCCGACACCGGCAGCGACCATCTGCCCGTGGCCGCGCGCGTGCGGTTCCCGACATAGCGCGCGTCATCCGGTCGGTCACCCCCGATCGGCCCTTCCGCCGGGGGATGCGGAGGCTGGTGGGGGTACCGCGGCACTCCGGTACCCCCACCCCGCGAGGAGACGGCCGATGCCCGCGACGACGTACCGCTCCGACGACCTGCGCGCCCTGTACGTCAACTGCGCGCTCAAGCGTTCCCTGGAGGTCAGCAACACCGAGGGGCTGATCGGCCGCAGCAGGGCGGTGATGGAGCAGCAGGCGTGGAGATCTGATCCCGCGATACATGTCATGGCTGTGAGGCCACGCGGGTGATCGGGTAGCCGACTTCGTCAGCAATGGCGTGGCGTTCGGTCATTCCGTCCAACGAGGCGAGAGAGTGGACGCGATTTTCGGCCGACCCAACCCGGAGCCTATCGACGTCGGCAACCGGGCGTGATTCGCCGCCCGACCCGCCCACTCGTCCGCAGGGGAACGCATCCATGACCGACACTGACACGTCCTACCGTGGTCTCCGCGCCCTGGTGATCAATTGCACGCTCAAGCGTTCGCCGGAGCGGAGCCACACGCAGGGGCTGATCGACATCAGTAGAGGGATCATGGAGCGCCAGGGCGTCGAGGTCGAGGTGCTGCGAGCGGTGGATCTCGACATCGCGACCGGTGTGTGGCCCGACATGACGGAGCACGGCTGGGAGACCGACGAGTGGCCGGTGATCTACTCGAAGGTAATGGCCGCGGACATCCTCACCTTGGCTGGACCTGTATGGCTGGGAGACAACTCCTCAGTCATGAAGCAGGTGATCGAGCGTCTGTACGCCTGCTCGTCGATCCTCAACGAGCGCGGCCAGTACGCCTACTACGGTCGTGTGGGCGGCTGCCTGATCACCGGCAACGAGGACGGCGCCAAGCACTGCGCGATGAACGTCCTCTACAGCCTCCAGCACCTCGGATACGTCATTCCGCCGCAGGCGGACGCGGGCTGGGTCGGCGAGGCCGGCCCGGGCCCGTCGTACCTCGACCCCGGCTCCGGCGGGCCGGACAACGACTTCACGAACCGCAACACGACCTTCATGACCTGGAACCAGCTCCACCTGGCGAGGATGCTCAAGGACACCGGTGGCATCCCCGCCCGCGGAAACCAGCGCTCCGAATGGGACGCCGGCTGCCGGTTCGACTTCGAGAACCCCGAGCACCGTTGAGCGCGGGCCGGAACGGTCGAAGGTCCGGCCGCCGACGACGACAAACCGCACCGCGTCGCGACCCGGCCTACGCCATGAACCGGTTCCGCAAGGTCGTGGGCGCCACGAAGGCGAGCACCTGAAGCCGTACCGGCTCGCCGAAGCACGCCGACTGCCGGCGACCACCGACCTTCCCGCCGGTCAGGTGGCCGCGGCCGCCGGCTTCCGCTCGGTCAGCCGTTTCCACGGGGTCTTCACCGACGCCTGCGGAACGTCCCCGGCATGGTTCCGGCACAGCCGCGGACTCTGACGCGCCTGGCACCGGAGCTCTTCCGGGATCCGAGCCCGGCAGGCTTCGGATCCCGGGAGCGGCCGTCATCCGGCGCTCAGGGTGGTCCACTTCTGGTTGGAGCCGCTGTGGCAGTCCCAGAGCTGGAGCTGCGTGCCGTCGGCGGTGGAGGAGCCGGGGACGTCGAGGCAGCGGCCGGAGGCGGGGTTGCGGTAGCCGCCGTTGTAGGGCTGCCAGACCTGGTTGGCGCCGCCGTGGCAGGCCCAGAGCTGCACCTTGGTGCCGTTGGTGGTGCCCGCGCCGGCGGCGTCGAGGCACTTGCCCATGGAGCGCAGGGTGCCGTCGGTGTACGCGGACCAGAACTGGTTGGCGCCGCCGCCGCAGCTCCACGTCTGGACCGCGGTCCCGTCGGCGGTGCCGGCGCCGTTGACGTCCATGCACTTGCCGGCGATGCCGGACTGCACGCGCGCGGGGGCGGGGGCGGGGTTCCTCAGCCACCCGGCGCTGTCCGCGGCCTGGACGCCGCGGTGGAAGGCGTCGGCCATCTTCCGGTAGCCGGAGTCGTTGGGGTGCAGGGCGTCGGCCAGGTCGGCCGTGGTCAGGCCGCTCATGTCGACGTACGCGACGCGCTTGCCCGCGGCCTGCGCTTCGCTCACGATCTGGGGAATGGCCTGGTTGTACGCGGCACGGTACTGCTCCTCGGACCCGCTGGTGGACACCACCAGGGAGGCCACGAGGACGGTGGCGTCGGGTGCGGCGGCGGTGATCCTGCCGACCAGGGACTTCAGCCGGGCGGTGGCGGTGGAGACCTGGTGGGAGCGGTCGAGGTCGTTGGTGCCGATGTGCAGCGTCACGACGTTGGGCCGGTATCGGGTCAGTGAGGCGTCGGTGAGGGCGGCGATCTGCTCGATGAGGTATCCGGAGTGGCCTTCGTTGTCGGGGTCGGACATCGAACCGGCCCGCCCCGTGCCCACGAAGTCCAGCGGATGGCCGTCAGCCGCGAGCCTGTCCCACAGCGCCCCCCGGTACCCGTTGCCCGTACTGCTTCCCACGCCCCAGGTGATCGAGTCGCCCATCGGCATGACCCGCAGGGGCGTGTCGGAGGCGGCGGAGGCGGGGGCCGCTCCTGCCGCCGTCACTCCGAGCACGGCGGCGACGAGCGCGATCAGGGGGCGGATCCAGGACCTTCTCATGGGGTTGCCTTTCTTGGGGTCGCGCGTCACGGGAGCGTGGTCCACTTCTGGTTGCTCTGGCCGTTGCAGGTCCACAGGACGACAGGGGTTCCGTTGACGGTGCCGGCCCCGTTCGCGTCGAGGCACAGACCGGCGTGGACGTTGCGGATCGACCCGTCGGCCTGCGCGGTCCACTTCTGGTTGTTCTGGCCGTTGCAGGGCCAGATGACGACCGGCGTGCCGTCGGCGGTGCCCTGGCCGGAGGCGTCCAGGCACTTGTCGCCGTAGACGCGGATCTCGCCTCCGGCCCATGTGGTCCAGAGCTGGTTGGCGGCGGTGTGACAGTCCCAGATCAGCGTCCGCGTCCCGGCCGCGGTGGAGGCGCGGTCCACGTCCAGGCAGCGGCCCGATCCGGTGCCGCGCAGGCGTGCGGTGGTCGCGGCCTGCGGGCTCCCCCCGGTCATCCTGAACACGGCGACACCGTGCGCGGGCACGCTCGCGGAGATCTGGCCGGAGGTGCTCGAAGTGCCTCCGGTCCACAGGTCGGTGAGGGCGAACGACTGCCCGGTGAGGCCGACCTGCGCGGCCGTGGCGGTGATGGTCGTCGTGCTCCCTCCCCTGTTGAGCAGGCCCACGGCGACCGAGCCGTCGGCCAGGGGCTTGGCGAACACCTCGGTGCCGCCGTCGTCGCGCACCCTGCGTCCGCCCGCGCCCAGCGGGTCCTGGTTCACCGCCACCAGGCGGGGGTTGCGCAGGATGGAGCTCACGTCGGCGGACATGGTGCGGATGTCGTTGCCGGCCATGAGCGGGGCGCCCAGCAGCGCCCAGAGGGCGAAGTGGGTGCGGGACTCGGTCAGTGACAGGCCGGGGCGGCCGACGACCAGCATGTCGGGGTCGTTCCAGTGACCCGGACCCGACTGAGCGGCCAGCGGCGCGGTGACGTCCAGGACGTTGCCGACGCCCATCGGGTAGCTGTTGGTGTTGTTGTTCTGCCAGATGTCGAGCAGGTCCTCGGTCGTCCGCCACAGGTCGGCGACCTCGCCCCAGTCGTATGTGGCACCGGTGGGGGCGTGGAAGCTGTTGGGATTGATGCTGTAGACGATCGGGCGACCGGTGGCGCGCAGGGCGTCGCGCATGATCGTGAACCGTTCGACCTGTTCACCGAGGGTGCCGTTGCCGGAGCACCAGTCGTACTTGAGGTAGTCCACGCCCCAGGAGGCGAAGGCGGCGGCGTCCTGGGCCTCGTGGCCCTTGCTGCCGGTGGAGCCGGGGTAGGTGCCCACGCCCTGTGCGCAGGTGCGCTCGTTGGGTGCCTGGTAGATGCCGAACTTCAGGCCCTTGCTGTGGATGTAGTCCCCGAGCGCCTTCATGCCGCTCGGGAACGTGGTCGGATTGGCCCGGAGGTTGCCCGCCGCGTCGCGCTGCGGGTCGAACCAGCAGTCGTCGACGACGACGTACTGGTAGCCGGCGTCCTTCATGCCCGAGGACACCATCGTGTCGGCGGCCTGGCGGACCTGTGCCTCGGTGATCCCGCATCCGAAGCTGTTCCAGCTGTTCCAGCCCATCGGCGGGGTGAGCGCCGGGCTGCCCGGCGCGGCCTCGGCGGTCGTGTGGGCGGAGGCGGTGACGCACGCGGTGAGCGTCAGTGCGGCGGCCGTGAGGAGACGCAGTAATCGTCGGGGCAGGGGAACCATGGGGATTCCTTCCTGGCCCGCACAACGGGAGCCGCTGTGCGGACCGGATGGGCGGGGGTCATGAGCCGTTGATCAGATGCGGCGGATCAGCGCTGCAGGGTGAGCAGGCCCGGCCGGTACGGCAGTCGCTGGTAGGGGGTCCCCTGCGGTGTGGCGGGGTCGTAGCCCTGGTAGAGGAACTGCAGGTTGCAGGGGTCGACGGTCATGGTCTGATCGGAGTTGACGCGGACCAGGTCACCGTGGCTGATGTCGTTGGTCCAGGTGGCACCGCTGTTGGCCTTGCCCGCGAAGGGGCTGCTCTCGTTGCCGGCCTGGACGGTCCACGGGCCGTTCAGGCTGGAGGCGGTGAACGACCGGAAGTAGCGGTGCTCGTTCACCCCCCGGGCCTCGACGATCATGAGGTACTGGTTCCGGCCCTGGACCTTGTAGACCTCCGGCGCCTCGAAAAGGTTCTTCGCGGTGTCGCTCATGACGGTCGTGTACGACGAGCCGAAGCTGCTCGGGAAGTTCCCGATCGGCATGGTCGACTTGTAGATCTTGCCGTTGTCGTCGGCGAAGAACAGGTACATGTTCTGGTCGTCGCCGATCAGGGTCGGGTCGATCGGGCCGCTTTCGGGGAGGCTGCCGGTGAACAGCGGCTGCGGGGCGGACCACCCGTGGGGATTGGTGGGGTCGCTGGACGTGCGGTAGGTGAAGGGCCAGGCGGTGCCCCACCCGTTCGAGGCCAGTACCCAGATGTTCTTGGGCGCGAAGTAGAACAGTTTGGGCGCCACCGCCAAGCCCTGGCTCATGCCGGTCTGGGTGGCCGTCGCCATGTCCGACCAGTTCGTGAAGGGACGGAACGCCATCGTGCCCCACGACGAACCGTCGGAGGTGGTCGCGTAGACCAGGTTCTGGCCGTTGTACGGCACGGTGGTGAAGTCCTTCAGCGCGACCCACCCGTTCGCCGGCTGCGCCAGCGGACCTGTCGAGGTCCACCGGTACGTCGACGGAAGGGCACACGTGCTGCCCGGCCCGGACAGGCCGGTCCACTTCTGGTTGTCGCCGCCGTTGCAGTTCCACAGCTGCACCGCGGTGCCGTTGACCGTACCGCCACCCGAGACGTCCAGACACAGCCCGGACTCCACGGCGACGACCGTGCCGTCGGCGTTGACCCGCCACTGCTGGTTCGTACCGCCGTTGCAGCTCCAGATCACCGGTCGGGTCCCGGCCGTGGTGGCGTGGCCCGGAACATCCAGGCACTTGTCGCCGTACACGGTCAGCTGGTTGTCGTCGGTCAGGGTCCACCGCTGGTTGGTCCCACCGTGGCAGTCCCAGATCTGCACGTTCGTGCCATCGGTCCGGCCGGCGCCCGGCACATCGAGACACCGGCCGGAACCGACACCGCGCAAGGCGCCGCTGGTGGCCGCCTCGGCCGGGCCGGCGACGAGCATCGCGGCCAGCGAGACCAGGGCCGCAAGCACGGCGGGGAGCGCCAGGGACGGGTGTCCGCGGTGGAGTCGGCGTCTGCGCATGGTGACCTCTCACATCCTTGAGTAGGCGGTTGGCGCGTCCTGGCCCGGAGCCGGGACGCCTGAAGGGGTGCGGTGACATGAGGCGCCTGGTCTCCGGCGCCGCCGGACAGGCCCTCAGGCGGCCCTGTCCTCAAACTTCCGCCGTCGCCTGAAGGGCGGCCCTGCGGCGTCAGGTGCGTGTTCTCGGCGTGCCGGGCGCAAGCCCTCGTACATGCCGGCGGCGCGGCGCCGGAGGCGGCACCTCTGAAGGACGGGGATACCCGGGACGAGTAACAGGGTGCCCAGCGGGGCGAGCAGCGTTCTTACGGTTCCGTTCCATGCATCCTCCGGGCCCGGGCCGTTCCGCGCGGTCGATCCACTGCGACGGAAGGCCTGATTGTTCGAAATCACGAACAGCGTGCGACAGTTCGACCAGAAGATAGATTTCGAGCTGAGGTTCCGTCAACGCTTTCGACGAGTCACATCTCGGGAGCGTTACACCCTGCCCGGATAACAAAAATCCGGGCCCTGACACAAGTTGACCTGAATTAGGCGTGCCGTTTACGTTCAGCGCCAAGCCTGTCCGGCAATTCGACCTGTTCGGTATATCGGTTATTCGAGGTGCGAGGGAGGCCACCGGAAGCAAACCCATGGGCGTTCGCACCGCGGGTCGTCGACACCCCGGCCAAGGTGTGCCCACCTCGCCCACCCCGCCCACCCCGCCTCCCCGACCGACCCCAGAACGAGGAGGCACTCCAGGAGAAGGCTCGACGCTCGCTACCTTCGCCGGTGCGTATCGATGAGGAAAACGCTGCGAGTGAGCCATGAACGGACCATGGCGCGAGATGAAGGAGTGGAGTTCCGCCAGGCGTTGTAGGCGTCCACCGTGAACCCGGGAACGATCCAGATCACCTTGCGGAGGAAGTGGACGACCGCCGCAATGTCGTCGAACTCCATCCGGAGAGCTTCCTGGCGTACATCGACGACGTCCAAGCCCGCCACCTCCGCGGCACTACAGCGGCAATCGGGCTCGTACCCGAGTGGGCGGTGGCCGTCGGCGTCGAGCCTGGCTCGGGTTGCTGAGATCCCATCATGAATTCGGCCATTTCCCGCACTGTGCCGGAATCGACGTGCTGGGTCGAACGACTCGTCTACGAACGGCAGGTCGGATGCCTCCTCGACCTCGGCGACGGTCGCGTCGAACTTCGCCGGTGTACGGCGGGCGATCGCAAGGTTCGGGGCCAGGGCTCCGTCACCGCGAGCACCGGCTGGGCAACGGGGACCGAGGCCAGCACTCGCCACCACCCGTCTGGATGTCGAGTCCAGCCGCAGGCTTGGCCATGCGCTCGGCAAGCAGCCAGGCCTAGCCCCAGGAAGGTCGCTGCTCGGTTGCGCGACCTGCGAACCAGGAGAAGTCCCACCCTGCGGTGGGGACGGCCTCGCCTTCCGCTACGAGCTCTTCGAACGTACGCACGGCGCCGAGATTGGCAGACGGGAGCGGCGCAGGCATCCGAGTTTCGATGGTCCACGATCCGGCGTGACGCGCCTCGCGATTCCTGTACTCCTCGGGTCACGACCGCGCAGAGCGTCACAACTCCACGATCACGGGGTTGGTGCTTGCCCTACCTGTCGGCTGCCTATCCGCGCGCTCTCAGCAGAAGGGTGGCTGGATCGTTTGTTTCTCGATGGGGGGAACGAGGACGGGGCGAAGCACTGCGCGATGAACGTGCTCTACAGCCTCCAGCGTCTGGGGTACGTGATCCCGCCGCAGGCGGACAGGGGTTGGGTGGGGGAAGCGGGGCCGGGGCCGTCCTATCTCGACCCCGGGTCGGGTGGGCCGGAGCACGACTTCACCAACCGGAACACCACGTTCATGACGTGGAACCTGCTGCACCTGGCTCGGATGCTGAAGGACTCCGACGGCATCCCTGTGACGAGATCCGCCGCGTCAAGACAACCACCGTCACCCGCGGACTCGGTTTCCCCCACGCGATCGCGGCCGTGCAGATCGTGCGCCGTCGCCGGAACGCGGCTACGTGGTCAGCGATCTGACGGTGTCGTGGCGTCAGGGCGTCAGATGAGGTCACGGTGGCGGCCCACCTTGGTGGAGAAGAGGTAGAGCGGGGGCAGGAGGGCGGCGGCGCAGACGGTCCAGAGCGCGTTATGGGCGCCGACGTGGGTGGCGAGGAGGCCGGCGGTGAGCGCACCGAGGGGCAGCGCGCCCCAGGAGACGAAGCGGACCGTGGCCATCACGCGGGACAGCAGTTCCGGGGGCGACTGCGTCTGCCGGTAGGTGCGGGTCGTGATCGAGCCGATGACGGTGCCGAAGGCGAAGCCGGCGTTGCCCAGGGCGAACCAGTACGCGTCCCCCGCCGACGTGGTCAGCGGGGCGAGGAGGAGCAGCGCGCCGCCGGCCAGATCGGCCACGATGACGCCCCGTGCGGTGCCGAGGCGCGTGGTCACGCGGACCGCGACGGCGGCGCCGGCGAGCGCGCCGACCCCGTCCATGGCGAGGACGAGACCGAGCTGTACGGAGTCGAGGCCGGCCCCGCGGACCAGGTAGAGGGGGGTGAGGGCGAGGAGGGCCGCGTTGAGGAAGTTGGCGGCGGTCGCCCAGATCATGCAGGGGCGCATGACCGGGTGCTTGGTGACGTACCTCCATCCCTCGCGCATCAGCCGCAGCGCGCTCTCGCTGGTGCGGGGCGCGGGGCGGCTCTCGGGGAGGGTGCGCAGGAGCACGGCGGAGGCCAGGTAGCTGGCGGCGTCCACGACGAGCGCGCCGACCGGGCCTGTCGCGCCGATCAGGACGCCGCCGAGGGAGGGGCCGCCGGTGTCGGTGACGGCGTGCGTGCCCGACATGACGCTGTTGCGGGCGGCCAGCCGCCGGGCCGGGACGACGGCGGGCAGGAAGGTCGAATTGCCGATGTCGAACAGCACGGTCGCCGAGCCGGTGACGAGCGCCGCGAACAGCAGGTGCGCATACGTGAGCGTGCCGATCCACCAGGCGAGCGGCAGCGATCCGAGCGCCGCGAACCGTACGAGGTCGAGCGTGACCTGGAGTCGGCGCAGCGGCACGCGCTGCGCGAGGACGCCCGCCGGGAGGCTGAGCAGCAGCCACGAGACCTGCCCGGCGGCGGCGAGCAGGGCGACCTCGAAGGCGGTGGCGTCGAGGACGGTGAGGGCGACGAGCGGCAGGGCGAGGGCGGTGACGGCGGTGCCCGCGCCGCTGACGGTGGCGGCGGCCCAGAAACGCCAGAAGACACCCGGCGACGAGGTCTCCCGTTCGTCGTCGCGTCGGTCGTGTTCCTGGATCGCTTGTGTTCCGCTCATACGGCGCCCACCCCCGGGTCTTGTTAGTCTCTTTTGGGAACTCACTTGTTCCAGGTGAGTTTCTATCCGGAACCGACCTCATGGCGCAAGATGGTCCCGACGAGCGGCCACCGTGCGCGCAGAAGTGGAGACGCAGTGATGAGGTCGGTTCCCGAGCGGGACGCCGCCTGCGCGATCGCGCAGGCCGCGTCTGTGGTCGGCGACTGGTGGAGCCTGCTCCTGATCCGGGAGACCGCCCGAGGGCACCACAGGTTCGACGCGCTCCAGGAGGAGCTGGGCATCTCCCGGAAGGTGCTCACCGAGCGCCTGGCGCACCTGGTGGAGACGGGGGTGCTGGAGAAGGTCCCGTACCAGGAGCGGCCGACGCGGCACGAGTACCGGCTGACCGAGAGCGGCCGGGGGCTGCTGCCGGTCCTGCTGTCGATGCAGGACTGGGCCGACCGCTGGCTCCTCGGCGACGGATCGCTCAGCGGTACCGCCGACGAGACGAGCGCGGAGGCACGGCGCGTCGCGGACCTGACGGGCCGGCGACTGCCGCGCCTGCGGTTGCCCGGTCACCGGGACGGCGCGCCGGTCGACCCGGTGGCCGGCGGCGTGGCCACCGTCCTGTTCTGCTATCCGGCGACCGGGAGCCCCAGCCCCCTGCCGGAGGGCTGGTCACACATCCCCGGCACCGTCGGCTGCACGCTGGAGAACCGGCTCTTCCGGGACGCCTACGAGGACTTCCGCGCCGCGGGCGCGGAGGTGCACGGCGTCAGCACCCAACGCCACGACGAACAGCGGGTGTTCGCGAGCCAGGAGGACATCCCCTTCACTCTCCTCTCCGACGTCGATCTCCGACTCGCCGCCGCCCTGCGCCTGCCTACCTTCCGCGCCGGACAACTGCTGCGACTGAAACGGACCGTGCTGGTCATCGACCGTGACGGCACGGTGCGGCACGCGCGGTTCCCGGTGACGGACATCCCGGCAGCGGTGAGCGAGGCGCTGGCCGAGGTACGGCGCCTGGCCGCGGAGGACTGACACCTACGGGATTCTCGAGGGAAGACCGCTCGCGGACCTCCGTAGACCGTGGAAAGAGCGCGCAGGGGCGCCGGTTGCGGCGACAGGTGGGACGGCTGATGTCCCTCGCCCCGGAAGCGAGCGAAACCCTGCGGGTCGTGGCGCACTTCGACGGGCTCCTCCCCCGGGCACCGGACTCGATGGGACCCTGCGCGGCACCGTAGCGCCCTCCGGGGCCGTAGCCGGCGCCGGGATCCGCGGGCGGGTGCGTGGGCGGCCCTGCACCAGGCGCATGGCGGCGATCGCCGCAGCGTGCCGCATCCGAGCTTGTCGAAGATGTGCACGATGTGGGTGGTGCCGGTGCGGGCGCTGAGCGCGAGCCGGGCCGCGGTCTCGGGGTTGGAGCAGCCGCGGGTGATCAGCCCCAGGACATCGAGCTCGCGCGGGCTCGGGCCGTGGAGGGCCGGCGTGCGGTCTCCCCGACGGCCGGTCATGGACTCGTTGGCGACCAGGGCGTTGAGCACCGCCTTCTCGACGCACCGCACCGCCGCTTCGTGCAAGGGGTCGATCCGGCCCCACGGCGTTTCGAGGAGTCACCGCGGACCTCTGGATGCGGATGGTGCGGACTCCCTGCGAAGCAGACGACTCGCAGGGCAACAGAGGCGCCGTTCATCAGATCTCTCGCCTCGTGGGGGATCTCCGTTTCCAGCCACTCGGCGGGGGTCCGCCCGACGATCTTCGGATGGTCGAAGAGACGTCCCGCCTCGCAGGCTGAGGCATGACACGACGTACGCACGAGCACGAGCTCGACGTCTCACACCGGTTCACCGGCCGGTGCGGCGGACCGTCGTGACGCCGGCTACGGGGCGTTCGTCCCGCCATAGCGGCAGACCACCAGGAGAGGATCGTACTCGGTCTGCTGTTGGCGCTGGTCGGGGCCGCCGGAGGGCTGCTGCAGCCGCTGGCCACGAAGGCGCTGGTCGACCGGCTCTCGTCCGGTGGCACGCTCGCCACCATTCTGCTGACGCTGACCGTGCTGGTGCTGCTGAGCACGGTGGCCGAGGCGTTCGGTGCCTATGTGCTGGAGCGGACGGCGGAGTCGGTGGTCCTGGCCGCCCGCCGCAGCCTGATCGGCCGGCTGCTGCGGCTGCGGCTCGCGGAGGTGGACCGGATGCAGCCGGGCGATCTGATGTCACGGGTGACGTCCGACACCACGCTGCTGCGGGCCGTCAGCACCCAGGCGGTGGTCAACGCCGCGACCGGGGCGCTGACGTTGATCGCGGCGGTCGCGGTGATGGCGTTCCTGGACGCCGTCCTGGTCGGCGTCGCACTCGTCGTGGTCGCGGTCGTCGGCGCGGGCGCCGCCTGTGTGATGCCGAAGATCGGGCAGGCCACCGAGCGTTCCCAGGCCGCGGTCGGGGAGATGTCCACCGGCCTGGAGCGGGTCTTCGGTGCCTTCCGCACCGTGAAGGCGTCCGGCGCCGAGGAGCGGGAGACCGCCCGCGTCGAGGCGTCGGCCCGGCGGGCGTGGCGCCACGGCGTGCGCGGCGCGAAGTGGGAGGCCTTGCTCGGGACGGCGGACAACCTCGCCGTCGAGCTGGCGTTCCTCGCCGTGCTCGCGGTCGGCGGGGCGCGGGTGGCCGCCGGGGACATCCCCGTCTCCACGCTCATCGCCTTTCTGCTGTACCTGTTCTACCTGATGGAGCCGGTGTACAAGCTGGTCGAGGCCGCCTCCGCGTACCAGGAGGGCGCGGCCGCGATCTCCCGGATCAAGGAGGTGGACCGCCTGGCGGCGGAGCCGCCGGCCACGTACAAGCCGGTGCGGACCGAGGTGCGTCCGGCGTCGGTCCGCTTCCAGGAGGTGTCCTTCCGCTACGGGCCCGGGCTGCCGTACATCCACCAGCAGGTGGACTTCGACGTGCCGGGCGCCGGGATGACAGCCTTCGTCGGCCCCTCTGGGGCGGGCAAGTCGACGGTCTTCTCGCTCATCGAGCGGTTCTACGAGACGACCGGCGGGCGCATCCTGGTCGACGGCCGGGACATACGGCAGTGGCCGCTGTCCGAGCTGCGGTCCGCCATCGGGTACGTCGAGCAGGACGCGCCGGTCCTTGCCGGCACGCTGCGGGAGAACCTGGTCTTCAGCGCACCCGGCGCGACGGACGACGACATCCGCGCCGTCCTCGCCCGGACCAGGCTCGACACCCTCGTCGAGCGTCTCCCGCACGGCCTGGACACCCTGGTCGGGCACCGCGGCTCGAAGCTGTCCGGCGGCGAGCGCCAGCGCGTCGCGATCGCCCGCGCACTGCTGCGCAGGCCCCGGCTGCTGCTCCTGGACGAGGCCACCTCGCAGCTCGACGCCGTCAACGAGCTGGCGCTGCGCGACGTCATCGCCGAGACGGCACGCGAGACCACCGTCCTGGTGGTGGCACACCGCCTGTCGACGGTCACGGACGCCGAGCGCATCGTCGTCATGGACGCCGGCACGGTACGCGCGATCGGCACCCACGAGGAACTGGTGCACCGGGACGAGCTGTACGCACAGCTCGCCACGACCCAGCTCCTGACCCCGACGGGGCGCCCCGGCGGGTAGGGCGGGTGTCCCACCGGCTGCCCCCGCCGCACGGCGGGGCGGAGGTGACGCCGTGCCCACAAGGAGTGCCACGCCTGATCGAGCGGGAGTCCAGTCGGCGGCGTCTCACCGACACCGGGCTACGCTGCTGTGCCGTGAGCCGTGACCGGCACGCCCACGCCGGGCACCGCACCCGCGAGGGCTGATGGGAACAGCCCTCGCGGGTCGCGTGGATCGGCGCAGCCGGGACGGGCCATGCGGGCCGACCGTCCCGGCCCGGCCTCATCGGATGTGCTTCGCCGGCTTGGTGACGGCGTTGAGCAACGCCTCCAGCGGTCCGCGGCGGAAGAAGCGGGACCAGACCGTGGCGAACCCGATCGCCCCGAGGATGAACGTGAGCACGGGGATCCAGGACGTCTGGGTGCTTTCGCCGGCCGATACGCCGACCATGGACTGCGCGAGGAAGTGGCCGACGTAGGCCGTCAGCGACATGGTGCCCACCGCGATGACCGGCTTCGCCAGGCGGCGCAGGCGCGGCAGACGGTCCATCAGCACCGTCGCGCCGACGATCACGAGGATGGCGACGCCGACGCTGCCGATGATGTCGAAGGTGGTGCCGCTGTGCGGCCCGGCAGACAGCAGTTCCGAGGCCGCCCGCTGAGGGGCCTCGAAGGATCCGCTGCCGAAGGACGACGCCTTCTCGAACCCGGCGGACGACTTCCCGTCCTCCGCCATGCTGCGCAGCGCGTCCTTGCCCGCCAGCAGCAGGGACAGGCCGTACGCGCCGACGGTCAGAGCGGCACCGAGCGCGGCCAGGAGACGCTGGACGGAGACGGCCGACAGGTCGAGGCGGGCCAGCGCCATGCCGGCGACCACGAACGACATCCACGTGATCGTCGGATAGAAACCGGTGAGCAGCAGGTCGAGCACGCCGACCTCGCTGATCTTCTTGAGCGGGTCGTAGGCGTCGATGGTCTGCTGGACGGACTCGCCGAGCAGCGAGTTCAGGAAGAACGCGAGCTGGGGTGTGACGAGCGCGAGCCCGGTCGCGGTGATCGCCAGTGCCTTGGCGGACAGCCGCAGCAGGGGCAGGGCGAGGAGGAAGTAGACACCGTAGAAGCCGAGGATGATCACTCCCCCGTACTCCATCGCCAGCACGGTGCCCAGCGCCAGCAGGACCACGGCGCGGATCGCGATCCGGGCGTTCGCCTGCCGGCCCGCCAGGCCGGTCTTCGGCTCACGGCGCCCGGCGATCAGCATCAGCGAGAACCCGGCGAGGGTGGCGAACAGAACCGACGAGTGGCCGTCGGCAAGGTACCGGACCCAGCTGGCGACGCCGTCCGTGGCCGACAGTGGCGGGCCGATGTGGACGATGTACATGCCGAACACCGCCAGCGCGCGGGCCAGATCCACCCCGACCAGGCGCCCCGTCGAGGGACCTCCGGAGAGCTTCCTGGCGGACTCGGTCGAAGTGCGGGGCAGTGGAGGCGAGTTCTCCTGCCGCGGCTGTATCTGTGTCATACGGACAATCTCCGGGCGCCGCCAGGAAGCGGACCATCCGACGGGCTTCGGTGACGCCCCCGCCGACCGGCCGGGACCGCCCCGCCGACCGGCGGAACAGCGCCCCGGCCGGACAGTGGTCCCGGACGGCCCACCGCCCTACTTGATGACGGCGTTGGCCACCACGACGACAAGTCCGAGCAGCGCGTCCGCCATGCCGATCCGCAAGGCGGAGCCCCACGTACGGCCGGCGGCGCGGGCCGCGAGCACGCCCCAGGTGAACAGCAGCACCACATTCACAGCGAAGATCACGTACTCGACGCCGGCGGAGGGCCACCACCCCCAGGTCGCACCGAGCAGCAGGACCAGCGTCGGTACCGTCGCGACCACCAGCGGCCACTCGGACAGCAGCAGCCGCCCCCCGGCGCGTACACCGTGATGGGTCCGGTCGCCACGCAGGGCGATCAGATGCGCGTAACCGTGCGCCAGAGCCGAGGCGACGGCCGTGACCAGGAGCCACTGGGCGCTGGTGAACCGGTCGGCGGGCGCCGTCTCACCCTGCTCCGTCAGGGCGGCCACCATGGAGCTGGCCAGCACCGCCCCGTACACACCCCCGAACAGCACATGGGGCTGCGCCGCACAGCGGCGCACAGCACGGACGGACTGACGCGGGAACAGGCGGGACATGGGTGGGCGGTCCTCGAGCGGTACGGAAATCGGCTGCGGCCCGCAGACTCTGGCGGACCCACGGACCGATCCCACCGTCCGAGCGCCACGGACACCATCCGCCGAGCCTCGCCCGCCGGCCTGCCGACGGGCCGGAGCACTCCCCCCGAACGGCTGGAGCCAGCCCGCCAGGTGTCCACAGTCCGCAGTGATCGCGCCACCGCGTACCCTGCCGGACGTACTGTCGACGGCAGGCGATCATCGTACGAGATCGTGGACGCCCCGATGCGAGGCGTACGGGTCGCCCAGAAGCTGGACAGAGCAGACGAGTGTGAGGCGGAACGCCGGTGATCCGGGTAGTGGTGGTGGACGACGAGGCGCTGGTGCGATCCGGCTTCCAGATGATCCTGAACGCGTCCGACGGCATCGAGGTCGTCGCGACCGCGGAGGGGGCGCAGGCGGCCGACGTCATCCGGCGCGAGAGGCCGGACGTCGTACTCCTCGACATCCGTATGCCGGACGTGGACGGCCTGACCGTCCTGCGGCAGATCCAGACGCTGTCCGAACCACCGTACGTGGCCATGCTGACCACGTTCGACACCGACGAGTACATCCTGACCGCGCTGCGCTCGGGAGCCGCCGGCTTCCTGCTCAAGGACACCGAGCCCGAGCAGCTCGCCCAGCTCGTGCGCACCCTGGCCGCCGGCGGGGTGGTGATGTCCCCGAAAGCCTCACGCGCGTTGCTGCGCGGTCACCCTGGGGCGGGAGCACCCCAGGACGCGGACGTGGCGCGAGTGAACCTGCTCAGCGACCGGGAACGCGACGTCCTCGTCCTCGTCGCGGAAGGACTGTCCAACGCCGACATCGGCACCCGCATCCATCTGAGCGCGGGCACCGTCAAGGACCACGTCAGCTCGATCCTGACCAAACTGCGGGTCACCAGCCGTGTCCAGGCCGCACTGCTCGCCGAGCGGGCCGGACTGCTCGGCAGGAACGGCGACAACCCGTCACGGGACAACGGGCGATGAGCACGGGCCGGGCACTGTGGCGGCGCGTACCCCCCTGGGCCGTCGACGGGGGTCTTGTCGTCCTCGCCGTGCTCGACGCCTGGATCAACCTCTACGGCGAGGGGACCCCTCTCGTCTGGGCCTGCGTCGCCCTCGGCAGCACGGCGTTGTTCCTGCGCAGGCGCTTCCCGCTTGCCGTCTTCCTGTTCACCCTGCCCATGACCCTGTTCATGGACGTCGCGGTCGCGCCGATCGCCGCCCTGTACACACTGGCCGCGTCCAGCCGCAACCGCCCGCTGCTGGCCGGATGCGCCCTGCTGAACGCGGCGGCGGGCACCCTCGCCTGGCCGCTGGCCGACGCGTTCGACGGCGACCGGACCTGGACCCTCGTCCAGTTCGTCTACACGCTGGCCACAGCCATCGCCCCCGTGCTGTTCGGCCAACTCGTCCAGGCCAGACACGACATGGCCCTCCAGCTCGTCGAGGTCGAAGAGGCCCGGGAACACGAACGCGCCCTGCACGCCCAGACCGTCCTCGCCCGCGAACGCGCCCAACTCGCCCGCGAGATGCACGACGTCGTCTCCCACCAGGTCAGCCTCATCGCCGTACAGGCCGGAGCCCTGCAGGTCGCCGCCAAGGACCCCGACGCCCGGGAGGCCGCCCGCACCATCCGCACCCTGAGCGCGAACACCCTGGACGAACTCCGCCACATGGTCACCCTGCTCCGCGCCTCCGGCGGCAAGGAAACCGAACTCGCCCCCCAGCCCACCCTCGCCGACCTCCAGCAGCTCATCGCCAACAGCGGCATCGAGACCACCCTGACCGGAGGGCTTCCCGCAGACATCAGCACCACCGCCCAGCGCACCGTCTACCGCACGGTCCAGGAAGCACTCACCAACGTGCGCAAACACGCCCCCGGAGCCCGCGCCGAGGTACGCCTGTGGCACGACGCACACCGCTTCGGCGTCACCGTGACCAACACCGCCCCCACCCGCCCGTCTGTCGCCCTGCCCAGCGCCCACCACGGCCTCATCGGTCTGAAGGAACGCGCCGAACTGCTCGACGGCATCCTCACCGCCGAATCCACCCCACAGGGCGGGTACAAGGTCGAACTACGAGCCCCCGCCCGGTCCGACTGAGCCGGCCGCGCGAGCAGCCCGCGAGGCGTGTCGGCAACGGGTCGCCCCTCCGGGTGGAGGCCGTAGCACCTGCCGGGGCCGCAGGCATCGTGCCTGCGGCCCCGCTCGGGGGGAGGGTCAGGACGGGTCGCCGTACTGGAGGCCGCGTCCGTTGGTGCCGACGAAGACGCGGCCGTAGGTGTCGGGGTCGCCGGTGACGACGCCGACGCCTCCGATGGCGCCCCACTGGTGGGCGTCGTCGTTGACGCGGAGCCAGGTGGCGCCCTTGTCGGTGGAGCGGAAGACGCCGGTGACGTCCTTGACGGTGCCGATCAGATAGAGGGCCTGATAGGAGGCGCCGGGTGCGGCCTTGCCGAAGCCGAGGGCGGACGCGGACTGCACCGTGGTGAGCGTGGTGAAGGTGCGGCCGCCGTCGGTGGAGTGCAGCAGTCCCTTGGCGCTGCCGGCGATCCACAGGTCCCCGGCGACGCCGGGGACGGCCGTGAGCCGGCCGGCGGGCAGGTTCGTGGCGCGGGCGGTGAAGGTCGCGCCGCCGTCCGTGCTGGCGTGGAGCGTGCCGCCGGCCAGGGAGTAGAAGGTCCTGGCCGAGGAGCGGTCGGCGACGACGACGGCGTCGGTGCCCAGGCCGCGGACCTTGGACCAGCTCGCCCCCTTGTCGGTCGAGCGGTACGGAGCCTGGCCGGCCTGGGTCCAGACGATGGTGGAGCCGTCCGCCGCGAGCGCGACATGGCCGTCCTGGGCGCCGGCCACCGGCTCCGCCTTGAAGCCGGTCCAGCTGGTGCCGCCGTCGGTGGAGTACGCGCCGTCCTGCGCGCCGCCACGGCCGACCCGGACCATCATCGAGGGGTTGGCCTGAGCGAAGTCGATGTCGGTGCTGTTGGTCATCATCGGGTTGCTCAGTCGCCCGGCGGGCACCTTGGTCAGGTCGTCGTGGCGGAATCCGCCCTGGTCGCCCATGGCGGTGAGGACGGTGACGCCGCCCGGTGGGGCGATCGCGTCCATCAGCGCGGTCTCCTCAAGGCCGCGCGCTCCGACGGTCCAGTGGCTGGTGCCGCCGCTGTCGGTGGCGGTGGCGTCCTTGCTGCGCCAGATGCCGTTGCCGGTGCCGTACAGCACGTGCCCGGAGTCGAAGGGGTCGATGGCCAGGGCGGTCATCCAGTGCCCGGTGTGGGTGCCGACGTAGGGAGCGGCGGAGGCGTTCCGCACCGACTTGTCCGCCAGCGCCGTCCACGTCGTGCCGCCGTCGGTGGTGCGGTAGATCTCGTCCTCGGGCCACCAGCGGTCAAGAGTGGTGACCATCACCGTGGACGGCTTGCGCGGGTCGACGGCCAGTCCGGAGAAGCCGTAGCTGCCCTGAGAGGGGGAAACGTTCTTCCAGGCCCCGCCGCTCGGCGTGTGCTTCCACACCGAGCCGGCCGTCACGCCGTTGGGTCCGGGGGCGTTGGTGTACGTCAGGTAGAGCGAGCCGTCGCCGGAGAGGACACCGTGCTGCGGGAACTGGCCGGTGGGCTGTCCGGGGACGGCCTGCCATGTGGTGCCGCCGTCGGTGGAGCGGTACAGGGAGGTGGACTTGTCGGCGACGCCGACGTAGACCGTGTTGCTGCCTGCCGGACCGTACGTCACGAAGGAGATGCCCGCGCCGCTGCTCGCCCCGTCCTTGACGGGGAACGAGGAGACCTGCCGCCATGTCACACCGCTGTCCGTGCTGCGCCACAGGCCGTTCTTGCGGGTGCCCAGCAGTAGGGTGCGGTTGTCCGAGGGGTCGATCACGAGCCGTTCGCCCGCCCCGCGGCCGTCCTCGTTGCCGCCCAGCTTGAACGGCAGGTCGGTGCGCCGGAAGGTGCGGCCCCGGTCGGTGGAGCGCAGGAGCGCTCCGTTGCCGGCCCACTCGTTGGTGTAGGTGCCCGCCGCGAGGTAGAGCCGGTCGGGGTCGACGGGGTCGGTGGCCAGCGCGTCGATGCCCAGCAGGTTCCAGTCCTTCTCACCGAGCCAGTCGGTCAGTGGGATCCACTGCTCGGCCGCGCTGTCCCAGCGGTAGGCGCCGCCCATGTCGGTACGCGCGTACAGCAGCCCCTTCTCCCGTGGGTTGAACACAAGCCCGGTGACGTAACCTCCGCCGACCACCTGGGCGTTCCGCCACGTGTACGGTCCGGCCGCGGCCGACTGCGCGTCGGCGACCTTCAGCAGCTTCCACTGCTGGTTGGCGCTGCCCCTGCCGGGATACTGGATGATCGCCGCGCCCTGAGCCGTGGAGCCTCCGGAGACGTCCAGGACCTGGCCGCTCCTGCGGGAGGTGAAGGTGACGGCGCCGGAACCGCTCACCTCGTCGATCCGCCACTCCTGGGAGGCGGAGGAGCTGTCGGTCTGCTGCTCGGCGGCAGCCGCCTGTGCGGTCGAATCGCCCGCTATGCCGAGCACTTTGCCGCTGTTGCGGTTCACCAGCTCGTAGTAGCCGTCGCCGGTGGACCGCAGCCGCCACTGCTGGTTGGCGGTGTTCTGGTCGGTCCACTGCTGGATGCGGGTTCCGTCGGCGGTGGAGAAGGCGTTGACGTCCAGGGCCTTGCCGCTGCGCACGGAGATCAGCCGGTAGTAGGCGTTGGCGTCGACGGTCGCGGCCTGCGAGTCCTCCTGGGTGAACAGGAGGTACGGGACGACGGCGGCGGGCACACCGAGCAGCAGGGCGGTGGCGCTCCAGCGACGACGGTGACGCCCGCGGCGCGCGCCGTTCGTGGGGTTGTTCATGAGGGGGGTGTTCTCCTTGTGTAACCGTTGATCGGGCGGGTCAGCGCTGCAGCGTGAGGACGCCCGGCCGGTACGGCAGTCGGTCGTAGGGGCCACCCGCGGTGCGGGACTTGCCCTGGTAGAGGAACTGCAGGTTGCAGGGGTCGATCGTCATGGTCTGATCGGGGTTGCTGCGGACCACGTCACCGTGGCTGATGTCGTCGGTCCAGGTGGCTCCGCTGTTCGCCTTCCCCGCGAAGGGGTTGTTCTCGGTCGCGGCCTGCGGGGTCCACGCACCGCTCAGGCTGGAGGCCGTGAACGAGCGGAAGTAGCGCTGCTCGCTCGCGCCCCGGGCCTCGACGATCATGAGGTACTGGTTCTGGCCCTTGACCTTGTAGACCTGGGGCGCCTCGAACAGGTTCTTCGCCGTGTCGCTCATGACCGTCGTGTACGACGAGCCGAAGCTGCCGGGGAAGTTCCCGATCGGCATGCTCGCCCGGTAGATCTTGCCGTTGTCACCGGCGAAGAACAGGTACATGTTCCGGTCGTCGGCGATCAGGGTCTGGTCGATCGGGCCGGTGCCGGATTCGGTGCGGGGGATGCTGCCGGTGAACAGTGGCTTCGGCGCGGACCAGCCATGGGGGTTGGTGGGGTCGCTGGACGTGCGGTAGCTGAAGGGCGACGCACCCCACTGGTACGCAAGGACCCAGATCTTCTTGGGCGCAAAGTAGAACAACGTGGGCGCCACCGCGTTCTGGCTCATCTTCGTCTGGCCGGCCGACGCCATGTCGGACCAGTTCGTGAAGGGGCTGAACGCCATCGAGCCGTACGAGGTTCCCGACGCGCTCGACGCGTAGACCAGGTGCTTGCCGTTGTGCATGACGTGAGTGAAGTCCTTCACCGCTGCCCATCCGTTCGACGGCTGGGCGAGGGCACCCGTCGAGCTCCACTTGTACGTCGAAGGAAGAGCACACACGCCGCTGCCCGTCGCGGAGGGGACGGTCCACTTCTGGTTGCCGACCGACGCGCAGGTGTACAGCTGGATCGTGGTGCCGTTCGCGGTGGCCGCGCCGACGGCGTCGAGGCACAGCCCGGACTGGACGCCGATGATCGTGCCGTCGGGGGTGACGTCCCACTGCTGGTTGGCGCCACCGTTGCAGTCCCAGATGATCACCGGGGTGCCGTTGGCGGTGCCCTTTCCCTTGGCGTCCAGGCACTTGCCGGCGTGGACCTTCAGCTGCTTGGCGGCGGTGTGGGTCCAGCGCTGGCCGGCCTGTCCGCCGCAGTCCCACAGTTGCGCCCGGATGCCGTTGGCGGTGGCGGAGCCGGGCACGTCGATACAGCGGCCGGAGGCCACGCCCTTGATCTCCCCGGTACCGTCGGTCGGCTTGGCCGGGGTATCGGAGCCGGACGTGAGAGCGTTCATGACGGTGGTGTACGCGGGCTTGGGCTTGCCGTTCCGGTCGAACAGCAGGGGGCTTTCGCCGCTCCGCCAGGAGTCGCCGTCACGGACGCCCCACACCGTGATGCCGGTGCACCGGGCCACGGAAAGGCAGGTGCTGACCGTGTTCGCGTAGTGGGTGGGTGACGCCTGGGCGATGTCCAGCTCGGTGATCTGGACGTCGACGCCCAGGGCGGCGAAGGCGGCCAGGGTGGTCCTGAAGCTCGCCGGCGGTCCACCCGACCCGAAGTGGCTCTGGAACCCGACGCAGTCGATGGGAACGCCGCGGGACTTGAAGTCCTTGACCATGCGGTGGACAGCCTGGGTCTTGGCGTCCGACCAGTTCTCGATGTTGTAGTCGTTGTAGCAGAGCTTGGCCGAGGGGTCGGCCGCGCGGGCGGTGCGGAACGCTTCCTCGATGAAGCCGTCGCCCAGCACCTTCTGGAAGACCGAGTCGCGGAGCCGGCCGCTGCCGCCGTCGGCGAACGCCTCGTTGACCACGTCCCAGGCGTAGATCTTGCCCTTGTAGTGGGTCAGCTGGGTGGTGATGTGGTGGTTCATCACGCTGCGCAGCGTCTTCGCGTCGCGGATGGAGCTCACCCAGGAGGGGAGCTGCGAGTGCCAGACCGTGGTGTGGCCGCGGAGGCGCTGGCCGCGTGCCAGGGAACGATCGACGATCCGGTCCGCCGGGGCGAAGTTGAATCTGCCGCGGGACGGTTCGATGGCGTCCCACTTCATCTCGTTCTCCGGGGTGATCATGTTGAACTCCCGGTCCGAGATCGCTGTGTACGCGGCGTCGCCGAGCCTGCCGGCGGCCACGGCCGTGCCGAAGTACCTGCCCGAGGGGGCCGCGTGAGTGCCCAGGCCTGCGGCGCCGGCGGAGCTGGGGAGGAACGTCACGACACCGGTCGCCACTGCCGCGGCCGACAGTCCTGTCGCCCAGGTACGGCGACGCCTGCGGAGCCGGTGCAGGCCCTTCATACCTTTCCTCGCGGGTCGCGGTGCACATGGGTGCGTTGCGTCATGGGAGGCCTCTCTTCAGGGGGATACGCCAGTGGGGGAAGGTCACCCCTGAAGTGGAGGCTGCCGAACACGAGGTCGCATAACAGAAAAGTCGCGCTGTCCGGAAGTCTGCTCAGTGACGCATGTCGCAGGCAGAAAGCGATACGCCGAGCCCCGCGGCTCGGTCGTCCCCGCGGAGGCGGCGCGAGGCACCCGACTCACTGCCTGGTGGGAAACGGCGTGGCGCAGGAGGAACTCTCACGACCAGGTCCGGCGCACGATGAAGGATGCCTGCCCGGCGAAGGTCCGTGTCCCGTCGGAGCCGTCGAGCCAGATGCCTCCGTCACGATGGCGGAGGACGGAGCCGGGATAGTTGTGCGCGTGCAGGGTCACCGACCCCGCGACCGACCCAGGCCGCGGACAGAAGGTCGCGTCTTCACGGAACAGATCGCTGCCGTCGTCGGTGCTCAGCCGCAGCCGCAGGTAGTAGTGGCGAAGGTACCGGCCGTCCGCGGCGCGGAAGGTGACACACCGTGTGTCGGCCAGCCCCGCGATGACCGTGAAGGTGCCCCGGTTCCGGGTCTGCGCGCCGCTGGACGCGGAGACCCGGCCGAGCGTCGCGTGGTCGCCGGCATAGGTGACGAACAGGCCGGGTTCGTCCACGGACTCCAGCGACCGCGCGCCGAGCGGAACAGTGGCCGCGGCGGCGGGCGGACTCGCCGGGGACGGTTCGTCCGACGTCGTGGTGCGCGACGGGACCGGCGAGGCGGTGCCGGCCGTGGGGGCGGCGATGACGGCGGGCACCCGAGGCGCCGGTTCGGGCCAGTTCACATAGGTGGCGGTTCCGGCGATGAGCACCGCGCCGGTGGCGAGGCTCACCAGCGGGTGAGCGGTGATCGGCCCGAGTTTGCCGGTCAGCGCGACGTGCAGGCCACCTCCCCCCGTCGCGCTGCCGACAGCGACGTGTGCCGCGGCCGGCCCGGCGGCGATCGCGGCGGCACCCGACAGCAGACCCTTGGCGGCGAGCGCGGAGATCAGTCCGGCCGGGACGGCCAGCGTCGCGAGGCCGAGGGGGAGCAGTTCTGCCGGAACCCGTTCCGTCGTCGGCCCCGTGCAGACCGGGCAGCCACGGGTGTGCCGCGCCATGCGCTTGCGCCACACCGACGCGTGCAGGCCGTCCCAGCCGACGACGGCCTCGTCCAGTTGGGGACAGCGCGGGTCGGCCTCCAGCGCGGCGACGATCGTCCTGCACAGTTCCAGCTGCTCGCGCATGCGTTGCAGGCGTACTCCGACGTGGGCGACCGTGAGCCCCGTCGCGGCGGCGATGTCGTCGCGGCTCAGCGAACCGGCGCATTCCTGCCACCAGAGCGACAGCAGCACCCGATGATCCGGATCAAGCCACCGGCCGGCTTCGACGACGCGACGGCGCTCGTCCGAGACATGCAGCCGGAGGATCGCCGTGTCCACGGGCTCGGCGCCGGCATCCGGTATCTGGTGCGCCTCGTCGATGGCCGTGGTCCGTTCGGCGAAGGCGTGTTTCCGGTGCAGGTGGCTATTGATCTGGCGGAGCGTGATCGACACGAGCCAGGACCGGAAGCTCTCGGGGGCGCGCAGGGCAGGCAGGTCACGCACCACACGCAACAGGGTTTCCTGGACGACGTCGTCGACGTCGGCATGGCCGCTCAGCGCTCGCCCGACGATGTTGTAGACCAGCGGCAGGTACGCAGCGATCAGCTCCTCGCGCGCCCGGTCGTCACCGGCCTGCGCCGCGACGACCAGCCCCGTGTGGTCCACGTCGATGAGCCCCATTCCCACCTTCTCCAGGGAAGCGGTCCGCCGGGGTACGGCGACCTGCCTCTGCGTCGGCAAAGAATACGACGTGAGACCGGGTCGGTCCGCCGGCGTCGCTCAGTGGGCGGCCGGCACCAGGGCCGGACCGATCAGTGCCTGAACGGTCTGCACGAAGAGGATCTTCCGGCTCGCCGTAGCGGCACCGTACGCGCCGGCCACGGCCACGCACACCAGGAAGAACAGCGAAGGCGACGCGGGTCCCGAACGCGGCCCTGGCCCGCGACCATGGCGGGCTCGGGTGACCACCGAGCCCGCCACGTCGTCAGCGCTGGAGCGTCAGCAGACCCGGGCGGTAGGCCCACTGGCCGTAGTCACCGCCGGAGTTGGGATCACGACCCTGGTAGAGGAACTGCAGGTTGCAGGGGTCGATCGTGAACGTCTGGTCGGCGCCGGCGCGGATCAGCTCGCCGTGGCTGATGTCGTCGGTCCAGGTGGCTCCGCTGTTGGCCTTCCCCGCGAAGGGGTTGTTCTCGGTCGCGGCCTGCGGGGTCCACGCACCGCTCAGGCTGGAGGCCGTGAACGAGCGGAAGTAGCGCTGCTCGCTCGCCCCCCGGGCCTCGACGATCATGAGGTACTGGTTCTGGCCCTTGACCTTGTAGACCTGGGGCGCCTCGAACAGGTTCTTCGCCGTGTCGCTCATGACCGTCGTGTACGACGAGCCGAAGCTGCCGGGGAAGTTCCCGATCGGCATGCTCGCCCGGTAGATCTTGCCGTTGTCACCGGCGAAGAACAGGTACATGTTCCGGTCGTCGGCGATGAGCGTCTGGTCGATCGGACCCGTGCCCGAGTCGGCGATGGTTCCGGAGAAGAGCTCCTGCTCCGCCGACCAGCCGTTCGGGTTGGTGGGGTCGCTCGACGTCCGGTAGGAGAAGGCGGTCCTGCCCCATTGGTACGCAAGGACCCAGATGTTCTTCGGCGCGAAGTAGAAGAGCGTGGGTGCGACGACGGAATTCGACATCTTGTTCTGGCCCGTCGTGGCCATCTGAGACCAGTCGGTGAACGGGGTGAAGTTCATCGAGCCCCAGCCCACTCCCGTCCCCGTGGTGCCGTGCGTCGTCGCGTAGACGAGGTGCTTGCCGTTGTGGGGGGCGACGGTGAAGTCCTTGAGCGAGGCCCACCCGGCCTTGGGCTGCGCCAGCGCGCCCGTCGACGACCAGCGGTACGTCGAGGGAAGGACACAGGTGCCGGGGGTGCCGCCCGCGACCTTGACGAGCTGCCACTGCTGGTTGGCGCCGCCCCAGTCGTCGTACTGGACGATATTCGCGTTGTCGGCGGTGGAGCCGCCCTGGACCTCGAGGGCCTTGCCGCTGTGGCGGGCGACGAGCCTGATGTGACCGTCCGCGCTGTCGGCCGGCCGCCACTGCTGGTTGGTGCCGTTCACGTCCGTCCACTGGACGATCGCGCCGCCGTTGGCGGTGGAACTGTTCTGGACGTCCAGGACCTTGCCCGAGTGGCGGGACTTGACACGGTAGTAGCCGTCGCCGGAGGCGACGAACTGCCACTGCTGCTGGTTCTGGTCGTTCCTGGTCCACTGGGTGATGCGGGCGCCGTCGCCGGTCGCGAGGTTGTAGACGTCCAGGGCCTTTCCGCTGTTGCGGTTGACCAGCACGTACCAGGCGTTGGTGTCGATGGTGGCCGCGGCGGCGGGCGGGGCATTGAGAAGAGTGGCCCCGAGCAGCAAGGACGACAGGACCGCGAGGACGAGACTCAGGACCAGGGGTGGATGGCGAAACCTCATCAGCAGGGCTCCTTCGGGGGTTGGAGGTGAGGTGACTCCGACGAACCGCGCGGCGGCCGCGTCGTCAGGAGGACGGGGACGGGGTAGGCGTGGAGAAGGCCGCACATGCCGAAGAGCGGTTCCTCCGGGCGCTCCAGCCGCGACACGTCGCCGTGATCGAGGTGGGAGAGGTCTCCAGTCTTCAGCCCTGCCAGTTGGCAGCCGGTGGCGAGGGTCGCCGCCAGCGGGCCGTCACGCCAGCGGAACCACCAGTCGTCAAGGAGATCGCGCTTCAGGCGGTGGGCCGCGGCGTGGAACTCCCGCAGCCCACCTTCACGCAGGGCCAGGAAGCCTTCGAGTGCCAGGTCGCGGCGGCGGCGCGCCGCCGCGGCGTGGTCGCCGGTCAGGACGGCCGCCGCCCGGTAGGCGTCGGGATCGGCCAGTACGGGAGCGGGGAAGGTGAAGACGGCGTCGCCCGCCTCGGGAAGTCCGCTGTTCTGCATGAGGACCACGAGACGCAGGCCGCCGGCGTTGACGAGACGGTGGATCGTTCCGGGGGTGAACCAGACGACGTCACCGGGGCGCAGCGGCGTGTCGGTGAAACCGGAGGTGGTGAGGGTCTGGACGCTGCCGGAGCCGCCGATCACGATGTACGCCTCGGAGCAGACGAGGTGCATGTGGGGGGTGCCGCCGCACAGCCCGTCGGCGGCCTCCCAGTCGTACACGGTCAACCCGGAGATCCCCACACCGCCGGGGAGCGGGGTCACCACGGGTGTTCCTCGACGTGGCGGGACAGGCGCGAGAGGGTCCACGCGTCGTCGGCCACGACGATCCGGTAACGGCGCGACAGGGTGTCGCCCGGGGCCAGCGACAGTTCCTTGCCGAACGCCAGGGACGGGTTGACGGCGGGAAGGGGCTCACTGCGGACGAACCAGTGGCCGGGGACGTCCGGATCGTCCAGGAACAGCAGAGTGGAGGAGCGGTCGACCTCGTCGTGCCTGCCGATGAAGGCCAGCCACGCGCCCTGCTCGCCCATGCCGGGGCCGATCACGTCGCCGCCGGTGAAGTCACGCGGGCCGCGCCAGAACAGACCGGAGTATCCGGCGAGTTCTCGGCCCTGTGTGCCGGGGCTGCCGAACATCAGGTCGGTGTCGAGGACGTTGGTCAGCGCGGTGGTGATCTCCAGGGTCCAGGAGCCGGCCTCGACGTCCCGCGCGGTGAGCGTGCGACGCTCGTCGATCCAGTGCTCCCCCGCCATCGTGTGCCAGGCCAGGTGCTCGGTGACGACGGCACGGCCGTGACTTGTCTCGCCGGACACGGTGAGGCTGCGCATCGTGCCGAGGTTCGGCAGGTCGACATAGCCCCGGCCGCGCAGGTACGTGCCGCCGCCCCAGAAGTTCTGTCCCGACACCCATGACGCCGTGAACTGGACGCCCTTGTGCCAGCGGTGGTCGTGCGGCCGGTATCCGGTCACCACGTCGCCGGCGAGCGTACGCACCGGATGCAGGTAGGGCTTCGGTGCCTCGAAGGGGTCCATGACCGGCCGGTGCACATAGCGGAAGAGGTCGACCCCGCGAGCCCGGACGATCAGCGAGTCCTCGTTCTCGAGGAGTTCGAACGTCATCGGAAAGCCTCCGGTCGTCCCCCGTCGAGTGAGCCGTAGAACGGATCGGTCGCGTCGATCTCTCCGCGCCGGACCGGCAGGCCGGTGATCGCCGCCTTGTAGAGGGCGGTGACCAGTTCCATGGTGGGCCTGCCCAGGTCGGGCCGGAGCCCGGCCTCGTAGCCGTCCATGAAGTCCGCGAGCTGGGCGGTGTGCGAGCTGGGCAGGTCGTCCGGCGGCTCCCACTTCGCGTGGGGCGACCTGGCGGTGAACGTCCAGTCCGCGTTGGAGTAGCCGTACAGGTGCCGGAGTTCGACCGTGGCGTCGGTGAGGTCGAACCGCAGATAGCTCTCCTCGCGTGGGGAGAGGACGCTGTTGACGACCGTCGCGATGGCTCCGTTCTCGAACCGGACCAGGGCCGTGGACACGTCCTCGGTCTGGACGTCGCGCTCCAGCCGGCCGGCCATCGCGCGCACCTCTGCCCATGCGCCGAGCACGTCCAGCATCAGATCCATCTGATGGATGCCGTGCCCCAGGGTCGGGCCGCCGCCCTCGCTGCGCCAGCTGCCGCGCCAGGGCACCTCGTAGTAGGCGTCGTCGCGGTACCACGCCGTGACGCACTGCGCGACCAAGGGACGCCCCAGGGTCCCGGCCGCGATCCGGTCGCGCAGGTATCGGGCGCCCGAGCCGTACCTGTGCTGGAACACCGCGCCCGCGACGGCGGGGCCTTCGGCGGCTTGGATCCGGTCGAGCTCGGCCAGCGACAGGGCCACCGGCTTCTCGCACCACACCCACGCCCCCGACTCCAGGCACGCCACGGCCTGTTCGGCGTGCAAGGACGGCGGCGTGCACAGATGCACGACGTCCGGGCGCTGTTCGTCGAGCATCGTGTGCAGGTCTGTGTAGACCGCGGGGATGCCGTGCTCGGCCGCGAACGCCTCGGCGCGCGTGGCGTCCACGTCGACGGCCGCCACGATCTCGGCCCGGTGCGCCTGTGCCCGGAGAGCGGGAACGTGGCAGATGCCGGCGATCCCGCCCGTACCCACGATCGCCGTTCTGATCATCCGCCCAGTACCTCCCTGATCGCGTGGTAGGCGGGCTTGGGCCTCAGGTTCTCGTCGTAGGGCAGCGCGGCGCCCTCGCCGGGGAATACGGAGGGGATCCACGAGTACTTGTCCGTGTAGTCCCAGATGGTGACGCCGACGCATTTCCTGACCGCCAGGCAGGCCTTGACGTAGTCCGCGTACCAGGTGGCCTGGGTGGCGAGCATCGAAGGGGTCGCCGGGAGGTTCATCCGGATGTCGAGCTCGGTGACCGCGACCTCGACGCCGAGGTCGGCGAAGCGCTGCATGTTCTGCCGGACGTCGGCGGGGAAGCCGTACTGAAGCGCCAGATGGCCCTGGATGCCGAAGCCCTCCACCGGGACGCCGTCGGCCTTCAACTGCTTGATCAGGGTGTGGTAGGCGTCGCTCTTGGGGCCGATCCCGTCGACGTTGTAGTCGTTGAGGTACAGCTTGGCGTGCGGGTCGATCTCGTGGGCCCAGCGCAGGGCGTCGGCGATGTAGCCGGGGCCGAGCGTCTTGTAGAAGAGCGACTCTCGGTAGGTGCCGTCCTCGTTGAACGCCTCGTTGACGACGTCCCAGTGAATGACCTGACCCTTGTAGTGCCGGACCACCGTCTGGATGTGGTTCTTGAGGACGGCGCGCAGCTCCTCGGCGGTCCAGTCGCGCTCGGTGAGCCAGGCGGGGAGCTGGCTGTGCCAGACGAGGGTGTGGCCGCGGACCTTCTGGTGGTGGGCCTTGGCGAAGGCCACGACCTCGTCGCCGGCGGTGAAGTCGAAGACACCGCGCTCGGGTTCGGTGGCATACCACTTCATGGCGTTGCCGGGGGTGGTCTGCCCGAATTCGCTGCCGAGGAGCTTCAGATAGGCGGCGTCGGTGAACTCGGGGTTGTCGGTGGCCGAGCCGAAGTACTTGTGGTGCTTCCTGGCCAGTTCGCCGAGCGTCCTGGGACGGGGCTCGGCGGTCGCGGGCGCGGCGGCGAGGCCGGCCGCGAGGCAGACGGCGGCGGACAGGGCGATGAGGTGCCGGGACAGGGACATGGATGACTCCTCGGAGGGGTCCGTCGTTTCAGTCGAGGACGATCGTGGTCAGCGCGCGCGGGGCGAGCGTGGCCGTGAGGGTCGTGCCGTGCGTGGAGACGACGTCGGCCGGGGTGATCGAGCGGGTCTCGTCGGTGACGTAGCCGTCGGGGTGCCGGTCGCCTCCGCCGCGGAGAGCGAACTCGGCGGACTTCCGCGTGGTCGCGGTGTTGAGGATCTCGATGACGCGACTGCCGTCGGTGTTGCGGAAGGCCGTGATGCGCAGTGCCGGGTCGGCGTTCGTGACCGGCACGCGGACGGCGCCGGGGCGGATGAACCGGCTGAAGGCGGCCAGTGCCCAGTACCGCTTGGACACCCGGTAGCCGTCACCCGGGTTGGCGAGCTGGATGAGCCCTCGGGTCGCGCCGAGGGACGCGCCGGTCCAGTAGACGTAGGCGTTGGCGTTGCCGACGGTCAGGGTGTTCTGGATGTCGGCGGCAACCGTGAGGCCGTCGTAGCCGCTGCCGTCGTCCCAGTTCTCGTTCCAGGTGGTGCCGTCCGGTGACCATTCCGACATCCAGACGCGCTTGTCGGTCGGCTGCGGGACCGTGGTCGGACCGCTGTAGCGGTGGCCGGTGATGGTCCGCACGGCCTTGTCGGCCGCCGGGTCCGCCTCGATGGCCTCGGTGTAGGCGACCTGCCGGTCCCAACCCGCGGCGTCGCAGCAGACCACCCCGGCCTTCAGTCCGGACGCGCGGACGGTCGGCCCGAGCACCTTGAGGAAGTCGACGGCCTGCTGCGGGGTGAAGCGCATCGAGGCGTAGGTCGCCGTCCAGTCGGGTTCGTTGGTGAACCCCAGGTCGGTGATTCCGATGCCTTCCCGCTCGTAGAACTTCGCGTACTGGACGAGGTAGTTCGCGTAGGCCTGACGCCATTCGGGCAGGAGCTCGCCGCCGTCGTTCTCGCTGCCGTTGGTCTTCATGAAGGCCGGCGCGCTCCAGGCGTCGGCGAAGAACCGTTCGACGCCGTACGCCTTGGCCTCCTTGGCGAGCCAGACCTGGCCGCCGTCATAGCCGTCCCAGACGTACTTCGGTGTGGCGTCCGGCCCGCCCGGATCGGCCGGCAGGATCGTCGGCATGTGGTCGTAGACCCGGTCGGTCGACGACCCGATGCCCAGGCGCAGGATCGACAGGCCCGCGCCCTTGTCCTTGCTGAGCAGCAGGTCGAGCACCTCGCGCCGCTTGGCGGGGCTGAGGCCGCGCGCGCCGTGCAGCAGGTCGGCCCGCTGGAAGGCCATCGAGAAGCCGAATCCGTCGATGGGCTGGAGTGCGGCCCGGAAGTCGATGGCGGGGCCGGTGGCGAGTGGCACGGGGTCAGCGGCGGCAACGTGAGTTGTCAGCGCTAACAGTACGACTGCCGTCAGAGCGGTCAGGCGTTTCACGGAGTCTCCTCGGGGGTGGAGGTCACGCGGGACAGGTCAACCCTTGGTGGCGCCGGCGGTAAGGCCGCCGATCAGCTGACGCTCGGCGACGGCGTAGAAGGCGAGGGCAGGGACCATGGCGAGCACGATGTAGGCCAGGACGAGCGCGAAGTCGGTCGAGTACTGGCCCTGGAACTGCTGGACACCGACCGGGATCGTCTGCCATTTCGGATCGCTGAACACCAGCAGCGGCAGGAAGAAGTTGTTCCAGCTCGCGACGACCGCCAGCACCGAGACCGTACCGAGCGCCGGACGCGCCATCGGCAGCAGGATCTTCCAGAAGAAGCGGAACTTGCCGCAGCCGTCCATGGTGGCGGCCTCCTCGATCTCCGCCGGGATGGTCCGGAAGAAGCCGCGCAGAATCACGATCGTCATGGGGAGCCCGAAAGCCGCCTGCGGGAGGATCACCCCGAGCGGGTTGTCGAGCAGGCCGAAGGTGCGCAGCATGAGGAAGAGCGGCAGGACGGCCACCGCGAACGGGAACATCAGCCCGATCGTGAAGAGCGTATAGAACAACTCCCTGCCCCGGAAGGCATAACGGGCCAGCACGAACGCCGCCATCGCGGAGGCCGCCACCGTGCAGCACGTCGTGCCGATCGCGATTCCCGCGCTGTTGGCGATCTGCCGCCAGAACATTCCGTCGCTGAGAATTCCGGTGTAGTTTCCGGTCTTCCACTGCTCCGGCAGCCCGAACGGATTCGTCGTGAGCTCGCCGGTGCTCTTGAACCCGGAGATCACCGCGTAGAGCAGCGGCACGGCGACGAACGCGGCGATCAGCCAGACCACGGCGTGCAGCGAAAGGCCGCGTGCCGTCCGGCGGGCGTTCATCGGCCAGCTCCCGAGGTAACGGCCCCGCTCAGATCGCGGCGGAGCACGTAACGCTGGTAGAAGAGGGAGAAGACCAGGCTGATCATGAACAGCACCACACTGATCGCACTGGCGTAGCCGACCTGGTACCGCTTGAACCCGAACTGGAACATCGCGATCGCCATCGTCTCGGAGGAGTGGTTGGGCCCGCCCGCGGTCATGACCCAGACGAGGTCGAAGAGCTGGATGGACCCGATGATCGAAAGGAAGACGCTGATCCGGATCGTCGGGCCGAGCAGCGGCAGCGTCACGTGCCGGAAGCGCTGCCAGGCGCCGGCGCCGTCGATGGAGGCGGCCTCGAGGATCTCGGACGGGATGCTCTGCAGTCCGGCGAGGAAGAGCATCATGTGGAAGCCGAAGTACTTCCAGATCATCACCACGAACAGGGTCGGCATGACCGTCGAGGGATCGGCGAGCCACTTGCCCTGCAATCCCTCCAGGCCCAAGAGGCCGGCGAGGTGGTCGGCCATGCCGGCGCCGGGCAGGAAGATCATCGTGAAGAGGACCGCCGTGACCACTTCGGACAGGATGTACGGCGCGAAGAACAGCATCCGGTAGACGGCCCGGCCACGGAGCCTCTGGTTGAGCAGGACCGCGGTGAACAGGGCGAACGGCAGCTGCACTGTGATCGACAGCACGATCAGATACAGCCCGCGCCCCAGATCGCCGAGGAAGACCTGATCGCCGAACAGTTTGGTGTAGTTCGCGAAGCCGACGAAGTCGTCCATGGGGCCGATCCCGCCCCATTTGAAGAAGCCGGTGTAGACGGCGACGACGATCGGGGCGAGGACGAAGACGAGGAAGAGGACCAGGGCCGGGACGAGGAACCAGGCGACCGACGCCCAGTCTCCCCACCCGCGCAGGCGCGACCGGGCCGGGAGTGGCGGGTGCGCCGGCACGGCCTCCTCCGTCCGCTCCTTTGCCAGGGTGGACACGAAGCTAGGCACTCTGCGCAGCCTCGGTGATCGACGTGGTGACCTGCTCGGGCGTCTTCTTGCCGGCTATGAGGTCGGCGACGCTGTCGTTGACCTCCTGGCCGACCGCCGGCGGGTACGCCTGGTCGAGGAAGAGCTGGAAGCCCGTCGCCTTGACCAGGCTCTCGGCCACCACCTTCTTGTTGGCGTCGGTGAGCTGGCTCTCCGCCCCCTTGACCACCGGCAGGTAGCCGTTGGAGGCCAGCAGCTTGGACTCGTTCTCCAGGACGAAGAACTTCAGGAAGTCCAGTGCCTCCTTCGGGGCGCCCTTGCGCAGCGCGAAGCCACCGCCGCCGCCGAACACCTCGGTGGCCTGTCCCACACCGCCGTCGACCGTCGGGAAGGGGAAGAAGCCCAGGTCCGCTCCGAGGTCGGCGCCCGCGTCCTTCTGTACCGACGGTCCCCACTGTCCCATCAGCTCCATGGCGGCCTTGCCGTTGCCCATGGTCGCGGCCTGCCCGCCGGGGGTGGCGTAGCCGGCGCCGAGGAAGGCCGGCTGGAACGGCTGGAGGTCGACGAGCTCCTTGAGGTGGGCGCCCGCCTGGACGAAGCCGGCGCCGGTGAAGTCCTTGGTGGTCGCGGCCTTCTGCAGCGCGGGGAGGCCGGCGACGCGCATCGCGAGGTAGGCCCAGTAGTAGTGGCCCGGCCACTTCTCCTTGCCCGCGAGGGCGATCGGGGTGATGCCCGCCGCCTTGAGCTTCCTGACGTCGTCGAGGAACTCGGCCCAGGTGGCCGGCGGGGCGGTGATTCCGGCCTTGGCGAAGAGCTTCTTGTTGTACCAGAAGCCGACCATGCCGATGTCGTACGGCACCGCGTAGGTGCGGCCCCCGAACTGGTAGGCCTGCAGCGAGACCGGGGTGAGGGCGGACGACCAGCCCAGGACGTCGGTGAGGTCCTCGACCAGCCCCGCGTCGACCTGCTGCTGCAGCACACCGCCGCCCCAGGTCTGGAAGACGTCGGGGAGCTTGCCCGAGGAGGTGGTGGCGGTCAGCTTGGACTTGAAGGCCTCGTTCTCCAACGAGGTCGTGTTGATCGCGATGTTCGGGTGAGCGGTCGTGAACGCCGAGGAGATCTGCGGGAAGAGGGATTTGCCCGGTTCCGTCGTGGCGATGTTCCACCACTCGAACGTCACCTTGCCGTCGGCCGACGGCCTGCCGCCCGATTCGTCGGCCCCGCAGGCCGCGGTCATGGAGACGGACAGTGCGGTCAAGCCCGCGAGCGCCAGGAAGTTTCGCCGGCTCGGGGGAGTGCTGGCCATGGGACCTCCGTGATGGGGGATGCCGGGTTCGATGCCGAGCCGCTGCCGGGTTGATCGCCGGTCTCGCGCTCGAAAACTTTTCGAAATACTCTCGAATTCTGTGGTGCCACAAACTAGGAACGTCGGGCTGCACGGTCAAGACCTCTCACCGATTTATCTCGGAACACTGCTTGATCCTGGGCTTGACAAGCAGTCGCGCCGACCAGAAACTCTTCGAAAGTTTGCGATACCTGTCGTCGATCGACGGCGTCGAGAGGAGAGAAGTTGAACGAGCGGCGTGCGACTCTGGCGGTCATCGCCGCGGAGGCAGGGGTCTCCCAGGCCACCGTCTCCAAGGTGATCAACGGCCGCTCCGATGTCGCGCCCTCGACACGCGAACGGATCGAGGCACTGCTGCGGTCCCACAACTACCTCCAGCCCGGCAGGCAGAGCAGGGCTCGCAGATCGGGCCTGGTCGACCTGATCATCGGCGGTCTGGACAGCGCGTGGGCGGTGGAGATACTGCGCGGCGTCGAGGCCGAGTGCGCCCAGCGGGGCGTCGGCACCGTCGTGTCGCTCGTCCCGCCGGGCGAGGCCACGCCGTCGAGCTGGGCCGCACTGCCGGTCCAGCATCACAGCGACGGCGTCATCCTCGTCACCGCCTCGGTCACCCAGGCCCAGCGCGCCCAGGTCGAGCGGGGCGGGGTGGCGCTGGTCGTCATCGACCCGATCGACCTGCCGGACAACGGCGTTCCGAGCATCGGCGCGACCAACTGGGCCGGCGGCCTGGCCGCCACCGAGCACCTGCTGGGAATGGGACACCGCCGGATCGCCGCGATCGGCGGGCGCAGGGAGATGCTCTGCAGCCAGGCTCGCATCGACGGATACCGGGCCGCTCTGGAGCGGGCCGGTATCGAGGTCGACCGCGACCTGATCCGGTTCGGCGACTTCCAGCACGAAGGCGGATTCCGGTGCGCCCAGGAGCTGCTCGCCCTCCCCGAGCCGCCGACCGCCGTCTTCGCCGGCAGCGACCAGCAGGCGATGGGCGTCTACGAGGCCGCCCGACAGGGCGGACTGAGCATCCCGCGGGACCTCAGCGTGATCGGCTTCGACGACCTGCCGATGTGCGACTGGCTGTCACCGCCGCTGACGACGGTGCGCCAGCCGCTGGAGGAGATGGGCCGGCTCGCCGCCCGCACGCTGTTCCAGCTTCTGGAGGACCAGCCCCTGGTCAGCCCCCGGATGGAGCTCTCGACCGAACTCAAGGTCCGGCTCTCCACCGCCCCGCCCCGTCTCTAGGAGAACCCCTTGAACGAGCCTTGGCGTGACCCCCTCCTGCCCGCTTCCGTGCGAGTCGCCGATCTGCTGAGTCGGATGACGCTGGAGGAGAAGGCGGGGCAACTCACCGGCTTCTGGGCACTGCCCTCGAATCCCGGAGCGCCCGTCGCGCCGATGGAGGACGATTCCGGCGAGCCGGCGCCGGGCCTCGACGACATCGTGGGGCACGGTCTTGGCCAGCTCACCCGGGTGTACGGAACCGCGCCGATCACGGCGGAAGCCGGGATGGAGCGACTCGCCTCACTCCAGCGGCAGGTGACCGGGGCCGGCCGGTTCGGTATCCCGGCGATCGCTCACGAGGAGTGCCTGACCGGGTTCATGACGTTCGGGGCCACGGTCTTCCCCGGGCCGCTCGCCTGGGGCGCGTCCTTCGATCCCGCGCTCGTACAGCGGATGGCCGCCGCCATCGGCGAGAGGATGCGGCGGGTCGGCGTCCACCAGGGGCTGGCTCCGGTGCTCGACGTGGTCCGCGACTACCGGTGGGGCAGGACCGAGGAGTGCATCGCCGAGGACCCCTATCTCGTCGGAGCGATCGGCACCGCCTACGTGCAGGGCCTGGAAGGCGCCGGCGTCGTGGCGACGCTCAAGCACTTCGCCGGGTACTCGGCCTCGCGAGGCGGCCGGAACATGGCCCCCGTCGCCTCGGGGCCGCGCGAGTTCGCCGACGTGCTGGTCGAGCCCTTCGTACGGGCGCTGCGCGAGGGAGGCGCCCGGTCGGTGATGAACAGCTACACCGACGTGGACGGCGTCCCGGTCGCATCCGACGAACGCCTGCTGACCGGACTGCTCAGGGATGAGCTCGGTTTCGGCGGTGTCGTCGTCGCCGACTATTACGCCGTCTCCTTCCTGGAGACCCGGCACGGCGTGACCGGATCGCGCGGCGCGGCCGGCGCGCTGGCGTTGACCGCCGGAATCGACGTCGAGCTGCCCACGGCCCGCTGCTACGGCGAGCCGCTGACCACACTCGTACGGTCGGGAGACGTACCCGAGGAGCTCGTCGACCGGGCCGCGGAGCGCGTCCTGCTGCAGAAGGCCGAACTCGGCCTGCTCGACCCCGACTGGGAACCCGTCAAGCCCGAGCCGGTCGACCTCGACCCGCCGGAGCACCGGGCACTGGCCAGGCTCCTGGCCGAACGGTCCACCGTGTTGCTCGCCAACGACGGCATCCTGCCGCTGCGGCCGTGCCGGGTCGCGGTCAGCGGGCCGTACGCCGACGACCCCCACTCCTTCCTCGGCTGCTACTCCTTCCCCAACCACGTCGCGCTGCCCGGCGCCCCCGGGCTGGACATCCCGACACTCGGCGAGGCGCTCACCGCCGCCGGGTTCACGGTCACCGCGGACGATCCGGAGGTGAACGTGCTGGTACTCGGCGACCGGGCCGGCATGTTCGGCCGGGGCACCTCGGGAGAGGGCTGCGACGCCGAGACCCTCGACCTGCCCGGTGACCAGGCCGCGCTCGCCTCCGCCGTGCTGGACTCCGGGGTGCCGACCGTCCTGGTCCTCGTCTCCGGCCGGCCCTACGCGCTCGGCTCGCTCGCCGAGCGCGCGGCGGCCGTCGTCCAGGCCTTCTTCCCCGGCGAAGAGGGCGGGACGGCGCTGGCGCGGATCATCAGCGGGGCCGCGGAACCATCCGGGCGGCTCCCCGTCTCCATCCCCCGCCAGGTCGGCGGACAGCCCGGCACCTACCTGCACTCCACGCTGGGCGGTCACACCGACTGGAGCTCGGTGGACCCGACTCCGCTGTTCCCTTTCGGGCACGGGCTGAGCTGGACCAGATTCACCTACTCGGACATCTCGGTGGATCCCGTCGCTCCGACGGACGGAGTCGTCTCCGTCGCGGTCACCGTACGCAACGTCGGCGAGGTGGCCGGGACCGAGGTGGTCCAGCTGTACCTCTCGGACCCCGAGGCGTCCGTCGTCCGGCCCCGGCGGTGGCTCGCCGGATTCGGCAGGGTCGAGCTGCGGCCGGGCGAGGCTGCCCGGATCACCTTCTCCGTCCATGCCGACCGGACCTCCTTCACCGGGGTCGACCTGCGCAGGAGAGTGGAACCCGGAGAGATCGGCGTGGCCGTCGGACGGTCCAGCGGCGATCTTCCGCTCCAGGGGTCCTTCACCCTGCACGGCCCCCTACGTCACCCGGCGGCCGACCGGGTGCTGTCCGTGCCGGTCGAGATCGTCCCGGTGCCATGACCACGTCGTTCGGTGATCCCGTGCTGCCCGGGTTCCGCCCCGACCCGTCCGTCTGCCGGGTGGGGGCGGACTACTACCTGGTGACGTCCAGCTTCGAGTGGTTCCCGGGGCTCCCCGTGTTCCACAGCCGCGATCTCGTGAACTGGCGCCGTCTCGGCTCCGCGCTGGACCGACCGTCCCAGCTCGACCTCGACGGGTGCGGGCCCTCACGCGGCCTGTTCGCGCCGACGATCCGGCACCATGACGGGCTCTTCCACCTCGTCTGCACACTGATGGACG